>NZ_ABTR02000001.1:0-300000 GCF_000172975.1 Dethiosulfovibrio peptidovorans DSM 11002
CGAGTTTATCACAGGGGCCATGAAATCCGTCTGGCTTATGATCCCCAGCATCGTAGAGCTCGCTTCCAATGTCATGATATCTCCGTCTAGCTCTCCAAGGTACACTCTTCGAGGTAACAGTTCGGGGGTACTTGCGAACTCGTATATAGGATCCTTCGCCTCCACGTACAACCCGTCTTTCACCTTCGCCACGATGTGGTAGGGGTACTCCACCCCGTCGTGGACGTGTTTTTCCTCCTTGAGTATCTCCAACCCGCCTATGGCCGCCAATTTCTTCATTAGCACCAGGGGGTGACACCCCAGAGTATCAATCCTTTTTACCGCCATTACATTACCTCCCTATTGAGATATGACCCTGAGCCGGGCCGTCAGTACCGAGTTCGGCGCATCGTAAGGCAGAGACACCCTCAAGAAACACCGTCTTCCGCTCCACTGTCGGATATTTCCTATGGCGTGCCCCCTTTCGTAGGAGTAATCCATACGGACCTCCGAATCCACGGCGGGAGCGGCCCCGAAGGTAATCGTCCCCTTTACGTTGTTGAGGGCGTAGTCCGTCACCTCCTGCCCCCCTACCAGCACCTTCGAGACTTCACGTATCAAAGGGGTGCCGGTGTCGAATATCTTTTTACTCCCGTCTCCAGTTCCAACCAGACGGTTCTCCACGGAGAAGGCCCCGCCCAGCTTGAAAAAAGCGGTCTCCGCATCGTCGGCCATGTCGTTCTGGCTATATGGATTATCAAGACCGGAGCTCCTGGTCTCGTAATATCCTCCCTGACAGACGGGATCCACGTAGGAGAACAGCACGGACTCGTTGGCCTCCGGAGGCTCCGCTATGTACAGGCTCTCGCCGTCGTCTTGGATCTCGAAGCCTGTTCCCTCCGGTATCTCCACTCCTCCCACCAACAACTTCAATGGCGTCAGACATCTGGACGGAAGGGGAAAGGATCTAGTCACTCCGTCTCCGGCCACGCCAGCGACCTGCTCCATGGTCACTATTACGGCGTTGGCGTCGGTGGACCCTACGGAGTAGGCATAATCGCAGGTGACCACCTTCCCGTCGGCAGGAGGGGACGAAAAAACTATCAGACCGTTCTCGTGGTCCACAGAGACCCCCGTCGCAGGTGAGCCGTCCACCTTGACCGCGACTGGAGCCTCCGGATGGTTCACCAGCGGCTTGAACTGGGTGGCGAAACTGACCCTCGCTCCGTCGGCGGTCCCCAGCAACTCGCCGGACACCTGAGTCGGCCTGTCGTTCCATAGGCGGAACCCTATCTGTACACTGGTCGTCCCGGTGTCTATGGCCCCGAAGTCCAACCGGCTCAGTGGATACGCATCGTCGCTCGTTCTCAACTGCATTATCGGCATATCTATTCCTCCCTTTTTTCTTCCTCTTTCCATAGCCGGGCCATCCGGTCCAGTTCCTCAGGCGACTGCCGTATCACCACCGGAAAAAACCGGGCGTACCAGGTATGGAGAGCCATCCTCGTCCACCATTCGCCGAACCCGAACACCTCTAGAGCCTTGTCGTAATCCCCGATGGACAGGGAGCATCTGCCATGGCCGAACAGGGCCACGATCGCCCCATTCTCACGAGACCCCAGGCTTACCAGTTCCCAATCGGTCGCCTGCTCCAAGACATACGGAGAGGGGCTCGTCTCGCACCGGACCGACAGCCAGACCCCCGTCCAATGTCGAAGCATCACCCAAGGTGGTCCCTTCCCTCGTCGACCTCCAGCCTCGCATCGACCAGCGGGACGGTGGGGTCTATGGCCGCCGCAGAAAGTATCTGATGATCGTAGGTCTGACCCATGGTCACCGCCGGACGGTTTATGTCCTGGGCTTTCTCTCTCCACAGATCCATCCTCTCCACCATGTTCTCCGCCAGCGCCGCCTCGGGGTTCCCCGTCGGCTCCGGAAGAGGATACAGACAGGGTTTATTCCCGAGAATGGAGTCTATGTCCTCCTTTACCCCGCCGCTTCCCCCAGGCCAGGTTCCCCACCTAGCCCAGTAGGTGGAGGGGACCAATCCGGCGGCCTTTTCTCCTACCTCTCCCGCCTCCTCCGGGTCGATCCGGCGCGCCCCGCTCCGACAGACCCCCCAGACCTCCGGCTTGGGGTCGTTGCCGGTGGCCTCTTTCAGCTTGGAAAAAACAGCCATAGGCTCGTCTCTGACCGTAGCCCATCCGGCGAAAGTCCAGAAATAACCAGGTCCGGCGTCCACCTCTTCCCATTCTTGGAATAGAGGGTCTCCAACGTACAGCCGTTGATTCGGCAGAGTGTAAACCAGCATGGCGTCCCCGAAGGAGTCCTCCAGGTACTTGTTGAAAGCCTCCTGAACCATCAGGGCTCCGTACAGGGCGAACCCTCCTCCGAGACCGACGAGAGGCATTAGGAAAGACCAGTCGGTGGTCTCCAGTAACTTCCGATAACGTATCCTTCCTACCGGGGCGTGGAACAGACTCCAGTCCGCACCGGGGAAGTGGTGAACGTGGTAATTCCCCTGTCCATACGGGGCCACCAGTCTGTCGGAACAGGGCCATGAAACCCGGTTTTTCTCCCAGCCTCCACCGTCGTACTTCCATGCCATCACATCGAGGGCCTCGTCTTCGTAGTTGTCTCCGGATAGATAGATCAGGCCGTCGGAAGTTACCGACATTCCCTTTCGGTTGTCCCTGTGTGTTCCGTCGTGAAAGTCGTTTGAACCGTCGCTATCGCCCAAGCCTTCCAGGTTCGGAGGGCTTCCCCGAACTCCCAGATCCGGCAAATCCCACCAGCCTATTTCCAGAGGATCCCCCGCCCTGCCCAGCCAGGGGATGCAGAGGTCTTCCGGCTTCACGTCCTGGGAAAAACGCTCTCCTCCCTCGCCTACCGCCTCCACCGGGGAACTACTTTCAAGGCAGACCTTTTCGTTAGCCGAATGGGACCGGACGAAACCATGTCCCTCAGAAACCTGGATATCTCCCACCTCCGGGACTATGTGCCGTCGCATGGTCCGCATATCCGTGATAACCGCCCCACCGGAGGCCTCTGCAATCAGAAGAGGCCCCGCCGCATCGACCGGCTCTGCTTCTCCGGGAAAACACCATCGCTCCATGGTCCTTGCCGCCCCTCCCAGTTTCGAAGGGATATCTCCGTACGGCCACCAGAAAAAGACTTTCCCGTCCAGAGAAAGAACCCCGGGGAGGGCCAGATAACCCCATCGGGGAGATAGAAAGCCCTCCTCGATCTCGTATAGCCTCGTCTCCTCCCCCCAAAGGTGGAGGGCATAAGGACCACGGACCGACAACAGCCGACCTCGTGGGTCCCCCTCTCCCGCCGCTACATGGACAGCTCCACCTCGTACCGGGATAACCTGTCCCGGTTCTTGCCCTTGGAGCTCTCCGCTATGGACCACCGACAACCCTAGACAGGTACCATCGGAGTCGAAGGAAGTAGGCACCAACAGGGCCCTCCCAGCCGACTTGCTCCCGGCCCCATACAAGACGCCACCGTCCAGCCACAGCCCGCCGAAGGAAGGCTCTGTCATCTCGGTTTCCGCGGCGGGGTCGCAGTCGTACCAGGTCATGCCGTAGACCCCGGAGGACCCTGCGATGTCTCCGATCTCGAACCGCTCCACTTCCATCAGCCTGGCGGCAAGTGCCGCCCTTTCAAGACCCTTGGCCTTGTCTGCCGCCTCGCGAAGTTTGCGGTACTCCTCCCGCTCCCATCTGTAGGCAAAACTCAAAGGCGTATAGCACCACCGGCCGAAAAAAGCCGACTCAACAGAGGAGAGAGAAGGAACGAACGGAGCCGTGTCGCTATCGTCGCACCGGTCCACCCACCAGCCGGAGTTACCGGCGTCGGGCATCGGGCAGGGCATCTCCACGGAGACGAAAACCCCGTCCACGACCAGGCCGCCGGAGACCAGAGCCCAGTCGTACCCCGACAGGACCGCCTCGTCGCATAAAAAAAGAGGGGACAGGCCCTCGCCTACCCCCTCTTCTCGATTCCATATATATACACCGCTCTCGAAAAGCCAGATCCGCCCGTCCCCCGATACCTCGATCAATTCTCCGGATTCGTCCGGCTTCCCGGCCTCCCTATCGAGGAGACGGATTTTAACCGTCTCCGGCACGGCGAAGGGAACCCTGCCAAGCACGTGGCCGGACAACCGCCCGACCGGACCCGTGTAGACTCTCGCTTTCGTCATTTCATCACCGCCTGGATAACGCCGCTGGAGACGCTCCCGGGAGGAAGGAACACAAGTGCGTTGTCTCCTCTCTTGATCCGTATGGAGGAGGTACAGCTGACCGGACGACCGCCCAGTATGACCAGAGCCCTGTCCGGTCGGACGTCCACCACCCGACCGAAGGCGCTCCGGCCCTTGCCGATACTCTCCCTGGCGTAGACGTTGGCGGCGGTGGATCCGGAGTTGAGCAACATCAGATACTCCGGCGGCGTAGTGTCCGAAGGACGGAAGGATATGGAGGTCTGTAGCCTGTCGAAACTGTGTTCCACCGCCATCACCCCCCCGTCCGGATGGACCCTCATGTCCAGGGGTACCGTGACCGTCTCCACTATCCCCCTGCTTACCTTCTTGACCGACAGGATGTTGTCTGCAATGGTCTGGGCTATCGACCTGGCTCGATCCTCCGAGAGATGCTCATCTATGTACAGCTCCTTCTCCGTCCATATACTTCCTCCTCCGGACATGCCCACCACCGGAGACACCGGAGAGGTCCCGGAGGTAGACCCCGCCAGATGGCGGAAAGCCTTGTACCTGGAACACCTCTCGTACCCCGGAGTTTTTCCGTCCTCCAGATAGCCGCAGGGATCACCTTCGATGTAATCCTCCGAATCCGATTCGGAGTCTTCCGTCGAATGAACCGGACCGTCTACCGTCTCGACGCCGCTTCCGTCCCATCCCGAAGGCTTCGACCTCGACGTCCCGGGAGCGGAGACCGCCGATGGAGACTCTACGACCCCGCAGGTTCCATCGCTACACAAAAACGGGCAGGTCTCTTCCGACCAGATCCCGTCTATATAGCGGTTTCCACCGTCCTCGCCCGACGTCTTCTCCCTGTATCTCCTGCCGGGCTGAGACAGCGTTCCGACCTCCTCCGAGATGGAGGATCCGCCTGGAACCTGAATTATCCTCATGGAGCCGTCTTGAAGTAGCGTTTTCATCTGAGCCAGGGCCTCCCCGGCCCTGGAGTTTGCAGGGTCGTAAAGGTCTCCGAAAAGCCCTCTCTCCAGCATATCCGCCAACCCGTTGTCGTCGGTCGTCCTCTCTATACGGGTGACGCATTTACCGTCGTCGTCGAAAACCTCGTCTATCTGTCTCTGTCGCTCCCTCTTTATCATCGTGGTGGTCTGATAGGCCGGAAGCTGTATGTACCTGGTTTGGCCGTCGCTCCCTACCCAGGTAAGAGGGTTCCCGTCCGATCCCGTCACAAGGTCCGCCTCTCCGACGTCTCTTTCCTCATAGCTCCATTCCCTCTCGGTGAGCCCTCTGTATCCGTGATCGTCGTCCCACGTCCAGGCCCGCTCGGTCTTGTGGGTGTAGGGTACGTCGTTTCTTCTTCTGTCGGGATCATACGAATTGATCTCCACTACTTCCTTCAAGATGTGGGTTTTGTCCATGTCGTAGGATCGTCTCACCTGATACTCCATGACGTGCTCGACCGTCTCGGTGGCTAACCCGCCCGTGGCATTATCGTAATAGACCGCATCGACGGCGGTATCCTCGACGCTTCCGGCCTCGACGAGGCAGAATCTCCACAGCCGCTGTTCCTGGTCGCCTACTCTTACCACGGAGGACTCCACGTCATAGGAGTAATCCGACACGATACTCTTTCTGATACCGGCCCCGGGAAGAAACAAGCTCGCTCCATAGGATTCGACCACGTTTATAGGCGACAATAGGGTATATCTCCAAGACAGGGTCCCCCCCGGCAAGGCGGTGGTCCCCCGCTTCGTGATCCGCTTCAACGATCCAGAGGGAGTCGTCCCATAATAGCCGCCTCCAGGACCGTCTTCGTCTACCGAACCGGAGGAGTCTCCCCGGCGTCCCAGGATAACCACCACGCCGGAGGCGTACCCGTCGAGATCCAGATCCCGGGCCTGTACGTCGTCCAGGTTCAACCCCTTGCAGGGATAGGTTTTACAAGGCCGGGGCGGAGCTACTTTCAGGGTTCCGTCCTGGGTCATATAGGCGATGGCTCCCCCGAGGGTGGCGAGGTCCAAAACGGCGTTCGCCGCCGTCTGGCCCGAAACCAGGTGTCGGGCGTCCACCGGGACGTCTCTGTCCAGAGTCACGTCCGCTTTCAACCCGCACCCCTCCGCCAGCTCGGACAAGACATCTCCCAGGGTGGATCCTTTTATCTGGTGAGGCAACAGAGGGCTTTTCATGAGCCGGAACCCCGCATCGTAGCCGGAGAGGGACCACAACACCCGTCCGTCCTCGGCGTCCCCCAGTTTATCCGCCCGGGACACCAGCCCGTTTTCCATGATCCCCGGGACCGTCCAAGATCCACCAAGCTCCGGAGGACTCCCCGCAGGCAACAGTACCTTTCCCTGCCATGTCCCTATGAGGGCCCGTAATTCTCTTCTATAGGAAAACTCCACATATCCATCCGGCAGGGCCGGGGCCTGTATTTCCCGCACTACTTCACCTCCAAAACGACTTCCGCCTCGGCGATGTCCGACCGCCTGGGCCTCGATGTCACCGCTATCATGGGATCTCCGCCGGAGGAGCCCTCGACCGGCAGGAAAACCGACCATATCGGCAGGTATCCGACCCATCCGTAGACCACTCCGCCAGATGGATGTATCGACACCGGAATCTCTCTGGTAGTCCGGGCCACGCCGTTCACATCCGCCCAGGGCCTTATCATGTGGGCCGACGCCGGAAGCCCCGACACCCAGGCGGGAACGCCCGAGAGATCCACCGACGCCGCCTCGCCTCTGGAAAGGACGGCGGAGAGTTCCGAGGTCCATCTCATGGCCCCAGAGACGCAAA
The DNA here is from genome assembly GCF_000172975.1 of Dethiosulfovibrio peptidovorans DSM 11002. Classification (NCBI taxonomy): domain Bacteria; kingdom Thermotogati; phylum Synergistota; class Synergistia; order Synergistales; family Dethiosulfovibrionaceae; genus Dethiosulfovibrio; species Dethiosulfovibrio peptidovorans. The sequence continues at coordinate 7,001 of NZ_ABTR02000001.1, forward strand.
GGTCCTCCCAGTCGCAGAGTCGTCCGGTCTCTCCGAATACCGGACGGTCCACCACCCACCGAGGCGATACGCTGGCGTCCGCCTCCACGGGGCACAACATCCAGCGGAACGGACGGAAAACCTGCATATCCTCCGATCGCAGACCCCTAAAGGACACGTCCAACCTGGTCAGCTTACCGGCATTCGTGAGAGGTTCGAATCGAAACGCCGGACGACACAAACCGACCCTGCCGACCTGCAAAGTCTCCAGATACAACAAAATAGTCCGAGGCTCCACCTCCAGGGTCAAAACATCGTGAGTCTCCTGCCTCGTAACGTTGGCCACCGCCGTCTCTGGCTCTCCGTTCAGGCTGACAGCCAGGCAGAGAGGCGGTTCCCCGCCGCAAAGATGCAGACTTGCCCAGCAGGATACGCTATCCATGGGCTACTCCCCCGCCATAGGTTCGTCTATATCCAGGCTTCCATCGTAGGCCCTGGTGGACAAAGCCTGTATCTCGTAGGACCGACCGTCGAAAAACTCCCCGTCGACTGCCCTTATCCGGTGAAGCCCCGACAGCTTTATCTGCTCCACCACGTACTCTATTCCCTGATGGGAGAAGACCTCGCCGACCGTGAAAAATCCCGCAGGGTGAGAGGTGAAATGCCCCTGAAAGGTGGCCCTGAAACGGACCCTGCCGCCGGGGCGACGGACGAAAACAGTCTCCCCCGAGGCTGTGACCACCATCTCGCCGTGGGGGATCTCCTCGATATCCGTAAGTTCGTAGTTGGCCACCGGGTCGTAGCTCATGGGACCACCCTCCTCAGTACCCCAGATCGAATGACTTGACTATCCCCCGGCCGATCTCCCGACCGGTCTTGTCCGCATCCTCCGGACGTTTTACGTTGACCGTGCCTATCTGTATCGATATAGGGGCGGACACCTTGTTGACCGTCCCGCCGAATTCGCCCTTACCGGAGAACTTCGGCATCCTGCTTTGAACCCCCAGGTTGGAAAGCTCCAGCTTGGCGTGGTAGGCTTTCAGATCTCCCATCAAGGCGGAGCTGAATTTCATACCGGCATATTCTTTTTCTATCTGATCTCCGGTTTTTTTGACGAGCTCGTCCGTCCTCTTCTGAATGAGCTTCATGGCCTCTGTCAGAGCGGGACCTTTTATAAAGCCGTCCTGAATGGCCCCGGTCAGAATCTTTACGATGGAATCCTGCCCCTTGCCCATGGCCCCGGCTATGGAGGCCATAAGAGCGTCTCCCCCCTCCGTTCCCATCTTCTCCATGGCGGATACGAAGGCGGTGGCCATATAGGGATCCTCGTCGGCGAGAGACTTCTTTATCTCCTCTACCGCCTTCAATATGGAGTCTCTCATCACGGCATCGGCCTCTTCGGCGGAGACTCCCAATGTTTCCATCGCCTCTTTGCCGCCGGCTTTTATCTCCACTACACGCTTCTTAAGGTCCGAGATGGCTAAATCTATCTTTCTGATCGGCTTATCGCTAACCCACCTGGCTAGGAGATCGTCGGGGTTATCAAAAAGCTCTTCATCATCGAATAGACTAGCTAGAGAAAACGGGTCCTCTTCAAGCTTTTTCATATCATCCGATACGTTTTTGATCTTATCGTCCAAATCCTCGACGGCCTTGGAGGTCTCTTTTAGCGATACACTCGTCTTTTTGTTCTTCTCTATCCATTTCTGAATCGGTTCAGGCAGACTTTCGAGGGCCTCTTTATCTCCCTTCAAGGCCTCTTCGAACCCTTCCAGATCCTCCAGCCCCATATCCAGGCCTATATTCGCCCCGGCACCACCAAGAGCGAGCTTAAGCTCGTAGAACCAAGCTCCCTTGTACTTGATCAACGCCCGCATCTCGTTGCGAAAGTCCTTGGCCCAGCGAGACAGTCGTCCACTGTCTCCCAACTTATTAATCATCTCCGATAATGCCGCTCCGCTTTTTATAAGCCACTTAGCGATGGAAGTACCCTCGATAAAAGCCGCCACCTTGTTGAACTTCTCCATCATATCGGCCAAGTCGCCAAAAGATCCCGCAAGGCTTAGAACTCCTCCGGCTATGGACAAAACCTTACCGGAGGCCCACCCGTATATTATGATCTTGGTCAGGCTGTCGGCGTGTTCTATCAGGAGCTCCCAGGGGATCATGTCGGCTATGGTCTTAAGCGATCGATAGATAGCCTTCAGCATTCTGCCGAAGGTCTCGCACTGATCGGTGAAGGAGGCGACATCGACCTTCTCCAACGCCTCTTTGAACTCTTCCACTTGTATATTGCCTAACCCCAATCCTTCGAAGAAGGCATCAACCGAGCCCTTAAGCACCTGGTTTTCGTCCGCCCATTCGACGAGAACCTCCAGCAGTTCGGCAACGTGGGCGACATATCGAGACACCTCGTCTCCCAACGGCTCAAGGAGCTTGTCTTTCGCGGTATTCCTAAGTGATTGAAGAGACTCTATCAACGTAGATGTTTCCTCGTCGGCCGTTTCGATCGCTCCCTCGGCCTTCGACAAGACCTCCACCAACGCTCCGAGCTCGAAGCGGTTCTCCCTGATAGCCGCCGCCATGTCCGGACCTGCATCGGCGCCGAAATACTTCACGGCCTTGTTTATGGCATCTCCTTCGGTGGTGGCGTTTTTTATGCTATTCGTAAGGTCCTTCCATCCCTGAACCAGGTTCCGGACACCGCTTCGGGTCATGTTGGTTATCGCCTGGCCAAGACCGGACAGGGCCTTTTCGGTGCTGACCCCTTCCTTCTCCCACTTGCCCAACAACCCGAGAGCCTCCTCCAGGGAGAAGCCCAGCTGCCTGAACTTGGTTCCATAGGTAACGGCCTTCTCCGCCAGGTTTTCTATGGAAGCCCCCGTCGATCTGGATGCAACGAACAGCGCATCCAACGCCTCGGTCTGTTTATCCGTCGAGATGGACCAGTCCCCGAAGAGCCTGGAACCCAGACGAACCGCGTTGTTGAGATCCACTCCGGTGACGTCCGACAGGGACAGATACTGCTGGGTCAATTTCTCCAGAGCCTCACCGGCGGCCCCGGTCGCCACCCGAACAGCCGCCAGAGCCTGGGCCACCTCTCCGTATCCGGACACCGGGTTTTCCCTGAAAAGCCTTCTGACGATGTCCTCGTATTCTTTCAGGGCCTCTTCGCCTTCTCCGGTTTTCTGGGCGACGACCGCCATGGCCTCCTCGAGGTCCTGGGCCACCGAGAAAGCGGCCAATCCGGTTCCCGCGGCGGCGGTTTTGGCCGCAAGGCCTACCGCCACAAGCCCCTTCATAGCCGGGTCGAAAACCTTCCCTACCGACTGGCCGTAGGTCTCCAGGCGGTGACCGTTCAGATAGAGGGTTTTCTGCAATCTGTCGAAGGCGCTCACGGCCTGATCTACACGAGCCCCTACGTTTATCTGTACGTCCCGCTTGGACAAAAGATCACCTCCGGAGAGAAATAAAAAAAAGCCGCCCCTGAGGGACGACTTTTTGAACGAGAGAGTAAGCTTCGTTGCGTATAGTAGCACTTAGTGCTACTATACTAGCATGAACCGGATATTTATAACAAAGGCATTTTATCGTTGGATGTCCAAAAATCGCATCAACAACGACAGCATCATAGCCGCCGTAAAAGAGATGGAATCCGGTCTAATCGATGCGAACCTTGGAGGATACATCTGCAAAAAAAGGATTCCTCTCCCGGGGCAAGGGAAAAGGGGTAGCGCAAGAACGATAGTCGCAACCAAGCAGGAGAATAGCTGGTTCTTCATTTATGGATTTAACAAGAACGAGCGTTCAAACATATCCTCGAAAGAACTCGAGTCCTTTCAGGAAATGGCAAGAGGGTTGCTGTCTCTGACAAATCAAAAACTATCTTTAGCTACTAGAAATGGCGCATTGAAGGAGGTGTCGTCAAAATGAGCCGTATACTTGAAGAAATGCACGAAACAGCTCGTGACCTGTACGAAGCGGGAAGCTTTTCCAAAAACCAGATGCAAAACTTCGACGTAATGTGTCTCCCGAAGGTTCCCAACTATTCTCCGGAGAACATCAAACATATTCGTTCTTTGTACGATCTAAGTCAAAAAAACTTAGCTTTTCTCCTTAACGTCAGTCTATCTACTCTACAAAAGTGGGAAACCGGAGCGAAAAAACCGGCAGGGGCGGCCAGAAAACTCCTGAACGTCTTGGAATCAAAAGGAATATCCGCTCTGCTTTAAACGCACATTACCAAGGGCCATCATCTCGACGATGGCCCTTGATGACTTTAATCAGTATTGGTTAACCTTTACTCCACCATGGCCGTTATACCGAAGTGATCCAGAAACCACTCCCTGCCTCTTTCGTTGTACACGAAGGTGTTGACCTCCTTGCTGGAATAACGGGACTTGCTTCTTATCCAGTAGCCGTATTCTCCGTCCTCCCCCGCCGGGCTCTTCAGATGATGGGACTTGGCCACCTTGCCCACCACCTGGGCGGAGACTCCACACTCCTTCCCTATGTCGGTGGCAGAGTACATCGGCTCGGCGGATCTGGGAAGCAGACGAGTCAGATCGACGTCTGTAACCAGCTCGCCGTACTTGGCCATAAAGACGGTCTTGGACTCTTTGGTCATGACGTCCTTGAAGGCGTCCATGCCCTTCAGGATCATCTTGGCCATTCGACAGTTGGCGTTTCGCTCCATGATGGCGAGACGTTTTTCCGCAAGCTCTTCCTTTCTGCCGTTCTTGGATGGATCGACGCCGGGAAGAGCGTAGCTTCCGGTTTTTCGTATGGTCGGCAAAAGCTCGTGGGTAACCCAGCGTTTGAATCGTTTGGCCCCTGGCTTGTTCGACCGCATGATCAGGATATACAAGCCGGACTCGGAAATCAGTAGAGTGTCTCTGTTTTGACCTGATACGAAAAGTTTTCGTATCAGCTTCTCATCCTCGTCCAGCTTCGAGCATGATTTACTGACATCCGATAACCCCAGCACATCACATACATCTTTTGCCACCCACCAAGGGTTGCCGTTGATGAATACCACCCTTACCACCATTCGCTCGAACTCGAACAACGTCACATCAGAATCACCAGTTACGGGATTAGCCTCCAGCACATCTATCATCTCTCCTGCCTCCCTTCGGCTCTCTGCGGCACGAAAAAAATCGAAAGCGGACCTTATCTCGCCTTTCTCGTCGTTTCTTTCCATCACGGCGACGGTTTCCGATAAATCAACGGAACGCCCCTGTGCCTCCATCCGATTTACGTAAAGCCATGCCACATACACGACCCAGCCGTAAAAAGTTCTCCTATCGACGTTTTCAGGCAGATCACGCAACCCCGACGATCTATACGAAAAAACGTCATTTACGGCCCTTTTTATCAATTCCCGACCTTGAACATTCTTGCTTCCTGTTTTTTCCTTAATTTCAAGCATAAAAAAAGCCCCCTTACGTCCATAGGGACAGGGAGCCATCGACATGGTACAATTATTCCATGTGAGGGCTTGTCCCTTGTTCTACCCCGTTTGATCGTCTGTCCGCCAAGAGAGATCGATCATGCGGGGTTTCCTATTTAGATTTCGCGTTCTTCAGTTTTTCTACCGCTTCTTCGCTAAAGAGATAGTTCCGACTTCCAGCTTCCCTCATCTCACAATCATCAAGGCCGATCTTTTTTCCCAACCTGATGACGTAGGACGGATTGAGTTCAAGCTTTTCCGCAACCTCTTTGGTAATAAAAACAGTCCTTACGTCCGACATCGCAACACATCCTTTTTTAGAGGATATCAGTATTGATGTCTGACGTCAAGATACGCCTAGATAGCTATCAAGGGAGAAAGTCCAAGTATGAATCATCACTCATATTAACAAACTCATCGTTTAACCTTATACTTATTTCCTCCTTCCCCCCAACACAAAAATGGCGAAGAGTCACCGTGTCCTCCGCTGAAAGATCACCTTTATTCAATTTACCTAACAAGACGGTAGCCTCTTCTCCGGTCATTGTTATATCGTTCAACAGCCCTGTTTTCTTTGGAACGAGAAGCTTTTTAGGATCAATCTTAGTCGGTAGAACATCCCAAGAACTAGGATCTAGGTCAACACTAAAGACATCCCATTTTTCATTTATCGCTTTATGGGATACATCCTCTTCGCCATCAACTAGGGCTCCTTGTGCTTTTAAAATTGGATTCCTACACCCCAGGTAGACTTCTTTTATTTCTTGTTTTTTAGCGTACATATGGAGCCCAGGTTTGATAGGATACGCCATGCTAGGACATAGCATAATATCGCTAGTAGAATCAAAACCACAATTTGGATCGGATTGAGTTTCTCGACACTCTTCAAACAAATCAGACACAATTCTTACAACCCGAACCTCGTCTTCGTATTCCCAATCAGAGCTTTTAGTTAACAAAAAATCCGAAAGCATTTTCTTAACTCTAATTGAGCTATCCTCATCTAAATAACCTGGAGCTTTAGGGGGAAGCTCCATCAGGTCCTCAATAGACTCTCCCGAAGAGATCAAATACATAGCATGGACATGCTGCCTGGTTTCGCAATTTAAGATATACTCCTCTCTATCATTACAATAACGAACGTTTCCATCATTTACGGTAATAACGTTATACAAATCACTGCAAAAAAAAGCATCGCTAACATCATATCCAAGAACGAAGCCTTTATGATTCTGCCCATAATGAGACCACATCAAAGAATTCAATGGATTTCTTGTAAGAGAGAGAACTAAAAACTTCTCTTGCATCGATGTGATGTACTCAAAAACCTTAGGGCTATCTCCGTCAATCGACAATGACAGCTCAAAAGGATCATTGAAATATCCCTACCTGCCAAAATAGGTGTCGCATGATAGACTAGTTTAGCGAGTCGAGAGAGGCTCCCTGGAGGTGCGACACATGGCGAGGTACAGCAAAGAACAAAAAGAGGCAATCAAAAAGAGAATGATGCCGCCGGAGAACATGTCCATACCTAAATTATCGAAAGAGACTGGCATAACGGTGACAACCCTCTACAACTGGAGAAAAGAGCTCCGTGCGTCCGGCAAAGCAGCTCCCTGCGACGAAGATAGACCGGATAGCTGGAGTTCCAGAGACAAGTTCCTCATAGTCCACGAGACCTACACCATGAACGAGGAGGAGCTGGCCCGGTACTGCAGGGAAAAAGGACTGTACGTCGAACAGGTTATAAGCTGGCGAAACTCCTGCGAGGAGGCAAACGATGGCCAGAGCCTCAAGGTCAGGGAGCTTATGCATGAGGTAAGCCAGGTAAAGAAGGATCACAAGAAGCTGGCACAGGAGCTCAGACGTAAGGACAAAGCCCTGGCTGAAGCGGCTGCCCTGCTGGTATTGAGAAAAAAAGTCCAGGCGATCTGGGGGGAAAACGAGGACGACTGATCGGTGCCTCGGATCGCCGTAAAGCAGTAGAACTGATCGAAGAAGCCGTATCGAGCGGAGCTACCCAGGCTAAAGCCTGTAGAGAGGTCGGCATCACTGAGAGAACCTTCCAGAGATGGTGCAAAGAGGGCCAGGTAAAAGAGGACCAAAGACCTCACGCTCCCAGAAAGACGCCTCAGAAGCTATCGCAAGAGGAAGAACGAAAGGTACTAGAGATAGCCAACAGCCCGGAATACGCCAGCGCACCGCCAGCCCAGATAGTGAACGATCTACTGGAAAAAGGCATATACATCGCCTCTGAATCGACATTCTACAGGATACTCAGGAAACACAGACAGATCAACCATAGAGGCAGAACGGCGGCTCCGGTAAAAAAACCTATAACAACCCATAAAGCCGACGGTCCTAACCAGCTGTGGTCCTGGGATATAACTTACATCTGCGGACCGGCCAAGGGCCTGTTCTACTACCTGTACCTCATAATAGACCTCTACAGCAGAAAGATAGTCGGCTGGGAGATCTACGACGAAGAATCAGGAGAACTGGCGTCGGAGGTGGTCACCAAGGCGGTCCTGTCGGAAAAGATCCGCCTTGCCGATAAACCGCTGATCCTGCACGCCGACAACGGAAGCCCCATGAAAAGCGCCACATTGAGGGCCACCATGGAAAAACTGGGAGTACTGTTCTCCCACAGCAGACCGAGGGTAAGCAACGATAACCCCTACAGTGAATCGATCTTCAAGACCCTGAAATACAGACCTGCCTTCCCCAGTGGAGGCTTCAAGGACATAGAGGATGCGAGAGCCTGGACCTACCGGTTCGTGTCCTGGTACAACCATACCCACCGTCACAGCGCCTTAAACTACGTGACGCCGGAGCAGAGGCATAAAGGAAAAGCCCCGGAGATACTGGCGAAGAGGAAGAAAACCCTGGAAGAAGCCAAAAGAAAACACCCGGACAGATGGAGAAACAGACCGATAAGAAACTGCTCCATCGAGGAGACGGTCTATCTGAACCCGGAGAAAGAGCCCCGGGAAAAGCGCAGAGACTGAGTTAGTCCAATTCGATCTTTTTGCGACATCTCGCTTGACAGGCTCCGATATCTAGGCTCCCTAAATCCAACTTGGCTGCTTCTCAATGCAGCCAAACCAGCGTCGTAACCATAATACTTGTATAGAATCACATTACCACCAACCCAACACTAAATTAGAAACGCTTCTTGATTTAGTATTGTATCAGATAAGAAGAAATACTGCTTCTCGTCACTTTTCCCCCTTCTTTATGAAAAGACATCATAACCACTCTCAGATACTGACTACCCCTAAATCCCCACAACCCCATCCTTTACCAGGTCCTCTATCGTCCGTCGCTTTCCCTTGCCCCGCTCTTCGTCGGGGTCCAGGATTTCCTGTGCAGCCTCGATAAAGCCCACGAACTGCCAGTAGGTCCAGCGATGGAACATCGTCTCCTCGTCTATTCCGAAGTTGCGCCTCATATGAAGGCAGAACTTCGGCCATGCCAGAGGATCCCCCTCCGAGTCATCCGCTCCGTCCTCGCCGTGGGTCTTGAGATCCTCCAATATATCCGGCACCTTGTTGACCTCCCAGACTATGGCCAATAGACCGGACTTCACATCGGCATCCTCCGCCGGAATGGAATCCGCCGTGGGGAAGGCATCCATCAATATAGGGTCCAGAACCCTCCGTTCTTCAAGCAAGGCATCCATGGCCTCTCTGCCGTCTTCGGGAATCTCGCCGTCGCACAGCTCCCTTATGGACACGACGAGGGCGGAAACGTCCGCCCTCGTCAGATACCGCAGTTTATGAGGCCGCCCGCCTATGGTAACGACCAACCGGGCAGGCTCGGGGAAATGGCGCATTACCAGCCCCCTCCGGGAACCACCTCCGCCGGCACATCCATAACCGTCATAAGCTGACGCCCCGCCGGTTTCGTGCTGTCCGCTATTGCCGTAACCTCCACGGCCAGAGGCGACTCGGAAGCCTCCTTGAACGCCATGGAGAAGTTACCCTTCACCTTGCCCTTCCATATCCGGACGTGACGATACTTTCCGTCTCTGCGCTTGTGATAGAAATCGACCCGGAAAGTCTTGTCCGTCGAGGTTCCGCCGCCGACGCCGAACCCTTTGCTTTCGTAGGTCTTATACGTGTAGCTCACCTTGACGTCGTCGCCGTCGGCTATCTTGGCGGAGTCGGGCACTCTGTAGATGGTTCCGTTCAACCGGTCCAGATAATAGTCCACTCCCTCGGTCAAAGCCGTGCCGTCCACGGTGGTTACCGTGGCGTCCCCTTCCACCCTGCCCTTGCCGAGCATGGTATGGACGGAATCGAACAGCGTCACAAGCTCGTCTGCAACGGTGGCGGTTCCGGCGTTTTCTGTTACCGGATCGTACTCCGGCATCAGACGGCAGACCATATCCAGGTTCGTCTCCAGCAGATTGAAGCTCAGGGTCAGCTCCTCACTGACCAGAGCAGAAAGGACCACCGTCGCCGGGAACCCGGCTTTCAGATCGTAAGTCTCCTTTCCGTGCTCGAAGGTCAGATCGTCCTTCAGCTGACCGACATCCTCGCCGTCGACGAACATGCGGCCGGATCCCAGAACTATATCGTTGGAATTCCTTACGTTCGCCATTCCTATCGCCCCTCTCTCACCATTCCGTGACCGTCAGCTCCATCTCCCCCACGAAGGCGGGAGACTGATCGGAGCTGAAGAGATCGTATCCGGTGTAGGTTATTCTGTACTCGCTCCCCACCACCTCCAGGGAGGACAGCACCAGCTCGCCCAGTTCGTCCACCTGCAGAAAGCCGGGAAACGTTATCTTGTTGCCGTCCCGCTCCTCTCCTCCGTCGTTCAACACCGCCCACATGAGATCTATTTTGTGCTCTCCACGACCGACTCCATCGAAATCGCTCCTGTCGGGAGCGACCACGATCGCAGGAAGCTCGTCGTTTCCGGGAGGACGCCGGGCGTTATATCCGGCCATCACGATCGGCTCTCTGCCGAAACGGTCCAAACAGAAAGCCCGGACCTCTTCGGACCGGGCTATGGAGTCTCTTATCTCCATCATTACCTGAGTCAATCTCACCTCGTCACCACCAGCTTCCGTAGACTCTGTATTTTCTCTTGCTCTTTTTCGTGGACCTCTTCATATCGTCCTCCATGTATCCGTCGATCTTCTTCACGAAATATCCCGGAATTCTGGGAACCAGAACCTCCCTCATAGGGCCTATGGTCGGCCTGGCGGGGAGGATTATCTCCCTCGTCTCTTTCCGAAGACGTACGCCTTTTTTCAGCACCTTGGGCCATTTTTTGCCTCTGGCTCCGGACCACCAGAACCGCCGCATCTTTTCGGTAACCGGAAGACGCCGTCCCTTTTCCTGCATAGATCCCAGATACACGGCGCTCTTCGAGAGCCACCCCACGGTCAGGGAGCCGTCGTCTTTATACTGATAGCCCACGGCCTTTCGAAGCTTGCCGAGAGGTCCGCTTCTTACCTTCTTTTTTTTCATGACCCTGAGTTTAGACTTCGCCTTGACGCCACGGGCTACGCCGGACAGAGGAGCGTAGCGTCTTCCTCCGGGAGCTCCGCTCTCTATGCCTTTTTTTATCTCCTTCTGCATCATCCATCCGACAGACTTCAAGGCCCTCCGGCGAAATTCGGGAAATTCCCTGATAACGTCCTCCACCCATGGAGTGGCCATATCCTTCCAGGAAACTGTGACGGACATAGGATCACCTCCCCATTACAGAAACGACCGATCCGTCCGGATCTCCAACAGAGCCGTCGTCATGGAACGGGAGATCTCTCTAACCACCGACCAGACCTTCCCGTCGGCCTCGACGACCTCGTCTCCTTCGCAGGGATCCACATCGGAAAGTCTTATCCTCAAAGTTCCTTCCGTGGAGGAACCGTCCGACCCGAAGCCCGTTCCATCGGTTGCGGTCCTGCCCTTGCGGATGATCGCCCGGATCTCGCTGCCGTTATAGACCACCGTGTCGGCCCAATCACCTTTGAACAGGGCTTCCACCGTAGATGTCAGGTGATCCCGGAAAGATCCCATCAGTCGATCTTCACCTCTCCGAAGTTCGCCGAAGCCACCTTCGGAGTCCAGGCATACCCCGCCAGGGGTTTGTTCCCCGTACCGTCCCTGGTCAGGCTTCCGGCAGAGGCATCCCAGTAAAGAGCCTCTCCGGGAGCGAAGGCCGTCCCCGTCACGGCGGGCAGCCGGAACACCCCCACCACGGCCAGAACTCCCATCTTCCCAGCCGGTATATCGGTAGTGGCCACTCCGATCCTTCCCCCCAAAACGACCACATCGTCTACGGACACATCCTCGGTCGGCGTGTAATCCATCCTGCCGCCTATCTCCACGTAAGTTCTCACACGAATCGCCTCCTTATGAAAAAACCCCGAAGCCTACGCCCCGGGGTTCTTCTGGAAACCGCGCCAATCCATAGCCTTGGCTCCCACGTCTATTCGCACCTTGTAGCTCGTTCCGTCCACGTTCCATCCCTGCTGCTGTTCCAGATAGGGTTCCTTGATCCCGTTCAGGAAGAACAGCTTCACCGTCTTGCCCTTCTCGGCGGCCATGTAGAAAGCGGTCTCGCTCACGTCGTCCAATCTGGGATCGGACACGAGCTCGAAGGCTCCGGCGTAGGGGTTTGCTCCTCCTCCGTTGGCTTTGTTCGCCGCGGTGTCCACCGACAGAGGAGTTTCGGTCTGCTTGAGGAACCTCCTGGCCGCAAGCTCCAGAGCCACCGGCACCACCAGGAACTTGGGAATGATGTTCAGCCGCCTCTTTCCGGAAAGGTCCGTCTGCCGCTTCATGGCCTGCACCATGAGGCTTAGCGCCGTCAAAGTGGCCTCGAAATCGGTGAAGCTGAAAGCCGCCGCAGGCTGAAGGTTTCCGTGATGGGTACAGAAAAGATCCTTCTTGTCGCCCATCTTGGGGTTATCCAGAAAAGCCTGGTAGCCCACGTCGGCCACCTTGCGCCTGGCGGCCTCGCCCATCTTCCGGGGAATATCGGTCAGTACGCCCAGTGCGTCGTTTACGATCGACTGTCTGGATATGGAGAACATACGGCCGAAGGTCCCTATCTTCCAGGCCTCCGACTCCTCTCCCATGGATCCGCTCTTGTACTCTCCTGATTCCGGCAGAGGAAGCAGATCGTCCACCTCTCCGGCCCTCGCCCCGGTGTGTTCCTTGAAATCGGTCACGACGCCGGAGTCGTCCATCCACTTAAGATAGCTCTCCTCCTGAACGCCCCACCCTTCCATAAGAGAGACGTTCGCAACGCTTCCCAGGATGACGGGAAGGTCCGAGGTGGTCAGGGCGCGGCCTATCATCTCCATAGGATTTCCCCCGACCCGCTCGCCCATCCGGGTCAGACATTCCTCGGCCATTCTCTCCAGCCTGTAGCCTCTCAGATCCATGGATCCGGCGGCAGGTTCCTCTACGGGCAGACCGCCGCGGATCAGGAGCGCATCTCTGGCGGCGGAACGGAACTTCTCCTTCTCGTCCTCCGTCACCCTGCCGGGAACGGAGATTGCCTGCCGCATCTCCTTGAGCTTTTTCATGACCTCGGATCTCACCGTGTCGAGTTCCGCACCGGAACGGATGAATTCGCCAAGATCGATATCGAAGGATCTTCCCATCTCCTGGATCTCCGCCACCCTCTCCCGCTCGGCCCTGATAGCCCGGACTACTGTTTCCCCTGAAGAAGGGTTGCCTCTTTCGCCGTTTCGGAGGTCGTCCGCAGCGGACCGGTTCTCCTCCCTCCCATCGTTTACGGCGAGGTCGTTTCTCTTAGGCTCCGGGGCCGCACCGTTCCCGACTTCGTCGCCGGGCAAAGACAAATTTCCTTTCACTCCGTCATCTCCTCCTTTTTCATCGACACTCCGTCCCACCCCCACCGACGGATCGGCGGGAACCGACACGATGGAAATCTCCAGTCCTTCCCATCTGGTGCCCACGTAACAGGGCCCGGCAAAACGACCGTTGCTGGACGTACCACCGGCCGGAACCTTTTCCCAGTTCTCCACCCTGTAGCCCACCGATACGCTCTTGAGAGATCCGGCCAGAACCTTTCTGTAGATCCTGTCGCTTTCCTCGTCGTCGTCGAACCGGACTAAAGCCCGGCCCTTTCTGGCGGACTCGTCTATCCACACCTTCTCGATCGATCCTATGGGAACGTCGGATTTGTGGTTCCAGAGCAAAACCCCCATTTCCTCCAACCGTTTGAGGTCGGCGGCCCCCTGATCGTGAGACAAATATTCCACGTCCCCCCAGCGAGAAACCGGAGACTCGGACGAAAAAGAGAGCTCCACCGTTCTGGAGCTCTCCTCGACATTATTAGCCTCGACCCCGGCTATCTCTCTGTAATAGGTTTCTCCTGCCTCAGACTGTACGGACCTGCAACCTCTGGAATAGGTCACGCAATCACTCTCCTTTCCCGTTATCCAGAGCCATCAACGAAAGAGCCTCCTGCCCTATCCCGGAAGATCCGGCAAGACCTCCGAGATTAAGGGACGTCATATACTCCCTCTCTCGCGATATCTGCTCCAACACCTCCCTCCAATCCTTGCCCTTGGAGGCACATACATCCTGAAGGGTTGTTATTCCGGCCTCCATCTCCTTCGTGATAGCCGATACCTCTTTAAGAGGATCCACCCACTGCCTTCCGGGAGGAACCCACCGGCACCGGTTATACACCTCGGGACGCTGGAAATAATCCCGTATGTTCAGCTTTCCGGACAAAACGCAGGCACAGACGAAGGCCTCCCATAGAGGCTCGAGGACCCTCTCGACCATGAACTGCCTCAGCACCTTGTATCCTTCCTCGTCCTCGAGGGATGCGGCCCTGGCCGAGCTGTAGTTCGTTCGGCTGACGTCCCTGCTCACCACCTCGTAGCTCTGCCCCGTTCCCGCTCCTATCAGTCTCTGCTGCAAAGCCACGAAGTCCGAGGCTCCGGTGTTGGGATGGGTCGGGTTGGCGAACTCCACATCCGCCCCGTCCGGAAGGGTATTCACTATTCCCGGCTCGAGTCTGGTTACGTTCTTATCCCTGCCCAGGGCGTCCTGGACCGTGGCGTTCCTGCCTATCGACGGAGTGTTCCCGCTTCCCGTCTTTATGAAGGCGGCGAAACACGCCGCTATCCTGGCCGCCATCAGTTCGGCATCCATGTACTCTCCCGAGTCTCTGATATTGCCCATGACATGGGCGAACTGGCTTATGCCCCTCACCGCCTGAGGTCTGGTCTTTACGAACATCGGCAACACCCGCCCGGCATCCACTCTCACCGCCTCGGTTGTTCTGCCGAAAGAGGACGTCTCCATGTCGTCCCTGTAGAACCAATAGGCCAGAGGACGCCAGTACTCGTTGACCTCCACTCCCGAAACTATCCGCTTATCCTTCGCCCGGGGCATCCAGGTCGCAAGGGCGTCGGCCTCCATCATCTGTATCTGCAACGGAATGAATCCGTCCTCCGGAGCCGTGAGAATCGGGTATATCTCTCCGTCCGTAACCATACGGCGGACCATCATCCGCTGAAGACCGTAAAACCCGTCGTGGCCGGTTATGTCGCAGTTCTTCGGCTTCGCCCACACCTCCCACAGGGCCTCTATCTCCCGGTTCAGCTTTTCGTTCTCCGTTCCGTCGGCATCGAGGATTTTAGCCTGAGGCCGTAGCCCCGTGCCTACTACGTGACGCTCCATCGCAAGCAGAACGCTCTGAGCTATTCCGTTGTTCCGTTCGAGGTCTCTCGCCCTGGCCCTTATCCTATCCCTGTAGACTCGGTCGGTTTCGTCCGGCCTTTTATTTACCGCCACCCAACCGCTTCCGTAGCGGTCTATCCTGGCGGCGTCGTAGTTGCGTTTCTCCCATCGGGCCTCCATCTTGGCCCTGTCGTCCATACGTCTGGCACCGGCTCCGGGAGCCACCAGTCCCACGGCCCGGTCCAGCACGTAACCCGCCTTACCAAACCACGACATGAGGACCTCCTCCCTCTTCCATGGCCAGCATGCCCCGAAGCTCCTTTATCCGTTTCTGTATATGGGACAGGTTGGCCCTGTCTATCTTCAATCCGTTATCCTCGAAGGCCTGTCCTCCCTCCAGTATCTCGACCTCGGCTTTTTCGTACATGGCCAGTTCTTCCGTCAGGGTCATTAGATCACCTCCCTTTCCACCATCCCGAACCGCCGCCCTTCAGCCATCCCGCACCTTCGGCGGAATCCACGGAAGAAGACGACGGCCTCATGGCCTCCCGCTCCTCCTCCGTTGGCATGTAGTGCAGGTTGAGCATTCTGGCCGCCAGAGTCGCATAAACCTCGCAGTCCAGAAGGTGGTTGGCGGCGTGTCCGGAGATCTTCTTCCACTCGTGATGACTGGAACCTGTCCTGGCATCCGTCACCATCACCTTGTGCTCCGACGCTATCTGCTCGGCGTATCCTCTCGGGCAGTCCCTGAAAAGCGACCACGACCCTCTAGTTCCGGGCTCCTTCGTCATACGTCCGAAAATGAAATCCTTCAACAGAGACGTATTCGCCTCCAGCATGGTGAGGCCGTCTTTCCGGCCCTTGCGGTCCACCACGTGACGGCGGTAATAACCGTCCATCCTCCGAGAGGAACCCTTGACCGGACCCAGAACATCTCCGTACACCACGCAGGCGTCGTAGACCTCGTCGGTCCTGTAGCCGCAGTCGACAAGGCAGTAGCCGATCTGACACAGACGACCGTCGCCGAAACGATAGACAGGCTCCACTATATGGGCCCTCAGACCGTCCTGAAGGTCCGTTTCGTTCCAGGTGTCGAACCGGCCATACTCGATAAGCCAGGACGTCAACCCGGGACCCCAGGCACGCACCACGTAATAGGCCTCCGACTTCTGAACGTCCACTCCGGCGGTAATGGCCACCGCCTCGTCCGGCACCTCTCCTCGGGAATAATTTCCGGAAGCCTCCAGAACCTTCTCCGGCTCCGCCTTGGCCACCGACTCCCTGAAGGGCTCGGCCAGCCAGGAGTTTATGAAGTTCATAAGATCCTCCGGACTGTCTTTCGACCGAAGGAACTCCGAAGCCACGGCACCGAACGAAATCTGAGGAGAATATATCGAGTTCCAGTGGAAACCTATCCGACGGATCTTCCCCGGCTCGGCTCCTTCCGAAACCCATCTGCCTTGGCCCAGCATAAAAGACTTGTCCCGATCCTCTATCCTTCCTTCACAGTGAGGACAGCGATACCACGCCCGATCCTCCACCTGGCGAATTATCTTCTGTCTGGCGGTGGGATCGTCCTCCTTCCTGAGGGCTTCCGTGAGATCCTCGGGCCACGACACATCCTTGAAGGAGAAGGAGAGGAGCTCCCCGCAACGAGGACAGGGAACCTCGTACCGATAGACGACGTCGCACCTCTGCAAAAGCCGCCAGATGTTCCCGGTCTCCAGGGTCGGAGTGGATATGTACATCAGCTTTCGGTTGGGAAAAGTCTTGGTCCTCTCCTTCCCCAGCTTCAGCGGATTAGCCTCCCGGCCCGAATACCTCGGATACTTGTCGATCTCGTCGAAGATTATGTATCTCATAGGCATGGCGGAGAGAGCGGCGGGGCTGTTCGCTCCGGTGAGAGCTATATACATTCCCCGAAACTGAAGCTCCAGACGATCCGACTCCCTCTCCCGAAAGATCCCATTGAATACGTTGCTGGTTTTTATCATGTCCTGAAGCCGGTTTTCGCTGGCCCATTCCGCTATATCCTCGGTGGGATACACCACCAGAGCCGCCCCGGGATCCTGACAGGCCGTGTAACCCAGACAGTTGTTCGCCGCCTCCGACGCCCCCGCCTGAGCTCCCTTGCACAGAACGATCTCCTCCACTCCCGGCTCGTTCCAGGCATCCATGATCCCCTTCAGATAGGGCATGTAGGAAGTCCTCCACGGTCCGGGCTTGGCGGCAAGCCTGGGAGTCAGGATCCGATAACGGTCCGCCCACTCGCTTACGGTCATCCTTTCCGGAGGCTTGCAGGCCGCAAGCTCCGCGGATGTCCAAGGTACGATCAACGAACCACCTCCTTTTCCTTCTTGCCCGCCGGTGTGAAGGGGCCGTCTCTCGAATACCCCTCCCAGAGAATCCGGATCTCCTCTCCCAGAATCTTCTCCATCTCCGTCCGAGACATGCCCTCCAGCAGAGGAGGCAGCGTATTGACCCAGCCGAACATGTTGGTCCGGCAGATCACCAGACGATCGGCCCAGGCATCCTCAACCTGCTCGAACGGAATGTACCGCCCCTCCAGAACCTTAAGACGAATCTCCTCCTGAGCCGCCTTCGCCTTGCGATATTCGGCCTCGGCTTTCAGCTTTACCGCCTGCCAGTTACCGTCGTTGTCGGGGCTGTCGGTCTCCAGTCCGCACCGCCACCTATAAACCTCCTCCGGATCCCACCACCCTCTACCGGCCTGAGGACAGCCGGACCTCTTCCACTCCGACATCGTCTTGGAGGTCACCCCGAAAAAGGCGGCGCATCTTTTGGTGGAGAGCATTATCCTGTCGCCCTCGACCTTGATGTTGGGCTTCGCCAGGCGGATCACCCCCTAAGTAAACTCTAGTTTCCACCCCATTTCGGCGTTTAATGTTCTATGCTTATTGATATTTGATGCTTAACCCTTAACCCCAATTTCGTATTTTAATCGAGATTTTTCCATCGGTGCAACCGACCCCTGAGGCCCCCGCCCCCCAGGAAGGACCCGTAACGTTTTCCCTTTGCGACTACCGGGCTCACGGCTTCTCGAATCGGACGAAATCGGCCTCTTCGGGATTCTCTACAGCGTAACTCAATGATAGGGAGTAACGTAGAACAACCTCTTTCGGAAACCCGCCCCACTACCGGCCTGGATAGCCTTCGAGCGGAAGATTATTAAACTCGGAAACAGGCTTTTTCTCGAAGATAGTCGAAAAATGATTAAAAACGACCGTTTCAGACCCTCTCATTATTAACCCTCCGACGCCGGGAAGCCTTGCAAACACCGGATTCTTTTCTTCGATTCGGCGCTAATGAGCCCCGAAAACCCCGATGTTTAACCCCTACGGCCCGATCGAGGACCAGACAAGACGAGCTCGATTCCATGATTGATTTAAAATGTGGCATTATGAAGCCAAATCAATCACAGGTTCAAGGCCCTGTAGTGGCCGTCCGTTATCTCTTTCGTGATGCCCAGATAACGCAGAGTAACCTTCTCCGACGAGTGGCCGTACATGGTCTGGATATCCGCCAGAGGCACCGAATCACCCTCGTAATAGAGCATGTACCCCAGGGTCTTCCTCATGGAGTGACAGCCGATGGACGTGGTTCGAAGGTTGATCCGCTCCGCCGGAGGCGATGCCTCGTTGGCTCGTACCGCCGCATCGTTCAGCATCCGGTAGACCTGCATCCTCGATATGGCCCGCGTATCCTCTCCCTTTCGGCGGACGGCGGCCCATAGGGGCTCGTCTCTAGCCAAGCCCCTGAGATCCTTCCTGTAGCGCAGATAGTCCTTTAAGGCCTCCCGGCTTTTGTCTACGAGGGGGAACGTCCGGATGTTACCGGTCTTTCCCTCCCGAAGCCGTATTTCCTCCTCTATCCTGAGACGACAGCTTCTACCGGCCAGGACGTCGTCTACCTTGAGGTCGAGCAGATCTCCGATCCGGAGGGCCGAATTGATCCCGAAGACGAAAAGGGCGTAATCCCTCAAAGCCGCCTCCCGGCTGGATCTCCCCGGCCTTTCAAGAATGGCCCGCTTCATCCGGTTGATCTGCCTCCTGCCTCGGAAGGGACTCGTGTATTTCAATCCCGCTCCCTCCTCATCCCTCGCAAGACCTTCTCAACCGCTCGAGGCTCCATCCCTTTTTCGCCCTTCGCCTGAGCCACCGCTTCATGAGGTGCACGTCGCAGGGTTCGACGATAGTGATGGGATCGGCCATGTAGGGAATGGGATACCTGGCGTCGGAGACACCGACACGCAACCCTCCCCGTCCTTCCCTGCGACACCAGATAACGTACATAGCTAACCCCTCCTATTCCAAGGCATAAAAAAAGCCCCGGTCCAGAAGGACCGAGGCATCAAGCTTTCTTTATACCGTTATCTAAACCAATTTATCTTCGTCGTTTTCTTCTTTCGATTTTGACTTACGAGAATGACTATTCCATACCGAGGCTATGACGACGCCTACAGCAGCAAAAATAGCTGCGATGCTTTTTCCACCAAGCCCTTCTCGAGCAAGTAAAATCGAGCTATAAAAGCCCGCTAAGCATATAGATCCACCAAAGAAAATTCCCAACGGAACTGCAATAGCTAAGCATTTTGCGGAAAAGCGCCTAGCTCGCCCCTCTTCTTTCATCATATCAACAATATCTTGCGCAGCTCCAGGGCACACCGCTTCATACTCTTCTAAAACGGAAGGCGGAGGCAAGGGGCCCGAAAACCGCACAGAAGACTTCATTATGATTTCGGTAGCGATATGAGCTGTAGACCCTTTGATAGCAGACGCCTCAGTAGCAGAGAGAGAGAACCATCTGCGACGCGTTCTTCCAAAACGTCTTCCGTTATCTTTTCAATTTCCCTTAAGCTATTTTCATCTGGCATAGCTACGTTCTTTTTTAAACCTTGCGAGAACAGATCTAGCGTCTATCGCAATATTCTCAGCATCCTTTTTCGCCCAATCGTCAGGCAAAAGATCATTAACCTTCTCTGTCATAGCAGCCCCGGAGAGATCTCCACATAAGGCGATCCCGTCAATGAGACCAGATATAAAACGATACTTACTGTTAGCCACTAGCCCCACCTCCTCAAGGACAATATCCAGACTTGTAGTTTTAAACGGACCTGTACGGATATCATTTTACTATGATATGCACTAACATGCACGACGATAGGCCTGTATAAACCCATCTGGACTCAAAAAAGCCTCAAACCCGTACACACTGGAAGTTACTTTTGGAGGTGAACCAATATGACTGAAAAACTTTACGAATACGATTTCGCCGCAGAACTCGACGACATAGAGTCAATAGAGATCTTCCTCGAGGACGCTTTCGAGACGAACGACCCGGGATACATAGCCCAAGCCCTCAGCGTGGTCGCCAGATCCAAGGGCATGGGTGAAATAGCCAAAAAGACCGGACTGTCCAGAGAACAGCTCTATCGAAGCCTAAGCGATAAAGGCAACCCCACATTGCAGACCCTTCTCGCCGTCCTAACGGCTTTGAACCTACACCTTAAAGTCACGGCATAGCCCCACTATGTCAATAAGAAAGATGCCCCGGCGCTATGGCGTCGGGGCTATCTTCTAACTTCCGGGCCTGCACTCCCAGGCTGCTCTCTTGTTGTGCACTCTTTCACGACAAAACCAACTGACCCTGGCCTTGAGATATAATTTAGGCAACCTTGCGAGAAGGAGTGACATCCATGCCAGTTAGTTCGGATATTCTAACGCTAAGCTTATCTCTAGCCATAAACAATACCTCGACAGGCTTTTGGGGTAATTTGATTCAATTCATGAATGACAACCAAGGCGCAATAACAGGAGCCGTTGGGATTTTAACCTTATTTGTACTAGGTTTTCAATTCTGGGTGATGCGTCGCCAGGCTAATATATCTGAACGAGCAAACGAGATATCAAGAGAAGTAGCCTTTTTACCAACCCGAGAAAAAACATTGTTTAAATGATTTAACACGATAGAAGAGATACTACATATTATTTATGCTGTGAGATCTCTTCGTTTAAGCGAATCAAAGCTTGAAATTGACAAACACAACGAAGCAAAGAGACTCCATGCAAACTTACGTATCGCCATAGGTAAGTTTGAAAAAGAACTAAAAATAGTCCGGGTTTTCTTTGGAGAACAAATCGATGAAATTTATGAAAATTGGAAAATTACTTATGAAGACAAGGTCCCCAAAACGGACGGGAAACTCCTTAGCGAGCTAGAACAAAATCTAGGCTTCGTAAATCTTATTTGTATATCCAAGACGAAAGAAGATCAGAAAAAACTCATGAAAATATACCAAGAGGAACAAAGCAAAAGCGTCCCCATAATAGAAAACTACTCTAAAGAATTAGCCGAAAAGCTACCCGTCTTAATTGATAAAGTTATAGATACACTTATAAAAATATAACAAAATAAATCCAGTATTGCTTGCCCTGTCTTTATCTCTATTGCCACGCTATCATTCTAGCAGCCTCACAAGAATTAGCACCTACCTTATCGGGAACACAGTACCCCCCTTAGTACCACCCTTAGTGGGGACAAAATCGGCACTTTTCTCGTCACCAGTGCAAGGCCTGTTGAAATCTCATCGAGGCCAGCCGGGCTATCTGCTCCGGGATCTCCTGACGGCGACGGGATACCGTCTTCGGGGACACCCTGCATTTATCGGCAACTGCTTGCAGAGGGGACTTATCCCCAAGCCTGGAATAGTCCGTCACGAAGGACAGATGGAGAACGAACATATCCCAGTCCCTAGGAGAAAAGGCCCTCACCGCTCTGGTGGCCTCGACGACGTTATCCCAGCCGATCTCCTCCAACGTCCTGTCGATCTCGTCGGCCTGCCCCACCTGGTCCAGCAGCTGGGATACCGACGGATCCTTGCATATCCTCACTCCGAGGTCGTCGTTTCCTCGCGCCGCTTCGACGAGGGGGAGCCATTCCAGCCCCGAAGGACACGCCACGTCACCCAGGAGGATAGGGATACCCTCCGGATGAAACTGGAGAAGCAGCTCTATGATTCCCGTCAAGGCGTCTCTTCGATTCATGGAATGCCCCCTCTGTTTTCAGATCTTCGTTCTTTTTTCTCCTTTTATCATAGCCCTGGTCACCGCATAGCGGCACTCCCGACAGCCCTCAGGCCGCCAGGAGCACCCCATACCGTACTCGTTGTGTCTCCACGGAGCCCGACAGCCCACCACCTCGTCGGGATCCATAGAGTCATAGACTCCAGGAATCACTTTTGAACACACTCTACCTCGTCTTTGAGCTGCGCTAAGAAGTCGTCCACCTCTTCGATACAGCTTTTAGGGTCCTCATCGTTCAGTATCCAGCCTTTCAAGGATCCAAGGATATCATCAAGGTCGTAGTCCATTACATTTCCTCCTCTCGATGGTTCCAAAGCTCAATAGCCTTCTTTTTGCTTGCCGCTATAGGGCCTCCCGTTTGACATTTAGGACACTCCACGATCCACCAGCGATCTTTATCGCCTGTGTTCCAAGTCTCGTATTGGGTAGGACGAACTTTTTTCTCCCAGCAGAACGGACACGGCTTGATAACGCTCATTCTTCGCTACCTCCCTTTCCCCCTCACCACCGGAAGCCTCCGGAGGGAGATCCCGACGGGGCGTCCTTCTTGTCCCGCTCCTTTTCCTTCTTGGCATCCAGATACGCACCGCATTTCCCGCCGTAGTATTCGGGCACGAACACGCCCGAGGCGTAGTGTTTGCCTTTCCAGTATTTCCTCATCCGGATCTCGCCCCTGTAGCCGTAGTGAGGGCACTTATCCGGGTTGCTACAGCTGTCGCAGTGCTCCCCCCAGTCGACCAGGGTTTCGTAGTCGCAGAGTTCTTCAGGAAAGAGTTCCCGGGTTATGGGGCCTATGAAGTTCAGCCGTTTACGTACGTAGGCCATGACCCGGTTCCACCGCTCTTCCTCGGGACGCTCCCTGACGGCTATGCCCCTACGGGCCAGCATTTCCCTAAGGTCACCGACGAAATCGGGACCGCAGGCCTGACGGATCATCGGCAGTCTCCTTCCTGGTGATATTTGCCCTCCCGGATCTTGATCCAGTTGGATTTCTTTATCACCCAGTCGAAGTCGCAGAATCTGCCGTCCACCAGGAACTTGCTCTGGGAGACGTACAAAAAGTACTCCCGCCAGGTTTTCAGGTCGGCCCATGGCCATGGAGGGGCTCCGGGGTCGCCTTTGGCCCTCCATCGGGATCTCAGGGTGTTCTGTCTGGTCTCCGAGAGGATCCTGACGCCTCGCTTGCCCATAGGGACCATCACCTCGTCCCAGAGATCGGCTATGGCCCTGTAGGGACAGGGAGGCGGAGTCTCCCCCGGTTGGGGTACGACTTCCTCCCCGGGCACGGGGTCGAGGGGAAGTCCCGCCGTGTTTTCGGCGGACTTGCCCACTATGTCTTTATCGTTCTTTGATTCTAGTTCTATGTCTCTAGTTCTGTGTACGTCTGACGGACACCGGGGGTCCGCCTGGCGTACACCGGGGGTACGTGAGACGGACTGCGGGAGTCTTTCTGACGGACTCTCGGTGTCCGTTTGGCGGACTGCCTGTCGAGAATCGGCGCCTCCCGTAAGGATGTATTTGTTGACCGTCTGGAATGATTTGTTGGACTGGGTCACCTTCTCCAACACCCCGAACTCCACCAGTATCCTGAGGCTCTTGAAGAGTCGGTCTCTGCTGCACTTCACCTTTTTAGCCAGGGTCTCCGCACTGGGAAAGCATTCCCTGCCCGATCCGGCGTAGGCGCACAGTACGGCATAGGTGGCTTTCGCATAGGCGTCTATTCCTTCGTCCAGCAGTACGGAGATGTCCACCCTGGCGAACCAGAACTTTCGGTTGTCTATTACTATGTTGCGTTCCACATGGTCACCCCCTGTAGCTCTCCTCGACGGTGCAGCCTCTGATCTGGCCTCTGCGACGATGTCGACCGGACTTTACCGCCGGGTCGTGCTCCATCGCCTCGAAACAATTCTCGTGGTACTTTCGGTCTACGAACCGGCTCCCTCTGATTCCCTCTACGAAAAACTCCAGAAAGACGTACCTCTCGTCCGGATAGATAACCCCTCCGCACCAGTCGCAACGATGCTCCTTACGAGCTACCCTGCGGACCTTCTTTTCCGGACGGATCGCCCTCGATTGAGTGGTGGTGCTTTCCATAAAGATCACGCCCTCTCCGTATATCTGCTTGTGCTATACTTGGAGGCAGGGAGTTCAGACCTCCCTGCCTTGTAATGTATGTAGATCAGCTATCTGCTTACACACGCCCGTTCGGTTGTCGCCGAGCGGGTTCCTTTTTGACCCTCCGCCACTTCCCCCAGGTAGATCTGTCCCGCCACGTCCTTGCCCACATCGAATCCATCTCTCAGCCTGTTGCCGCACACCTCGCAAATATCGGTGCATCTAGGCCCCAGGTACATGACCTTCCCGATGATCGACCCACAGATGGAACACCGGCGTTCGATCATCAAACCGCCTCCTCGCCGCCGACTATCCCACCCAGGCGGGACTCGATCTCGGCCAGATCCTCTTTCAGGGACAGGTTTTCATCTATCGCCCGTTCCAGCTTCTTTTGCTGACGTTCGAAGGCTATGTCCTGAACGACGATAAGCTCTCTGGCCATCGCTACCTCTCGTTTCAAAGCGTCACGCTCTCGACGCATTTCCCGGAACGACTCTCCGAAACACCGCATGATTACGACCTCCCCGCCATGGCACGTAAAACCTCGACCTGACCTAAGGTGGTACGGCTTCTAAGATCTCCCTCCGGCCCCTCGGCGGCGATCATGTCCAGGGTCCGCCTGGCGTAGTTCTGCATGTTCACCCGATACCAGCGAGTCTTTCTCCTATGTCTCTTCAACCTCTCGATTGCCTTCATCAACCTCATTCAACACACCGCCCTTTCCGCGGATCTCACTCGACGTTCCAAAGTGGCTACAAGCAATTCGGCCTTCCTGTGTCGTCTTCTGGCCGACGAGCCCTTGTATCTCTCGACCATTTCCTTTGCACGTTCAGCCTCTGCACGATACATCTCCAGAGCGTCTTTGAGATCCAAAAGCTCCTGAGAGGCCGATAAGCGGTACACCACCGGGCAGTTTATCGCCGCCATGATGCGATTCGCCTCCGCCTCGGCGGCGGCCTTTCGGCGATCGTTCTCCATCATCATTTTCTGGCGCTTCATAACCTGACCGTTCCACCTTTTGCCTTTCATGTCATCACCATCCCTTTCTACTTAACCGGAATATCTCTCAACCCCTGCCGTTGCTCGATGTACTCCATAACCTCCGACAACTTCCAGCGTTTCAGCGTATCCGACAGAGATATCGCCTTAGGGGCGTATCCGCCTTTGACCAGGTCGTACCAGGTTCCCCGCTTTATGCCGCACAGCGTGGACGCCTCTCTGGCGTCGATCAGACGATCGGGAATCGGCTCCTTCCGTAAGCTGAATTCCTCTCTGATCTTCCGCTCCACCTCCGCCGTGATTCTCGGGACCGCCCCCTCAACTATGCGATCGACGATAGCCTGCTCTAATGACATAAAAAAACCTCCCCTACATCTTTACTTGTATTTTTCTCCATTGACGATACACTTAGGTCAAATAAGCCTCACTACAGGAGGAGATAAACTTGGAGTACAAATGCCCGTATTGCAAAAGCAAAATTGACAGCTATTACCAGACTGGCGTTCTTTTAGCCCCACCGGAAGACCAGAAAGACTTCTTGGTCAAATCCACTATGACCCTTCGCCTAAACGCCCAATTCAAACCGATGGTCATGATGATCTGCAAAAAATGCGGGGTGGCCACTTTCGTGGATCCCTCTACTGCCGATCTTGATAACCTGACTCCTGTTCCATACGAAGAAACCGTTAAAGGAGATCCTATATCCGAAAAAGAAAAGATTCGTAGGGCTAGAAAAACCCTTGACGATCTAGCAGGTATGGTAGACAAAGCAGAAAAGGAATAGCCATCATGCTTGACAACGACGACATTCACGTCATGTTGGGAGAACTTAGAAAAGGTCAGCTTACTGCGGAAAAGGAAATCGACCGCTTACGTAACGAAACATCTCATCTAAAGCACTGGATCTATGTCCTTTCCGCCATCCTGATACTTAGTATTTTCGCCAACCCTGTTCTAAGACACCTCATCCCG
The DNA here is from genome assembly GCF_000172975.1 of Dethiosulfovibrio peptidovorans DSM 11002. Classification (NCBI taxonomy): domain Bacteria; kingdom Thermotogati; phylum Synergistota; class Synergistia; order Synergistales; family Dethiosulfovibrionaceae; genus Dethiosulfovibrio; species Dethiosulfovibrio peptidovorans. Next base: position 33,310 of record NZ_ABTR02000001.1, read on the forward strand.
GCTCTTATGTGATAGATCGTGAAATTCAACTTGACCATCCGGCTGCTCTTCCATATCCATCTTTACGCCACATAAACTCATGCCTGCATGCGAGAGGGAGATAAGCTTCGAATCGTCTCCCTCTTTACCCTCGGGAAAAAGTAGAAAACACACCTTCATCTCTCGTCATCCCTCTCATATGCGATCGACGATAGCCTGCTCCAGACTCATTGATGCGTCCTCCTCTCCCGCCACCAGCGGACATCCATATCATCTAGCCCCCATTCCACAGGCTCATCCGAATGAATCCCTCGATCTCGTGTTTCGTCGTACAGATCGTAGATCGTGGCATCCTCCGGCATCCCTCTGGCGACCTCGACTACCGCTTTGGCCGTGTCGGCGTCGGACATGGCCACCCACTTGTTACGCACCCTGACGACCGAACCATTGCGATAGGATCTACTTACCGGCCTCAGCCGCTTCATGGTTCCTCCTCCCTTAAACATTTGAAGAGCTCCACCGCCGGAGCGAAGATGGAAGTATCTACACCAATCCCACCACGCAAGGCCTCCGTCAGATATACCTCCAACTCCTTTTCCAACTCCTCACACTTCGACTTCATGAGAGATCCTCCTTTTCATGTTTCTCCGCCTTCAGTACCTCCTCGGTCAGGGGGACAAGAACCTCCAGGAGATCCATAACCTCCTCCGTAGAATCGCATCGCTCTCACATCTCTCCAATTCAAACGGAACATTTGATTATTGAGCCACTGCATCGACCCCTAGAAACTTATTAACAAAGTAGACTTGCCCTCGCCCGGTTACTTTGGTTGTTCTGGTTATTCGGACCGTCCCGTCGGGGTTGTTGATGGTTCTTTCCTTGACCTCGAAGAGCTTCATATTCATAGCTCTCTGAGTCGGCATGTTTCTGGAACTGCCATTTTTCATGAGGAAGCCGCTTTCACGCAGCCATGAAAAAAGGCGGTTCTGTCCGATGTCGATCCCGTTCTGACGAAGCAGTTTCGCCAGATCTCCAATGAGGATGGACGTGTGGCTCGTCTCCACCGATTCGGCAAAACGTACCTTGGGCGCATCCTGTTCGACCTTGGCCGCAAGTGCCGCCCGCTTTTCTTCGAGCTGTCCCGCCAAGATCAGAGCCTCGGACATACTCTTGGGGATCTGCTCGGCGAACTCCCCGAACATCCCACGATCCTTGAGCTCGGCCTCCATCTTGTTGAAGGCTTTGATGTACTGCTCCTTGAAAGCCATCGCCCTTGCTCCGGTGTAGCCCATCGCAAGCAAGGTGAAGCCGTCACGGGTCATGAGGTACTCGGGCATTTCTCGGTTCTGCTCGTTGAAGTAGGAGGACTGGGAAAAATTTCCCAGTGCAAAAGTCTCACTGCATCCCAACGCCCGGATTGTTTTCAGTACATCGTTATGAGGCTTCTCAAACACCCTAGCCACGTCTCGGGAACTGACGACCACCTTCTCGTCTTTAACTACGATGCCTAGCTTATTGTTCATGTGGATAACTCCTCCTCATCCGTTTGCATTCGCCCCCCTCTTGGAATATCCTTGAAACTAATAGACCTCAATTGCCGTTGAGGAATTTGGAGGAAGGTCTCAAGTTTGTCCCAAAGGTGCCCCTTTCCTTCTCTTGTTCCTGCTTCGATATGTTGGTAGTACCGTTCTGAGATTCCTATTGCCGTAGCGATCTCTTTTTGAGTTAAGCCCGCTGTCTCTCGGGCGTGTCTTAGAGCCTGTCTCATAGACACCTTCTCCCTTCTTGCTCTAACACGCCATATTGTTCGTGTAGCCAATTTATAACACGCCAATATGTTCGTGCCAACTCCTCTTTAAAAGGACTGGTTGATATGGGTACTAATGTTAAAAATCTCAAGAAAATCAGGAAGCGTTCTGGATTCACCCAAAAACAAGTAGCTAAGCATCTTGGTATCTCAGAAAGGGCTTATCAGCACTATGAAGCTGGCGACAGAAAGATATCCCCAGAGAAACTACTGGCGATGGCAAAACTCTTTCAGGTGTCAGCCGATTATCTTCTTGGAAACTCCCCGGGACTTCTTAAGGGGCTAGAAGATCCATGCTTGATAGACATCCTTTCGAAGGAAATGACCGACCCTGCGGGGGAATGGCAAACCCCTACTTCCGAAGATGACGAAACAGCAGGCGATATCAACGAACACAATGCTTTGGTCTACACAGCCAACATCCGCAAATTCATGAAAAATATGGGTATCCCCCCTGAATTCGAAGACGAGTTCGAGACATACGTGGCCTTCTTACGCTCCCGATCTAGATAACCCCGCCCCGTGCGGGGTTTTTCTTTTCATCCAGCACATACGGCATCATCGCTTTTCACCGCCTTCAGCACCTCCCCGGCCAGGGGGACCAGGGCTTCCAGGAGGTCCATAAACGCCTCGTTCTTCGGGTGGTTGATTCGACCGTCGTCGCCTACGTCCAGCAGGAGGGTCATGACCTCTTCCGGAGAATCGCATCGCTCGTACAGCTCTCCGATGGTTCGGACAAGGTTACTCAGTCGATGCTGGATTTCCTTCAGCGAAGGACTCCTATCCGTGGCCTCAAGGATCGAAGCTTCTGGTTCCCAGCCTTCTCCATCCGCAACAAGCAAGCGATAGAGAGATCCCAAAGGAAGCTCTAATCCTCTTTCCAGAGCGGCTATTTTTTTAGCATCTGTAGGAGGATATTTTTCATTTTCCCAATCACAGATTGTCGTTCTGGTACACCCAATTTTTTCAGCAAGTTGAGCTTGAGCGATTCTCAACTTCTTTCTTGATTTTCTTATGGTGCACCCATACATTGCCACACCACCTTTCTGGTTCACTTGGATTCTATCCCCATAAAAACATAAAGTCAAGTGCGCCCGAACTAAAAATACGGGTTGACTTTTATTGACTAATTTAAGAAAAAAAGTAAACTGGACTTGACAGGGTGGAGATAGAGAGGGGATACCCATGATTCGAGGAAATGATTTAAAAAGACTGCGCAAAGAAAAAGGCTGGACTCAGCAAGATCTCGCCAGCAGAGTTGGGGTAACAAAAACGACCATCCTTGACTGGGAAAAAGATCGCTACTCTCCTGTAGGACAAAATCTGATTTCGTTGGCAAAGGCATTGAATGTCTCTGCCGCATTTATTATGGGTGAAACTAACGACCCCTCACCTCAAGGAACCGGCAAGAAGGCTCCCGAAGGAGTTTTACGTTACTTGAGAGATCAAACCGGCCTTTCACTGGACGAGGCCGCCGCATTGATAGATCTCCCGGCGGAGGACCTCGAGCTGATGGAACAATACGAAGATCGAGCGGACGACACACTCAAACAGAAGCTCATCAAAGCCTACGGAAGGTACCTTTCGGCCCGAGATGGAGAAACACAGCAGGAGACGGAGAAAAAGAAGGGACAGAGCGAGGAAGACCTCGAGACTCTAATGAAGATGCTGGCGGCGGAGGATCCGGACATTGTCCTTAAGTTCCGCCACGTAGCAAAGAACGTCACCAGGCTGGCCCCGGAAGACCGGGAGTTCCTGGCGACGCTCTTCAAAGCGGCACTGGGCAAGATTACGTTAGAGGATCATACGGACGAGTACTGATAGGGAAAATAAAATTTACAAGAGAGGCTAATTGAGGAGGCATAAATATGTATTATAAAAAGCCATCAAGTGATACTTGGCATTGGTGCAGGAATTGTAGCAAGTTCCCTAACGGCTCTGACGTTGTAACATCACGGACAAAACCAAGCAGCGGCGAACTATGTAACGAGTGCAAAGCTAAAGACCGAGAGGGTAATTGCCATAAGTAGGAAATACTAGCAGCAAAAGCCTCTCTTGTATTTTTATTAGTAGCCACCAGTTGCGATCCTCTCAAAATTTATGGAGAGTGTTGAATGACAAACAACGGTACCAGAATCCGGGTGATGGCCCGAACCCTGTTAGGCAAATACGGAATGGAACGGATGATCCCCATTCGGCTAAGCAAACTCTGTCGGAAGTTGGGGATCGAAATCTGCCACAGTAAAGCCAGACACATCGACGGCACTCTCTTCATTCACGGAGACCGAAAGATCATCCTTGTCTCCACCGCCCTACCCTACGAACGCCGCCGCTTCACCGTGGCTCACGAACTGGGACATTATGTCCTCGGCCACCAAGCCGCCTTTTCCCTGGACTCTCCGGAGTCATGGGTTCCTAGAGAGGAACAGGCGGCCAACGTCTTCGCGGCGGAACTCCTCATGCCCAAGACGGCTCTTCAATCAATTCACTACAAGCACGACACAAAGCAACTGGCGCAGATATTCGGAGTCAGCCCTTTAGCCATGCAAATACGGCTGGAGGAAAGAATAAGAATGAAAAAGTAATTGAAATTGATCGAAGTTTTTATTTTTTTTAACTCACTCAATACAACCCTAGGAGGATTGACTCATGCCGCTCCCTTGTTTTGATGCCAATGGCAATCTACCAGCCGGAACGTATTCTGCTGGAATCGAAGAATTTTATATTCGTTTTGTTGCTTCATTCGCAGAAACAACAAGAGAAGGCATATTCAACGGGTATCAAAAACTCCTCAGAGAGTTTGCGCACATAGGAATTTGCACACACCAAATAATAGATGGTAGCTACACTACCAATAAAACTAACCCAGGAGACATAGATTTAGTTTCTTTTTTAGATGGACCAAAAATAAATGAAATAGCTAAAAAAGACGCTGATTTAGCAAATAAACTTATAAATAATTTTTTTTGCGGTAAAAAAACAAAAAAAATTTATCATTGCGATTCTTATGCGTGCCCAATCTATCCCCAAACCGACCCTAAATACCGCGATTCGATCGAAAGAAGTATCTATTGGTATGATTTTTTTGGGCATGATCGAATGAAGAATCCTAAGGGTATAATAGAGATAGCGGCTGAAGAGTTATCCAAAGGGGCTGATAGTGTGTTCGACAAATCTAAATACAACAAGCCCCCCACTTCAGGAAATTCTCTCCACTTAGAAGAGACAAGACGCCCTTTACATGAAATAAAAAAAGAACTCATACAGGTAAATCAATTCGTCTACAGATCGCGTAAATATATAGCCAACGACCCTAACGATTTTGCTGAGGTAATATCGCTACAATCAATGACAGGCAGAGAATTAGAACTGATCGAAGAATTTTCTGTAGCTCTCCTGGAAAGACTTGCTATCTGCGAAAATATAGATACCAAGGAAATTGAAGAGCTTTTGTCCTTTACACACATTCAAATAAAAAAATTAGATTTTACAAGTGATTTTTTTCTAGAAATTGACCAACATGAGACTATCATAGCCAATGTAAGAAAAAACTGTTTAAATGCTTGCAAGATTCTGTCTCGATTTTATTCAACTCAAAACGAAAACAGAAAAAATTTACAACTTTTAATGTTGAGTATCGAGGGAATTTGTGTAAATGGACATAGGATTTCTATCCTCTCTTTCGGCAAGATACTATCCAAACTCCAAAGACTCGTAGACACTATAGGTGCAAAAATCTTAGCTTCAAAAAGAAAAAACCCCCATGAAAAAGAATGCTTGAAAGGAATACAGTCCACAGACCTAACCCAACTAGACTTTGCGTTTAATTTTGGGGGCTCTTTTGGAATGGCTTTAGCAGAAAGGGTTACTTTTAACGAACAAGAGGGAGAAGAGAACGGTCTCTTGTTTGGAGAATCAGAACGATTGCTTCAGCTAACAATGCAAGAAATATATGAATTAATGGATTGCAGGGACAACAAGGAAAGGATAACGACTAAAGCTCATTCTCTGGGACAAGAAGCCATGCGAGCTTACAAGGCTTTTTTGGAAGAAATTGCGATAGACAAAAATAGGCTTTTTATTCAAAATGTCAACAACAAACAATACCGCATGATAGATTCCAAGGTGGCTCAAAAAACCATATCAACCATTTCCGAAGAAGCAGATCCCAACGAAGAAACCATAAGCGTATTGGGAATCGTAAAAGGCATAGATCTTGTTGATAAAAAAATAACCTTAAAATTAAAAGAAAGAAAGAGATACATAAAACCATACTTTAATGATAGAGACAATGAGATCACAACCACCATAAAGACAAGCCTAGATAAATTAGTCCAATGCACACTCCGAGTAGAGACAACGCCTATAGAAGGGTCAGATAAGACAAAAAAGGCAGAATACATCATGGCAATTTCCATACAACAGAACACACAAATTACGGTAGAAGAAAACTAACAAAACGGACCAGAGCACTCGATTCTGGTCCGTTTACTACAATCTTACTCCATCCAGCCAGTCTCCCCACCACTGCAAGAGCTCTCTCCGCTTGTCCAACAGCTCGGCGTGGTTGTACGCCGCACGGACGGAGTTCTTGTCCACGTGGGCAAGCTGTAGCTCTATGACGTTCGAGGGCCACTGACATTCGTTGGCTATCGTGGAGAACATCGCTCTGAAGCCGTGACCGGTAAGCTCGTTTTGAGCGTAGCCCATGCGCCGTAGAGCCGCATTCACAGTCATGTCGCTTATCGGACGGGTTTTGCTCCTTACGGAGGGGAATATCAGCTCCCCTCCCCCGGTGAGGGGGCGTATCTCCTCCAGCACCCCTATTGCCTGGCTCGACAAAGGCACCAGGTGAGGCCTGCGTTTCTTCATCCTCTCGGCCGGGATCTTCCAGAGATCTCCGTCGATCTCCTTCCATTCCGCCTTCCGCATCTCTCCGGGGCGTACCGCCGTGTATATCTGAAACAGCATGGCGCAACGCACGACAACCGAGCCGGAGAAGGCTTGTATCGCCCTCATGAGCCCGCCTATCTTTTTGGGATCCGTCAGCGTAGGAAAGTGCTCCGGTTTCCGCGGTATCAGCGCCCCTTTCAGATCGGCCGTTATGTCGTGTCTGGCCTGCCCCGTGGCTATTCCATACCGCAGGACCTGCCCCACTATCTGAGACACCCTGTGAGCCGTCTCAACGTGTCCCTGGTCCTCTATCCGCCGAAGGATGGCTAGTAGCTCCGGAGCGTCTATATCCGCCGGCGGCTTGTCTCCCAAATATGGCAGGATAAGCCTGTCGAGCCTCGATCTTATCGTTCTGGCGTGGCCATGGGTACGCACCGGGACGACCTGACGCTCGAACCATTCCTCGGCCAAGGCCTTGAAGGTTCCTTCAGGAACGCTTTTGTGGTTGACCAATTCCAGCCGGATTTCGTCACGCTTCAATCGTGCCTCTTTCAGCGATATGTCGGGATATCTGCCCAGCGTATGTTTGATCTCCCGCCCCTGAGCTTTAAAGCGAACCTTCCAGGTCTTTTTCCCGGCGGGGGTGATTTCCAGCCAAAGGCCTTCGGAGTCTCGCATCGTATAGCGTTTTTCTCTCGGGGTCGCCCTTTTAATCTCGACGTTCGTCAAAGCCATATCAGTCACCTCTTCCTGGTGTCTCCAAATCTTCGGAGACACCGCCGGGGACACTTTTATACCCCGATCCAGGCAAAATATACGACATTGACAAAAGACGGTCAACCCACAAACACAGTAGCCGTCGGGATCTGCGACGATCCCGACGGCTACGAAATAGCTAATGGTGGAGGCGCGGGGATTCGAACCCCGGTCCTAACATGTCGTGTATGAATGGACGGCTACAGGCTTAGTCGATCTCTTTAACTACGGGAGAAACGATCTGTGATCGACAGAACACTATCGTTTCCCATCCGAGACAACACCATACGTCGCCCGCGTTGATAGCCCTTCCGAATCTGCGAGCGCTCCCTTTCGGTCGGGCGGCCGCTTAATTAAGCTGCCAGAGCGTAATTGTTGTCAGTTCATTTAGTGATGACTTACGGTCATCGCTCGGCCTGCTTCCAGACTTCCGACATACCAGTCGAAACCAGTCGCCCCCATGTTAAACTTTCTGTCTGTTCCTGATCTCCCTTGCCATGGTACGCTTGGCGTCCTCTTCTGCAAGGGATTGTCTTTTGTCGTGAAGGGCTTTACCCTTCGCCAATCCAAGCTCTATCTTGGCCCATCGACCGTCCTTTATGTACATGGACAAAGGAACCAACGTAAAACCTCGTTCCTTTATCTTTCCTGAAAGCTTGCGTATCTCCGACCGATGCATCAAAAGCTTTCGCCTCTGGGTCGGGTCGTGTTGCCTCCAGCTGGCGTTTTCGTAAGGTGAAATGTGAACGTTCATCAACCACAGCTCGCCTTTTTCCAGCTTGGCATAACCGTCCTTAAGGTTGACTCGTCCAGCTCTGACGGATTTTATCTCCGTTCCAGTAAGGACTAAGCCGCACTCAAAGGTATCCAGTATAAAATAGTCGTGCCGGGCTTTCCTGTTCTGGGCTACCCTCTCCACGGCCATGGTCTTCACCTCTTTCGGGCAGATTATATCGAAATAGTCAAAGATAGTCAACAAAGATAAAGCTGTAAAAAAAACGACCTCGACAAAAATCGAGATCGTTTTCCTTTCGGTCTGGTCGGGGTGAGAGGATTTGAACCTCCGACCTCCTCGTCCCGAACGAGGCACGCTAACCAGACTGCGCTACACCCCGGACGAAGGAAATTATACAATCGTAGGTAGATTTCGTCAAACTATTTATTGCCCTCTTTGCCCTTAGGGCCTTCGTTTCCGGTTACACCGGTAGCCCCCCGTTGCCAACCCAGAAGTTCGCCTTGGTTCTCACCGTAAAGTGGAATTTCCGTCCATCCTTCCGGGGTTATCAGCAGGAAATGGAAATCCACACCTCTGGCCCTAAGGGTCTCCAGATGACGTCGATATCTGAAGATCTCACCGGGAAGCCAGGAGTCGCTCAATATCCACACCCTTTTGCATTCTCCATCGCTGAATATCGCTACGTGGTCCACCGCCATCCTCATGGCCTCGTCCTGATCACCGGGATCTAAAGAGACCACTATGGCCTCCGAAAAAGCTCCCTGTCCGTCTTCTCCCAAAAAAGTAACGTGATTCCTCAGCCAATCCAGCTGGTAGTAAAGTCTGTCGTAATCGGCGTGAAAGGGGTCTCCTGATTGCACCGAAGGATCGAGTCCCTCCTTCATCCAGAGCTGTATCTGTTCCACAGCTTTTACTATGTATTCGGGATAGCCGGGCTTAGACATGGCCTCCAGCACCTCGCTTACAGTCCAACGCTCGAGATTATCGTTCTTTTCTGTCATTCAATCCACCCCCTGGATCTCGATAACGGTGGTAAGGATAGCATAAATCCTCTGTTTCCGATACCGACAAATCCTCACCTGTGGCATAATGGTCATGTATTCACGAATGGAGGTGCTTACCATGAATCCACAGATATTGCGACCTAAGAACACGGTTATGTTGATGATCGACGTTCAGGAGAAGCTCCTGCCCGCCATATACGGGAAGGAGTCGGTGGAGCTCAATGCAAAGAAGCTCATAAAGGCGTCCCAGGCGATGGAGATACCTTTGAAGGTTACGGAACAATACCCGAAGGGATTGGGGACCACTGTTCCCGGACTGGCAGAAGAGATATCGCCTGACGATGTTTTCGAGAAAAAGGCCTTCGGATGTTTCGATGAGGAGGGCTTTGATGATTTCTTTCGCTGTACCAGAAGAAACCAGGTGGTCCTCTTCGGAATAGAGAGCCATATATGCGTGCATACGACGGCCATGCAGCTTCTCGAGAGAGACTTCGAGGTTACGGTGGTAGCGGACGGATGTGGCAGCAGGGAAAACGGCAACCACGAGATAGCCCTGCGAAATATGTCGGCCTGCGGCGTTCACGTTCTTCCTATTGAATCGGTGGTCTACCAGTTGATAAAGGTATCCGGAACACCGGAGTTCAAGCAACTGCTCCCTCTGTTTAAGTAATTGTGTCAGATACTTCCGGTCAACGGCCTGGTCTTTTTGGGGACCGCCGGAACCAGATTCAACGTCATAAACCAGAGGAGAAGCTCCGGAGGAATGGTGGCTTCCTTGGACGGGCTCATACTGGCGATAGATCCCGGCCCAGGAGCGCTGGTCCGTATGTGCTCGCTGAGACCTACAGTGGATCCCAACAGGATCGACGGAATGCTCTTGACCCATCGTCATATAGACCACAGCGGAGATTTCAACGTGATAGCGGAAGCGATGACCGGAGGAGGACGCCGCCCCGGAGGTCTCGTGGCCCTGCCTTCGGACGCCATATCGGAGGAACCGGTGCTTTTCGGATACCTAAAGCGAAGAATAGCGGAGATCCACCTATGGGAAGACGGCATGCCTGTCCCCTTCCCTAAAGGAGAGGTTATTCCCCTGAGATTGAGACACCACGGGGTCGAGTGTTACGGACTAAAATTCATAGGAAATTTCCCGACCTGGGGAATTATCAGCGACACAGCCTATATCGCGGAGATACCCGATTTCTTCTCCGACTGCGACGTGGTGGTGGCCAATACCACATTGCTCGAAAAGGTCGGCAGAATAGAGCATCTATCCGTCCCGGACATGGAGAAACTCCTTGAGGAGATCTCGCCGAAGCTGCTGCTTATGACCCACCTAGGGACCAGGATACTGGAATCGTCCCCCTCGAAAATAGCAGCTGGACTCTCCAACGAGCGTACCCAGGTGTTGTCGGCCGAGGACGGTATGATTATAGATTTCGACGAAATCGCAAGGCGTAAAACAGACGGGAAGACATATCGAGAGGAGTGACTTCCATGACCGTTGACCGAAATGAAGCGTTGGAACTTCACCGCAAGGCTAAGGGCAAGATAAAGCTATCCCCTAACGTGTCGGTAAGGAACAAGAAGGATATAAGCCTTGCCTACATACAGGGAGGAGCTGTGGCGTCCGGCGAAATTTTAAGGGATAAAGAGCTGGTTTACGACTACACGGGAAAGAGCAATCGTCTCGCCATAGTCTCGAACGGAACCTCCGTTTTGGGATTCGGAGACTACGGCCCTGAGGCGGCACTTCCCATGATAGAGGGCAAAAGCCTGCTCTATAAACATTTCGGAGACATCGACGCCATACCTCTTTGTATAAAATCCAACGATATGGATGAGATAATGAGTTTCTGTCGCCTTCTGGAACCGAGCTTCGGAGCTATAAACGTAGAGGACGTAAAGAGTCCGATAGATTTCGACTTGGTAAAAAGGCTTCGAAAAGAGCTGGAGATCCCCATTTTCGGTGACGACATGCACTGCTCATCCGTCGTCATACTGGGATCTCTTATAAACGCTCTCAAGGTCGTGGAGAAGGATCTCTCGTTGGCAAAGATCGTCATAGTGGGAGCCGGGACCTCGGCGGTAGCTACGGCGGAACTGATGCTCTACGCCGGAGCGACAAACGTAGTTATGCTCAACAGAAGAGGCATCATCCACGAAGACATGGACGACTTGAACGGAGTTCAGAGGTTTATACTGGACAGACTCAACCCCGAGGGGATCAGAGGGGGAATAAAAGAGGCCGCAAAGGATGCGGATATCCTGATAGGCCTTACAGGCAAGGTAGGAGCCTTCGGAAGAGACGATGTAGCCTTGATGGCTCCACGAAGCATCGTTTTTCCCCTTTCCAGACCGGAACCCGAGATGGACCCGGAAGAAGCCAAGGCGGCAGGTGCGGAGGTAGTCGGCTGCGGCCTGATCGAAGGCCCCAACACCATGCCCAACCTCAAGGTATTCCCAGGAATAACCAGAGGCCTTCTGGACGTCAGAGCCACGGGATTGAACTTCAACGTCCAGATGGAGGCGGCAAAGGAATATGCGGCGAACGTAGATCCTCGACGGCTTAGGGCAGATCACATTACTCCCTTTATATTTTCCGATGAACTGACTCCGAGAATAGCCGAAGCGGTGGCTCAGTCATGCATAAGGGAGGGGCTGGCTCGAATCTCCCCCTCTCCTCAGGAGGTTTTCGAGAACACCTGGAAGAGGCTGTACGGAGGATACATAGCCAGATTTTAAAACGAAAAAAGGACGCCGACTCGGGGCATTCCCGGCCAGCGTCCTTTTTTGATCTCAATTCACCACCATAACCTGGATAACAACAATGAGGTCCCCACCACCGTCACCAACATACTGTGTTTCTCGCTATTCCATATGACGGAATAGTCGAAAGGCCCGGAGGATACCCTGGGAGGCCAAATCTTGGGCCAAAACGTCCCCACTCTTTTACGGTAGTCGTCAAAAGCCTTGCCGAACTTCTCGGACAAAAATCGTTCTTCCCAAGGGACTATCAGAAAGCCGTAAAGAATTACGAAGACGACGAGAAAGAGAGAAAGAGCCAAAGGCCCCGCCATTATCCCCCATCCCAGGCCTATCAGCCCATTCGCCACGTAGAGAGGGTTTCTACATATCGAGTATGGCCCCCAGGTAACCAACCTACGAGCCTTGACCCTCTCTCCTCTATATAGAACTATACATCCTACTGCCCAACATCTAAGAGCCTGCCCCAACAGGACCGGCAAAGCTCCAACGAGTATAGTCGTAGCAGTCGGACGGGCTACAGCCAATATGGCCAGGAAAAGGGCCGTCCATATTCCTCCTCTGAGACGAAAGGCCTCTGCCCGTATCCAGTCGAACTCAGCTCTCCCGTCCGCTTTTGGCAAGTTCAAGATCATCACATTCCCTTCGCCTGTTTTTGATTATCATCTCGGCAGTACCCCAACCTATGAACCGTACCGCCACAATAGCTCCCATTATGATCGCCAGATATTCGGTAAAAAATCTCCAGGCGATGGCCGTCACTCCCGCCATACTCCAGGGGACCAGAAGCCCGAATATAGCCGCGCCCCCTCCTTCGGCGACGCCACTGGCCCCCGGGGTCGGAACGAAATAAAGCACGAAGAGGAATATCGCCTGCGCAAGGAAACTTTCGACGTAGTTGACCTCCAACCCTATGGACCAGATCAAGCAGGGCAATACGGAAAACAGAAACACCAGGTGAAGCAAGGACATGACGAATGCCAGGGTAAAACACCCTATACCTCTGGAAAAGAGGTATCTCAGGTTGGCCGAATATCCGTCTATCTCAAGGTTTATCCTTCTTATTGTACAGAGGATCTTATACTTACCTATCACGTTGAAACGATTGAGCCACAACACCAGCACCGACCCCGCTTTTTTCACCAGATCAGGGCGAACGACACTGATCCCGAAGGCGCCCCAAGCTAAAATCGATATGAGAAGAACATAGTAGAAAATGCCTACCAAGAAAGGACTCTCATTCATGAATCTAGGATTTAGAAGAAAAGAAAGAGGTGCCGCCACCGAAAGGATGAACGTGGTCAGGAGGGTCCTAACCAAGGTTATGGCAACTCCTTTCCCTATGGGTACGCCCGAACGATACAGAACATATACCTGAAAAGGACCTCCCCCTACCTGCATAGGCGTTACAGCGCACCCGAAATAGTGAAGCCAGGTGAGGATAATCCCGTTCGGGATCGATATTTTTCTGTCCATCGCCCGAGCCAATGAGCAAAACCTTATGGCGTCGCACAGCCAGGCTCCCAACACCAGCAGAAAAGCCAGAGCCATCGGACCTTTTCGGGCGGTCAACAAGGTACTCCAGGTCGATCCATCGACGCTGAAGGCGAGAACCACGGAACTAACCCCGAAAGATAGCAGAAGGAAGATAGCCAGTCCTTTTCTCAGAGACACCTCAGACATCGTCTCCTTTCACGACTTCCTCTCCCTCGGATAGATTTCGACGGAGGGACTCCAGGTCTTCCAGTTTATCTCTCAACAGATCCAGCTTGAAAACCATCTCTTCCAGTTCGGGAACCGTTCGCTCCGGAGATTCAACCGAGATAGTCCTCCAGCGTTCCAGCTCCAGTTTAAAAGACTCCACGTCGGAAAAAAGAGGACCCTCTTCGCCTAAGTCGTTCAGCTCGGACATGACCTCTACGATCCATTCCATGGACTCGACCCACCGTTCCATCGAGTTTTCGTCCGGGAACTCCGATCTCTGGGATATCCAACCTTCCGCGATGGAAATACAACGATCCAGCGATTCTCGAAGCTCCAGAATGATCCTATTAATTATTCCCTCTTTCGTATCGGAAAGAAAATCGACCTCTACACCGTCGGGGATGGAGAGAAAAGACTCCTCGCTCAGGGCCTCTCCGTGGCTGACTATCTCCTTCAGAACGAGCCCACGTCCGGCCAATTCCTCCAGAACAATGTCCAACAGCTCTTCCCTGGACAGGCTTTCAATGTGCAGTATGGAAAAAGGAACTCCGTCTATAAACAGATCCATAAAGAAACATCACTCCTCCATATCGCCCTTAGCCTCATTGTGGTATTGTAGCACGAGCGGAGCTTAAAGACCTGGGCTCAACCGAAAAGCCGATCTCTCCGATAACCAAATAGAGTTTCAATGTCAAATCTCTCTCAGGAGGTGTGGTATATGTCGATCAGTTTGCCGACGACTCAGATGACCGGCCTGTCATCTGGTCTCGACTGGGGAGACATCATAGATGAACAGATGGCGGCTCTCAGAAAGAACGAGGACCCTTGGTACGACAAGATTCAGTTATTAAACGACAAGATTTATCTCTACCAGGAGTTCTCTTCCTCCGTCAAGGCGGCTCAATCCTCCCTGGACCCCCTTAAGCTGGAATCTACCTTTACATCAAAGACCCCGGAGCTCGTGGTGGTGGGAAGCAACGAAAGCTCCGACGCCATTTTAAAGGTCGACCTGGAGCCTTCCGCCCAGATAGATGAGTGGAACATAAAAGTAAACAGCCTCGCCGTAGCGGAGAGACGGCTATCCGATCGTCAAGATAGCTCCTCGGCACCCTTAGGAAAGTCTGGATCCTTCTTCGTACGGATCGGCACAAATGCTGCGGAGATAACCTACGAGAGCAGCGACTCGCTCAGGACCGTAGCCGAGAAGATACGATCCGCCGACATAGGGCTTGATGCCTATTTGATAGACAACAGGCTAGTCGTAGAGAGCAAGAACACCGGACTGGGATCAAGTTCCTTCACGGAGGAGGTCACCAGGGAAAGCGGCGACTACGACCTACTGGGAGCCAACGGAATAGATCCAAGCTCCATAGGGGACATAACAGTCGGGTCCACCACTTACGAAAAAGGAACCGACTTCGAGGTAATAGCCGACTCAGCCACCGGTGGATATCAGATACACTGGATAGGGGCCAGCCGTCCCAGCGAAACCAGCACCTACGACGTGTCTTACGACTACGACGCCAACACCTTCGGGCTGTACGAGATAAGGGAGACCCTTTCCAAAGACCTGACCAGGACAGTCGGATCCGACTACGACACCATCGACGTGGAGAAGTTGGACACAGCGACCGTAAGCATCGCAGGATACACGGAGGGAACGGATTACGAGATCGTAGAGGATCCAGGTGACGAGGAAAAATGGGCGATCCACTGGATCGGCTCCAAACCCGCAGACGGCGCAACCTTCTCGATAGACTACTCGAACACGGATAACAGCCTTCTCGGCGAACTGGGAATATTGACGGAGGACGCCACCCATCACAGGGACGCCCAGGACGCCTCCTTGACCGTCAACGGGATAGACGTCACGAGATCCTCCAACGAGATAGACGATCTCATAGGTGGCGCAACCCTGAACCTCCAGGGAGTCGGAGAGGTGAACATGGAGGTCACTTTGAACGCCCAGAAGGCGGTCGAGTCCATCCAAGCCTTCGTCGAAAGCTACAACGATCTCATGGAATACATAAACGTCCGATCCGAGGAGAAGACCTATAACTATTCTGATAGTCCCAACTCGGACACAAAGGCCGTTCCGGAAGATGACTTGAGCCGAAGGAAGGGACTCTTGGCGGGCGACACCGTTCTATGGCAGACCAAGTCCAACCTCAGGAAGATCATTTCCGAGTCGGTAGGCGATGACGAGGACACCTTCAACATGCTTTACCAGATAGGGATCTCCACCGAGGAGACCGACTTCGGAAAAAGCGGGAAGCTCGAGTTCGACACGGATAAGTTTATGGAGGCTATGGCTACCGATTCGGACTCGGTCCAAAAACTCGTAAAGACGATATCGGAGAGTCTAGACACCCAGTTCGACAGCGTGGTAAGCACCTCTACCGTGGCGATAGGAGACACCTCTACCAAAGAGGGCCGTATACCAAGCCAGATAAACGTCTGGGAAAACGAGGTCACACAGCTTCAACAGAGGATAAAGGACTACGAGGAAAGAATCACCACCCAGCAGCTGAACATGTATAAACAATACGCTGCCATGGAGGAACAGATGACCAAACTGAACTATCAGGCATCGTCTCTTTCCAGCACGTTCAGCTCCCTATCTGCTTCCGGAAGCAGTTAAAACAATATACGGCGGAAAGAAGGAAATCCTTCTTCCCGCCGTCTTCGTCTCTGTCTATTCCTCCGAGGATTCGGCTATTCCGACTCTCCATGCCAATATGGCCGCCTGGGTTCTGTCCCTGAGATCCAGCTTTTTAAGTATGTGGCTGACATGGTTTTTTACCGTTTTCTCGGAGAGGTTCATCTTCGCCGATATCTCCAGGTTACTGAGTCCCTGGGCTAGCCAGAAAAGGACCTCTTTCTCCCTGTCGGTCAGGTCGCAAAGCATATCGGCCTCGTCCTGTTTTTTGTGAAAAGCCCCTAAGAGCAGCCCCGCCACTTTAGGATCCACGTAACACTGTCCCCTCGCGACCGAACGAATCGCCGATAGAAGCTCTGTCCTCCCCGAAGACTTCAGCACGAATCCGTGGACCCCTACGGAGGATAGCTCCGAGAGCTTCCTCTCATCGTTAAAAGCGGTTATAGCGACGAATTTGGTGTTTTGCTCCGTGCTCCTGAGCTCCCTTATAAGTCCTATACCGTCCAGGTTGGGCATTCCTATATCCAGCAAGACAACGTCCGGCCTCGACCTTTTTATAAGGGCAAGCCCCTCGATTCCGTCCGAAGCCTCTCCCTCCAGCGAAAAATCCGGCTCCATCTCTAAGAGTTTTTTCATCCCGTCTCGAAAAAGCTTGTGATCGTCTATGAGAACCATGCGAATTTTTTCCATTACGGATACCCCTCCTCCATTACGGATACCCCTCCTTGAGAGCGCTTCATATGCTATCATAATGAGCCGGTTTAGTGGAACACTATACCTCAAACGAAATAAAAGGTGATATATAGATGAAAAAACATAGTCTCGGAAACAGAATAAGGGGAAAGATCGGAAAAGCTATCTTCGACTACGACATGGTCTCCGAAGGAGACCATGTCGTAGTCGGGCTATCCGGCGGAAAGGACAGCGTCTTTCTCCTGGTGGCTCTCAGCCAGATCCGAAGATGGAGCCCGGTTAAATTCGATCTTTCCGCCTGTAGCGTCGACATTTCAGGGGGAAACTGGGACGTGTCTCCTATGGAGAAACTCTGCTACGAGCTGGAAATTCCCTATAAGGTGGTACCCCACCCTATAGAAGAGATAATACGTATCAGAGAGGAGAGATCCCCCTGTAGCTTCTGCGCCAACATGAGAAGAGGCATCCTTAACAGCTACGCTAAAGAGATGGGAGGCAACACGGTGGCCCTAGGGCACAACCTAGACGATGCCGTCGAGACAGCCTTAATGAACCTATTCCGCACCGGCAGGTTCAGATCCTTCCAGCCCAGAATATGGCAAAGCAACAGCGATATGAACCTCATAAGACCGCTCCTTTACCTTACGGAAAAGGCTATATTGCAGGAAACCTCGAGGATGGAGCTCCCCCTTGTTCGCTACACCTGCCCCTTTTCCCTGGAGACAGAGAGGACCAGGGCCAAGGAATTGGTCTCCGACCTGACGGCAAGGTTTCCCGACGTAAAGCAGAACATACTTCACGCTCTTAGATCGATAGACGGGAAAGACCGCTGGCAGGCCGAAGACTAGATCTCGACCCTGCCTGTTCTAAACCTTTCCTCTACCTCCTGAACCAAGTTCACGTAGCAGCTATCCTCTTTCTTCCCGGCCAATCCGTTTGCGTATTTTTTACCAAGCTCTACTCCAGGTTGGTCGAAAGGGGATATCTTCATCAGGCGACCGGTCAGGGCGGTCAGGTATTCCAGAAAGAATATCAGACCTCCCATTGTCCTCTCGTCCAGGCTATCCATGGTTATTGAAAACACCGGCCTGTTTTCTCCGGCCAAAACGGCCACTATTGCCCTTCTCTCATGATCGAGAATATCCTCCTGGGTCAATCCGTCTAGAAAGGAAAGCTCCTCCAAGGATGGCATTATCGACCCTTTTATGGCGAATCGACCTCTCGGCCTTACCCCCAGAACTATGTAGGCTTTATCGTCCGGTCCCTGTGAGTAGAGCTGAAGCTGAGAATGCTGATCGACCGCTCCCAGTGCCCTCAAAGGAGAGAACCCCGTACCGCCCTTGCCGAGGCTCTCCGCCCAGAGTTGGCAGAACCATTCAGAAAGACGTTCCATCCTGTCTCCGTAGGGCATGAAAACCGTATTCGACCTTCCAGTCTCCAGCTGATAAAGCAGATTCCAGGCCATGACCCACGCCAGATTATCCCCTGGAACCCCGTCGCCGGAAAGGGCCTCTCTGACCTCTGAGGCTCCCTCCAACAGCTTTTCGACGTCTATCCCCAAAGCGGCGGCGGAAAGGAGCCCGACGGATGAAAGAACGGAGTAACGCCCCCCTACGTCCCCTGGGAGGATCAAGCTTCGGCATCCCGATTCCTCCACGAACCGACGTAGCAGACCGTCTTCGGCGTCGGTTATGACCACCAACCTAGAGAAAGCCTCTTTCCCCAGAGCCTCTGTCATACGCTCCCAGAACAGGAGGAAATTACCCATGGTCTCCAGGGTTCTCCCGGACTTACTCACCACTATAAAAGCGGTATCCTTCGGGTCTATCCTGTTCCATATAGCCTGATTCTCTCCCTCGTCGAGATTATCCGCCATGTAGAATCTGGGGACGTCTCCCCTCTCAATTCTGTCCATCTCGTTGAAATAGGGGGGCAGCAGAGCCTGATGAAGCATCAGGTTGCCCAGGGAAGAGCCGCCTATGCCGATCTGAACGATGGAGTCGAACTTCCTCAACCACTCGGAGATCTCCAAAACAGAACCGATATCCGCATCGGGTAATTTCATCCAACCAAATCCCGGCAATCCCTCCTGAACCCCCTGGTCTATCCAGGCGGCAGCCTCTTTTAATCGATCTTCATTCAAGCTCGAAGGGGCCACTCCGTTGAAAAAAGTCGCATCTAACATCTAAATCGCCTCCTCTTTCGGCAATCTCTACACTACATCTGTAGGTGATTATCATATCAAATAAAGAGGAAGTTTGCTCGATTTAGATCTTAAAAACAAACCGTAGGAAAGCTTCCCATGAGAGGTCTTAAAGAAAAAAAGCATCATTGAAATGTCTAGAGTCCATCAGCGACAAAAACAAATAACATCAATAAAAGCATCTAAAAGTATCATCTCAAAAAATCTAAGGCATAAATGCAGGTAATTCAATGGAGAAACGATTGAACAAAAAGCTCGTATTTGCAATGGCATTTCCTCATCAATCGAGTATAATGAATGCATTGCAATTCTCGTGATCGCATTGTGAGGAGGAGGAATTTGATGTCATCCACAACCACCGTCAGCTCGAACGAGCTGACGCAGCGTCTGGATCCCATCGTCCAGCGCTATCAAGGCAAGAAGGGGATAACCATCCCGCTTTTGGCGGATATCCAGAAGGAGTACGGTTACGTCGCGGAGGAGGCCGTGACCTACGTCTCCAGAAAAATGGACATATCCGCCTCGGAGATGTTCGGAGTGGCTACCTTTTACGCCATGTTCCGGCTTCAACCCGAGGGCAAGTACGTCATACGTATCTGCCGAGGTACCGCATGCCACGTTCAAGGGTCCGCTTCTGTGGCGGAAGAGGTGGCAAGGCACCTGGGAATAGAGGAAGGCGAGACCACCGAGGACGGGATTTTTACCCTTCAACATGTCGCCTGTCTGGGATGCTGCAGTCTGGCTCCAGTGATGATGGTGGGAGACAACGTCCATGGACTGCTTACGCCGCCGAAGTCCATCGAGATCCTGGAAGACTACCGTAAAAAGGGTTAAGGAGGACTGGACATGTCTCAGACTATAGTAAAAATAGGGATGGGAAGCTGCGGGATCGCGGCGGGAGCCCGCCCGGTAGAGGCCAAACTCAGGACACTGCTCGAAGGACACCCGGAGATAGAGATCAGGAAGGTCGGCTGCATAGGCCTATGTTTCCAGGAGCCTCTGGTCGAGGTGGAGGTGGACGGCAAATCCACCATGTACGGCCACGTCACAGAAGAGTCGGTGGAGGATATCGTCAAGAAACACGTCCTGGGAGGCAACAGGCTGGACCAGGCCCTGGTGCTCGACTCCGACGGATCCGGAATGGAAAACCCCAGGATGGACAAGCAGGTCCGCATAGTCCTTCGCAACTGCGGGATAATCGACCCTGAGAAGATAGACGAATACATAGAGAGAGAGGGTTACGACGCCCTTAAGAAGGTGGTCTCTTCCATGACCTCCGAGCAAGTATACACCGAGGTCCTCGACAGCGGTCTCAGAGGAAGAGGCGGAGCCGGATTCCCGACGGGGCTGAAATGGAAGTTCGCCAACCTATCCAAAGGCGACGAAAAATACGTAGTCTGCAACGCCGACGAGGGAGACCCGGGCGCCTTTATGGACAGATCGGTCCTGGAAGGAGACCCACACGCCATAATCGAGGGGATGGCCATATGCGGCTACGCCATCGGAGCCAGCCACGGCATAATATATTGCCGCGCCGAGTATCCTCTGGCGATCAAGAACCTCAACATCGCCATCGAGCAGGCCAAGGAAAGGGGCTTCCTCGGAGAGGATATCATGGGCAGCGGTTTCTCCTTCGATCTCAAGATAAAGGAGGGAGCCGGGGCTTTCGTCTGCGGAGAGGAGACGGCACTGATCGCCTCCATCGAGGGAAAGAGGGGTATGCCCCGTCCCAGACCTCCGTTCCCGGCCCAGAGCGGGGTTTTCGGCAAACCCACCAACATAAACAACGTCGAGACCTACGCAAACGTGGCCTGGATAATCAGGAACGGATCCAAGGAGTTCTCCAAATACGGCATCGGAAAGAGCCGCGGCACCAAGGTCTTCGCCCTGGCAGGGAAGATCGCCAAGGGAGGCCTGGTAGAGGTTCCCATGGGTATGCCCATCCGCGAGGTTATATACGACATAGGCGGAGGTATTCCGGACGACAAGGAGTTCAAGGCTGTCCAGATGGGAGGCCCCTCCGGTGGCTGCATACCGAAGGAGCTCCTTGACACCCCCGTTGACTACGAGTCCATCAACGCCACAGGAGCCATAATGGGATCGGGCGGCATGGTCGTCATGGACGAGGACACCTGCATGATCGACGTCGCCCGCTTCTTCCTGTCCTTCGTACAGAACGAGTCCTGCGGAAAATGCCCCTTCTGCCGCATAGGAACCAAGAGGATGCTGGAGATCCTGGACCGTATAACCAAGGGAGAGGGCAAGGAAAGCGATATAGATCTCCTTTTGGAGCTGTGCCACCAGATAAAGGACGGCTCCCTCTGCGGACTGGGTCAGACAGCACCTAATCCGGTTCTGACGACCATAAAATACTTCAAGGACGAGTACATGGCACATATCGTGGACCACAGATGCCCCGCGACGGTCTGTCCGTCCCTGATACACTACATCATAGATCCGGAAAAGTGCATCGGCTGCACCAAGTGCGCCAAGAATTGCCCGGTGGACGCCATATCCGGAGAGATAAAGAAACCGCACGTCATCGACGATTCCATCTGCATCAGATGCGGCAAGTGCAAGGTGAGCTGCCCCGTGGGCGCCATCTCTGTGGAGTAGGAGGCTCATGGCTATGGAAAGAAACGTAAGAGTTATCCTCAACGGCAAGGAAGTCTACGGCTATCAGGGACAGAAAATACTGGACCTCTGCGCCGAGTGCGGTGTGGAGATTCCCACACTCTGTTACAACGAACACCTATCGATCCACGGAGGCTGTTCACTGTGTTTGGTCGAGGTGGAAGGCGCCAAGGCCCTCGTCAGAGCCTGTTCCTCCACTATAGCGCCCAACATGGTGTTAAGGACCGACACTAAAAGGGCCAACGACGCCAGAAGACTGGCCCTTGAGCTTCTCCTGTCGGACCACGTAGGAGACTGCAGGCCTCCCTGTACCCTGGCCTGCCCCGCTCAGGCAAACGTACAGGGCTACATCAACACGGCGGCCCAGGGTAAGTTTGCCGAGGCCCTGGACATCCTCCACGAAAACATCGTCCTGCCGAGCTCGATAGGACGGGTCTGCCCCGCTCCCTGCCAGGAGAAATGCCGCAGACATTTCGTCGACGAGGAACCGGTATCGATACGCAACATCAAGAGGTTCATCGGAGACAAAGCCATAGAGAACGACGACCTCGGGCACGTCCCCTCCATAGAGGAAAACGGAAAATCCGTAGCAATCGTCGGAGGTGGCCCCGGAGGGATGAGCGCCGCCTATTACCTCCGTCTCAAGGGATATTCCGTCACGGTGATAGAGAAAGAGGCCGCTCTCGGCGGCATGATGCGTTACGGCATACCGGACTACCGTCTTCCTCAGGAGGTCATACAGAAGGAATGCGATTGGCTTCTGTCCCACGGCATAGAGGTCAAGCTCAACACCTGCATGGGTAAGGACGTAACCCTCGATCAGCTCAGGGACGAATACGACGCAGTTCTCCTGGCCATGGGGTGCTGGAAATCCTCCTCCATGAGGACAGCAGGAGAGGATCTTCCCGGAGTTCTGGGTGGAATAGACTTCCTCTACACCGTCAACCTTCACGATCCGGTCAAAATCGGTAACAGAGTGGCTGTGGTTGGAGGCGGCAACACCGCCATGGACGCCTGTCGCTGTGCAAAGAGGCTCGGAGCGGAAAAGGTCTACATCGTGTATCGCCGCACCGAGGCAGAGATGCCAGCGGAAGACATAGAGATACAGGAGGCCAAGGAGGAAGGTATCGAGTTCATCTTCCTGGCAGCTCCCAAGTCCATCGAGGGAGACGGGAAGGTCGAGAGGATGATCTGCGAAAAGATGGAGCTCGGCGAGGCCGACGCCTCCGGCAGACGTCGGCCGATACCGACCGGAGAGACATTCACCCTCGAGCTGGACAACGTCATAGCCGCCATCGGTCAGGGAATCGATTTCCAGGGACTGCCCTCCTCCATCCACGACGGACGCAGGATGACCGTCGACGGAGACTTCGAGACCCCTCTCCCAGGCGTGTTCGTATGCGGAGACCAGCAGACTGGCCCCAAGATAGCCGTCGAGGCCCTTGGAACGGGACACTGGGCTGCGGAAAGCATCCATCACTACCTGACCACAGGCAAGGCGAAGAAACCCTTCGTCTACGACGTGGTTCGAGACGACTTGGGGCCCGACGACTTCCTCGATAGGGAGAAACAGCCCAGGGAGCAGACCGCCCACGTCGATCCGGCCATAAGGCTCAGCAAGCCCTTCAAGGAATACGATGAGGGGCTTACGGAGGAGCAGGTTCTCAGAGACGCCTCCCGCTGCATGGAGTGTGGATGTCCCGACGTGTTCGAGTGTAAGCTACGCCGCTACGCCATAGACTACGAGGTAGATCCGGAAAGGGTGGCAGGCGAGCACGGAAAGGGCATAGAGGAGGCCAACGAGTTCTACGTCCGCAACATGGACAAGTGCATCCTCTGCGGACAGTGCGTCCGTACCTGCGACGAGATAGCCGGCTTCCACGCCATAGATTTCGCAAAGAGGGGCTTCGCATCCACCATCTCGCCCGAGTACTTCAAGGGTATAGACGCATCGGACTGCACCTTCTGCGGTCTCTGCGTCCAGAACTGCCCCGTAGGCGCCCTGGTCGAGAAGAGAGCCGAGCGCTGGCCTCATCAGGAGAAACCGTCCCTCATCAGCACCACTTGCGCCAAGTGCCCGGTGGGATGCGAGATAGACATGAACCTCGACACATCGAAGGAGAGAATCGTCAGGATCACCAGCGACTTCAACAAGATAGACAGTCCGACCTTCGGAATGACCTGTGTCAAGGGACGCTACCAGTTCGACGACGTCGCAGAGGATCGCCTAGGTTCACCTATGGCGTCGGGGAAGGCCATATCCTGGTCCGAGGGAGCGACTAAGTTTGCGGAGTCGGTCAAGAAGGCATCCAAGGTAGCATTCGTCCTCGGGGGCAATCTGACCAACGAGGAGATGGGAGCGGTAAAAGAGTTCGTCCAGATATCCGGAATCGATGCCGACATCGCCGTCGACGGGGTGGACTGCTTCGCCGGTCTGACCTTGGCCATGGAGAGTTCATGGGGCCGCAAGTCCTCCGGTGCCGGATACGATAGCCTAATAGAGGCCGACTGCGTACTGCTTCTTGACGACGATCTCTCTCAGGATCAGCCGGTCATGGCCTCCTGGATTCGCCGGGCCATGAGAAAGAACGGCGCCCCCATGATTTACGCAGGAAACCACAGCGACCGTTTCGACATGGGCGGAGCAGTCGTTCTGGAAGACTCGGTGGACAAGGTAGCCAAGGCCCTGAAATCCGCCGTAGCCGACGGAAAGATCAACGGAGAGAACATAGCCAAAGCAGCGGAACTCCTCGGCAATAGCAAGAAGGTCGCCATAATAGTCGGCAAGGGCGCGGGATACGACTCCGAATCAGGAGAGGCAGTGATCGCCCTGGCGGACGCCCTCAAGACCAAGTCAGTCTACCCTCTTTACAGAGGAGCCAACGTCCAGGGAGCCATAGACGGATCGATCGCGACCAAGTCCATCGAGGAGATCAAGAAGGGATCCTACGACCTCACCGTATTGGTAGGCACGGTATCGGGATTCGAGCTGAACTCCTCCGTGGCTCTCGTATCGACCAACGGCAAGGCCGAGGCATCTAAGGCCACACTTGCCCTTCCCATGACGGCATGGGCGGAGAAACGTGGCACCATGACAAACATGACAGGCAGAACCGTGTCCTGCAACCAGGGCCCCGGAGCCTTCGAAGAGGCCAAGGACCTGGGCTGGATCCTGTCCGCCACCGCCAGAAGGATGGACCTGGAGATGGCCGCGGTAAGATAGACCGTTTCCAGGATATTTTCGGGGTCGGAGGAAATCCTCCGGCCCCTTCTCTATTCCCGATCCGGAGGAGAAAAGACCGAATGGAAAAGACTAAAAAACTCAGGGATGACTGCCTGGAGATAATCCGTTACAGCCTGGAGAAAAATCTTCCGGACCAATCGACTAGAGAAACCCTTCAATCGATGGACCTGAAGGGCCCCATCGTCTGCTTGGCAGTGGGTAAGGCGGCTTGGACCATGGCCAATGCCGCGTCGGAGGTGCTCGGAGATAGGATCTCCAGGGGCTTGATCGTGACGAAATACGGCCACGCTGGAGGAGACGTCGCAGGAATGCATATAATCGAGAGCGGCCATCCCGTTCCGGACGAAAAAAGCCTGGAAGCCGGTAAAGCCGCTCTCGACCTTGTCCATTCCACGACGAAAAAGGACCGTCTATTAGTGCTCCTGTCCGGAGGCGGATCCTCTCTGATGGAGTTCCCTCTCGAAGGGGTCTCCCTGAGGGACATGGCAGAGATCACCGATTCTCTTCTGTCTTCCGGAGCTCCAATAGAGGAGATCAACAAAATAAGGAAGAGGCTTTCGAAGGTCAAGGCAGGGCGATTGGCACTGGCTGCCGCCCCCTCCGCTATAACCAACCTGATACTGTCCGACGTGCTGGGGAATGACCTCGGCTCGGTGGCCTCCGGTCCCACAGTCCCGGACGACGGCACTGCGGAAGAGGCCATGGAGATAGCCGTAAAATACGGGATTAGGCTATCCCGGGCGGAGAAAGAAGCGCTGAAAACAGAGACGCCCAAGACCATCGAAAAGGTCGAGACCATAGTATTGGGAGACGTCTCCCGCCTCTGCTCCGCTGCGGCGGAAAAAGCGAAACATCTGGGATACGAGACTGAAATCCTGGCGGAGGACCTGAACTGCGAGGCTCGACAAGCTGGCAGCTTTCTGGCGGCCATCGCCAGGAAAAGAGGCAGAGACAACCCCAGGGCCTTGATTCTCGGAGGGGAAACGGTGGTTCATCTCAAGGGAGAGGGCAAAGGCGGCAGGAATCAGGAGCTGGCCCTGTCGGCCGCCGTAGGGATGGAAAAAGTCGATAACGCCGTGGTGGCATCGGTGGGATCCGACGGAACCGACGGTCCTACCGATGCGGCGGGAGGGATGGTTGACGGAGGATCGATCTCCAGAATGAGGGCCTCTGGAATAGATCCGATCGCCCTCCTGGAGGACAACGATAGCTACCGGGCCCTGAAGGCATCGGAGGACCTGATAACAACCGGCCCTACCGGAACAAACGTGAACGATCTGATCCTACTCCTAAAACGATAACGGCAAAGGACCCGGGGTCTCTCCCGGGCCCTTTATATCGGATGTTATTCCTCTTCCGTCTGTGACTGCCTTCTTGCTATTACCTTCTTGGAAATCTCCTCCGGGACTGGATCGTAGTGGGAATAGGACATGGTGAAGTTCCCTCTTCCGGACGTCATTGATCGAAGCTGGATGGCGTACTGGAACATCTCCGCCAGGGGAACCTGGGCCTTCACTATCTGAAGTCGTCCCATGGAGTCGACTCCCATGATCCGCCCTCTACGGGTGTTCATGTCTCCCATGACGTCTCCAAGATAATCGTCCGCCACAGTCACCTCGACGTTCATGACCGGCTCGAGAAGAACCGGATTTGCCTCAGATATGCCCTTCTTGAAGGCCAGGTGCGCAGCGGTCTTGAAGGCCATCTCCGAGCTGTCCACATCGTGATATGAGCCAAACACCAAAGTGGCCTTGAAATCGACGGTGCGGAATCCCGCCAGGACTCCTTTTTCGAGAGCTTCCTTGAGTCCCTTCTCCACCGCTGGGATGTACTGTTTGGGCACGGCCCCTCCGACGATCTTGTCCTCGAAGACGAATCCCTCTCCGGTCGGAAGAGGAGAGAACTCTATGTGAACGTCCCCATACTGGCCGTGACCTCCGGTCTGTTTCTTGTGTTTTCCCTGGGCCTTGGCTGTCTTCCTGATGGTCTCTCTATAGGGAACCTCAGGAGTCCTGACCTCCAGCTCTACGCCGTAACGTTCCTTTATGCGGGAGAGAACTATGTCCAGATGAAGGTTGCCCATTCCGGACAGGACATTGTCGCCGGTCTCGGCATTCTTCTCGAACTTTAGTATAGGATCCTCCTCCAGCATCTTGTGCATGGCGGTGGAAAGCTTGTCCTCGTCGGCCCTGCTCTTGGCGTCTACCGCTATGCTGTAGACCGGAAGGGGGAACTTTATCGGAGGGAATACGGCGGTAGCGCCCTTGACCGAAAGGGTATCGCCTACTCTGGTGCTCTGAAGCTTGGGGATGGCGACGATCATGCCGACGGTAAGTTCCTTTACGTCCTTGCCGTCCTTGCCCTGCATGATCTTGAAGCCGCTTATGCGCTCCTCTTCCTGACGGTTGACGTTGTATATCATCTGATCGGAGGTCAAGGTTCCAGAGTTCACCCTTATGAAGCTGAGCTTGCCTACGTAGGGGTCGACCATGACCTTGAAACACAGTGCGGAAAACGGGCCGGAGGGATCGGGGGTTATCTCGACCTCTTCCTCGCCGTCGACGGCTATACGGGACCGGGTCTCCAGGGGAGAGGGAAGCTCGTCGGCGATCACCCCGAGAAGCTGCATTATACCGACGTTGGCCGTCGCGGATCCGGGCAGTATGGGGAATATTTTTCTCTCCGATATGGCCTTTCTTAGAAGTGGCCACATCTCCTCCAGGGGAATTTCCTCTCCGTCGAGATAACGCATCATCATGTCGTCGTCTTCTTCGACGATGTTTTCCACAAGCTGCCCTCTCTGGACGTTCATGGTGTCCTTTAGATCCGCCGGGACCGGGACCTCATCGAAATCCTTACTGCCGTCTCCCTTGTAGATATAGGCCTTCTCCCGAAGGACGTCGACAAGGCCCTTGAATTCCGATTCCTGACCTATCGGCAGAAAAAAACTATGAGCTTTTTTGCTGAGCTGCTCTCGGATATCCTCGACCGTTCTCTGATAGTCGGCGTTGTCCCTGTCCATCTTGTTGACGAAGAAGGCGACGGGGGTTCCGAAGTCCTCGGCAAACTCCCAGGCCTTTCCCGTCTGGACCTCGACTCCGTCCACGGCGCTAACGACTATCAAGGACGAATCGGCCACCCTCATGGCGGACCGCATCTCTCCCAGAAAGTCTGCGTAACCGGGAACATCCATCATGAATATGGTCTTGCCCCCGTACTCCACGTTGGCGAGGGCCGTGCTGATGGATATCTGACGCTTTTGCTCCTCGGATCCGAAGTCGGTTACGGTGTTGCCGTTCTCTACGCTACCTAGCCGATTTATCACGCCGGTGTCGAACAGCATTGCCTCGGTCAGCGAGGTCTTTCCCGCTCCGCCATGTGCGACGATTGCAATCGATCGAATATCTTCTGGCTTGTACCCCATCTTCGTACCTCCTTGAGACTCAGCGTTAGCGCTGGTGACGATTCAGATTCCGATGCTTCGACGACGGCCCAAAAACAGGGACTCCCGATGAAGCGGGCTCCCCCTCCCCAAGCCTCGGGAGCAGGGGGAACCGCCACTATTGTACCAGATCAGTAGTATCTGATCATCGGGGTAATTCGATATCCAGTATCTTGGCAACCTCCCTGGGGTCCGCCTGCCCTCTGGCTTCCTTCATGACCTGTCCCTGAAGGAACTTGCGTTTTTTGTCCTTTTTGTCATCGCCGGAACGTATTACGTCGACGACGTCTCCGTTGGCCTCCAGGACCGATCGAATCAGAGAAGTCAGTCCATCTCCCGAGAGGTTCCCGGCGGTCACACCGCAGGCATCTATGGCCTCTTTCAGGGAGATCTCCCTGGATATCATGGCGTCGAAGACCTCTTTTGCCGCCGTGGTCGAGAGCTTTTTGCCCTCCACCATCCGCAGCAACTCTACTAGGGCGGTCGGGGACAGGGAAAACTCGGAGATATGGCCTCCCTTTTCGTTCAGTACCCGAAGCACCTCTGTTCTTATCCAGTTGGAAGCCCTGGCGGGAGACGCCCCGGCCTCCACGCAGGCCTCGAAATACTCGGCCAGGTCCTTTTGCTCCGTAAGTACCGAGATGTCGTCCTGGGGGAGGTCGAAGTCCCTCTCATATCGAGCCTTCTTGTCCCATGGAAGCTCGGGCAGATCCCTCTCGATATCCTCTACATAGCTATCCGACAGGACCAGTGGAGGAAGATCCGGCTCGGTGAAGTAACGATAGTCGTTGGACTCCTCCTTGCTCCTGGACGAGCTGGTCTCTCCGGCGCTGTCGTCCCAGTTACGGGTTTCCTGATGGATCTCTCCTCCGTCGGAGAGGATGGCACCCTGACGTCGGATCTCGAACTCCAACGCCCTCTCCAGTGCCCTGAGGGAGTTCATGTTCTTGACCTCAACCCTGTTGCCCCACCGCCCGTCCGACACCTTGAGGGAAATGTTGGCGTCTACCCTCATGGACCCCTTTTCCATGTCCCCGTCGGAAACGCCAAGATATCTGACCATCTGACGAAGGGTGGCGACGTATTCCTTGGCCATCCTGGGGGAAGTTATGTCCGGTTCGGAGACTATCTCCGCCAGGGGAACGCTGGAGCGGTTGTAGTCCACGAAGGACTGGGTAGATCCGACGATACGACCGTCCGAGGCTCCGTGGACCAGCTTTCCTGCGTCCTCCTCGAGATGAAGCCTGGTTATGCCGACTTTATAGGGCCTACCGTCGTCGTCTGTGACAGTAACCTCTCCCTTCTCCGCAAGAGGAACGTAAAATTCGGAGATCTGGTATGCCTTGGGCAGATCGGGGTAAAAATAGTTCTTCCTGTCGAAGCGGGTAACCCGGTTTATAGTACACCCCAAGGCCAGACCGGCTCTGACACCGAGCTCAACAGCTCTCTCGTTCAGAACCGGAAGGGTTCCGGGCTGACCGGTGCAGAGAGGACATATATTGGTGTTGGGCGTCGCTCCTATGTAATCGGTGGAACAGCCGCAGAAAAGCTTTGTCCTGGTGTTCAGCTGTACGTGTATCTCCAGCCCTATGACGGTCGTAAAGGTCAGGGACATCACAGATCACCTCCATCGGCTATTTTGGCCCCTCCGAAACGGTGTTCCATCACCACAGCGGTGGAGAGAAGCTCTTTCTCGCCCCATCGGGGAGCTATGAACTGGACTCCAAGAGGAAGACCTTCCTCGGAAAAACCGACGTTGATGGATATTCCCGGAAGCCCCGCCATATTGACCGGAATGGTGAAGACGTCGGCCATGTACATGGCGATCGGATCGTCTATCAACTCACCGACCTTGAAGGCCGGGGTCGGAGAGGGAGGCAGTATTATGGAGTCGACCTTTTCGAAGGCCTTGGCAAATTCCTGCTTAATGACCTTTCGCACCTTCTGAGCCTTCAGATAATAGGCGTCGTAGAAACCGGCGCTCAGAACGTAGGTCCCTGTCAGGATACGTCTTTTGACCTCGTCCCCGAAACCGTCCTTTCTCGTCTTGAGATAAAGCTCCATCAGGCTCTCAGAATCCTTTGAGGACGATCCATAACGGACTCCGTCGAAACGGGCCAGGTTGGAGCTGGCCTCGGCAGGAGCCAGTATGTAATAGCTGGCCAATCCGTGATCGATGGCGGTTCCCAGAGATATCTCGACCATCTCCGCCCCGGCTTCCTCACAGGCCTTCATCGCTTCGGAGAGAGCCTTTTTCATCCTTTCATCATAATCGTACTCGGCGACCTCTTTAAGATAGCCGATCCTCTTTCCCTTCAGATCTCGAGCGGCTAGGGCCTGGGAGAACTCGTCCGCGGGTACCGGCTGACTGGTGGAATCCATTGGATCGTGAACTCCCAGAACCTCCATCACCAAGGCAACGTCCTCGGCGGTTCTGGCAAAAGGGCCTATCTGATCCAAAGAGGACGCGAAGGCAACCAGACCGTAGCGGCTCGTCCTTCCGTAAGTGGGTTTCAGACCGTAGACTCCACAGAAAGAGGCAGGCTGACGGATGGAACCGCCTGTATCGCTGCCCAAGGCGATTGGGGCATATCCCGCTGCGACCGCGGCAGCGCTTCCTCCGGAACTTCCCCCTGGAACCCTGTCAAGCGCCCATGGGTTGGAAGTGACGCCGAAGGCCGAGTTCTCGGTAGATCCACCCATGGCGAACTCATCCATGTTGGCCTTGCCCAGAAGGACCGCTCCTGCCTCTAAGAGAAGCCTCACCACCGTGGCGTCGTAGGGAGGAACCCATTTCTCGAGGATCCTACTGGCACAGGTGGTCTTTACCCCTGCTGTACACATGTTATCCTTCAGTATCACTGGAACCCCTCCGAGAGGACCTAGGTCCTCTCCGGCGGATCTTCGCCCATCCAGCTCCCTGGCTCGGGCGATGGCGGCATCGGCCGTAACGGTAAGCATGGCATGGATCTCGGGCTCTTTGGACTCCATCCTGGAGAGGCAGGAACGAACGACGTCCTCGGCGGAGAAACGACCATCTTTGACGCCGGACGCTACCTTCGTCGCTGAAAGTCTGAAAAGCTCCATCACGCATCCCCTCCTATTCTGGGCACCTTTATGAAGTCGCCCTGCCGCGAGGGGGACTGATCCAATATGGCATCCCTGTTCTCCCAGCGAACCGGTTCGTCCTTGCGGAGCTTCAGTGGCTCGGCGTCCTCTATGGTGAAGGGATCCACGTCGGACAGATCCAGCTCCTCCATCTTGTCGAAATAGTCCAGGATCGTGTTGAAGTGCTCCGTCAAAGGTCCGACTTCGTCTTCTCCGACCTCAAGTCGAGCCAGCAACCCCACCTTCTTTACGTCTTCAGGGGTTATTTTCATCGTCTATTCCTCCTTTTCGTTACCGGCAAGGGATTCGACCATCTCGTAGAATCCATCTTCGTCCAAGACGGGGATTCCCAGCGATACGGCCTTATCGAGCTTGCTCCCCGGCGATTCTCCTGCCACCACGTAGCTGGTTTTGCCGCTCACGGAAGATGTGGCCTTGCCTCCCATGGACTTCACCAGTTTCTGAGCTTCCGAACGACTCGCCCTCTTCAGCTCTCCGGTGAAGACGAAGGTCATTCCCGAGAGTAGTTTTCCGTCCGACGACGTCTCAGGTCGCCTCTCCTCCATTCGGACTCCGTGATCCATCAACCTGTCGAGAGTTCGGATGTTTCCATCGTCGGAGAAAAACGCCTCCAACGAGGCTGCAATGGCGGGGCCGACACCCTCGATAGACCCGAGTTCCTCCGGATCGGCTCGACGGAGGGCCTCCATGGATCCGTAGCGTTCCACCAGAAGCTCGGCAACCCCTTTGCCTACGTGCCTTATACCCAGCCCCGCCAGAAGTGCCGCCAGAGGACGGTCCTTGGATCCCCTTATGGCTGAGATCAGATTGGACGCAGATTTAGGCCCCATCCTGTCCAACGAGATTATCTGTTCTTCCTTAAGCTCGTAGAGGTCGGCCAGATCCCTCACAAAACCGGAGCCCACCAGCTGAGAAGCCACCCTCTCTCCGAGACCCCTTATATCCATGCACCCTCTGGAGGCGAAGTGCCTCAGCTCCTCGTTCATCTGGGCGGGACAGGATTTGTTGGGACACCTCCAGGCGGACTCGTCGGGAAGACGAACCGCCTCGGAGCCGCAGATAGGGCAGTTGCGAGGCATCTCGAAGGGAATCTCCGTTCCGTTACGAGCCTCCGAGTCCACCGACACTATCTCCGGTATTATCTCGCCGGCCTTTCGGACCTTGACTCTGTCTCCTATCCTGACGTCCTTCCTGCGTATCTCGTCCTCGTTATGCAGACTGGCACGACGAACCACGCTGCCGGCCAGTTGAACCGGTTCAAGTATGGCCACCGGGGTCATGGCACCGGTCCTACCCACCGATATCTCTATTTCCTTCAAGACGGTGGTTTTCTCCTCCGGAGGATATTTATAGGCCACGGCCCATCTCGGAGCCCTGGCTGTTCGACCGAGCCTGCCCCACTGCTCCACGGGATCGGCCTTCACCACCACCCCGTCGGTGACGTAGGAAAGAGAAAAACGCTCTTCCTGCCACCGGGCCACGAATTCCTCCACCTCATCCAGATCGGAACAGAGTTCCCATGCGTCCTGGACCGGCAGACCCGCTTTTTTCAACCAAGACAAAAGATCGGACTGGGAATTTATTCCTCTCTCCTCTGGAGAGACCACGGCATAGACGAACAGATCGAGCCGCCTTTCCGCCGCCACTCTAGGATCCAGCTGTCTCAGACTACCGGCAGCGGCGTTTCTGGGATTGGCGAAAAGGGGATCACCCTTCTCCTCCCTTCGTTCGTTCAACCTAGCGAAGCTGTTCTTCGCCATGTACACCTCGCCTCTGACCTCCAGCCTTCCCGGCACGTCGATGTTCAGCCGAAGAGGCAGCGATCTCACCGTCAAGAGGTTGGAAGTGACGTCCTCCCCGACGGAACCGTCCCCTCTGGTGGCCCCTCCTACGAATACCCCGTCCTCGTAGATCAGAGAGACCGCCAGTCCGTCTATTTTAAGTTCACATACCCAGGGAAAGGAACTTACGGGGCCGGTCGCCCTGGAGAGGAAGGATCGAAGCTCCGAGACGTCGAAGACGTCGTCCAGGCTCAGCATGGGGTGGGAGTGTACCACCTTGAGGAAGCCGTCAAGAGGACGGCCTCCTACTCGGCGGGAGGGAGAATCGTCTGAGACGAGGGTCGGGTGCTCTCTCTCCAGTTCCAGAAGCTCCCTCATCATGCGGTCGTAAGAGCTGTCGTCGATCTCAGGGCTGTCCAGCACGTAATAGAGACGATCGTGCCTGGCTATCTCTTTCTTGAGGCTTTCGTACCGCCTCAGGATATCCCGAGAGACCATGGAGGTATCAGGCCTTGGGCTTCATCGTCGGAAACAGGATGACGTCCCTTATGGATCTGCTGTCCGTCAGGAACATGATCAGCCTGTCTATGCCTATCCCCAGCCCACCTGTCGGAGGAAGCCCTTGTTCCAGGGCGTTGACGAAGTCCTCGTCGAAGGGATGGCCCTCCTCGTCTCCTGCCGCCTTCAATTTTGCCTGATCCTCGAAGCGGGCCCTCTGATCTATGGGGTCGTTGAGCTCGCTGAAACCGTTGGCCACCTCGCTGCCGCAGACGAACAGCTCGAAACGATGGGTGTAGTCCGGATTGTCCGGATTCCTCTTGGACAGAGGTGATATCTCGGTGGGATGGCCCATGACGAAGGTGGGCTGTACGAGATGTTCTTCCACAAACTCCTCCACCATCATGGTGAGAACCTTGAAGCGACTCTCGTCGCCCTCCAGCGCCAGCCCCTCGCCCTCGGCTATCCTGCGGGCTTCGTTATCGTCGTCTATGCCGTCGAAGTCCACCCCGCAATGCTCCTTGACCAACTCCACCATGGTGGCCCTACGGAAGGGTTTGCCAAGATCCAACTCGGTTCCCTGCCAGGTGACCGTGGTGCTGCCTGTGGCGTCGAGAGCCGCCTTTCTCACTATCTCCTCTGTGAGGTCCATCATGTCGACGTAGTCGCAGTAGGGCCAGTAGACCTCCATGGCGGTGAACTCGGGGTTGTGCATGGCGTCCATTCCCTCGTTGCGGAAGTTCTTGCCCATCTCGTATACTCGCCCCATCATCCCCACGACCAATCTCTTCAGGTGAAGCTCCGTGGCTATACGGAGGTACATATCCAGATCCAGAGCGTTGTGGTGGGTCACGAAGGGCCTGGCGTTCGCCCCTCCCGCCAGGTAGGAGAGCATCGGGGTCTCCACCTCCAGGGTGCCGTGATCCTCGAGGGTCTTTCTAACCGACGATATTATCCTCGCCCTCTGGCGGAAAACGTCCCTGACCTCAGGATTTACCATCAGGTCGACGTACCTCTTGCGGTAACGGACCTCAGTATCGGTAAGACCGTGCCACTTCTCCGGCAAAGGCCTCAATGCCTTGCTGAGAAGCACGCACCGAGTTACCGCTATGGTAAGCTCCCCTCTTCTGGTGCGGAAGGGATGTCCCTCTACACCGATGATATCCCCGGCGTCTATCCATTTCTTGAAGAACCGGTAGCATTCCTCTCCCATGGAATCCAGACGGAAATAGAGCTGCATGGACCCCGTCTCGTCCTGCATGTTGGCGAAAGAGGCCTTCCCCTGTTTTCTGACTGTCATTAGACGGCCCGCCACCGAAAGGGAGACATCTTCTCTGGACTCGTCGACGGAGATATCGTCGTGGTCTCTACGGACCTCGGCCAGGGTATGTTTGACCCCCCAGCTCTCGTTGACGTAGGGATCGTATCCCTCTTCCTCCCTCAACCTTCTCAGCTTGTCCATCCTCTGGCTGAGTATCTCCTCCTCGGGAGTCAAGGATCCCCGCTCCATATCACTCATCTTTTATTCCCCTTTCAAAAAATTGCCTCCAGTCCCTGATATGGGCGCACATGGTGCCCCAATCGGACGCGGACGCTATAGCCCTTCTGTAGGAGGAACAACCGGGTACGCCCCGGAAGACCCCCGACATCAATCTTTTCAACAAGACCATGGCCACCCTCTCTCCGTGGAAGGTCGACAGATCTTCCGCGAGATCGGAAAACAAAGCCGCTCTCGTCTCGATAGACGGCGGATCGTCGTAGACCGAATCTCCGATATTATAGCCCAAGTGGGAGAGGATTCGTGGCAACACGAAGGGATCGGTCACGCCTCCTCTGGCTAGAAACACAGAGACACAGCCTCCAGCCAGAGCCTTCGACACGTCCTCGGGACCGGAGATATCTCCAGAGGCGGATATCACACCGGGCAGGGCTCGGGCTACCCGGCGGACCTCGTCGAAATCGGAGGTCCCCTCGTATCTCTGAGAAGCGGTCCTGCCATGGACCCCTACGTTAGCCGCACCTGCCTCCACAAGAGCCGACGCGAACTCCAGCGTATCCGGTCCCGATCCGTCCGGCACTATCTTTCTTATCTTGGGCCATACGGGAAGACCCAGGCGGTTCAGACGTCGGACCATATCGACCGCCAGGTCCAGCCGGCTCAGGAGTCTGGCTCCGGCCCCCTTCTTGAGAACCTTAGGCATGGGGCAGGCCATGTTTATGCCCAGGGCATCGAACGGAACTCCCAAGGACAGAGCGATCTCCGCACCTCGCATGAGGGTATCCGAGTCTCCTGCGAAAAGCTGGAGGACCAGAGGCCCCTCTCCGGGAGCCCTGAAAAGCATTTCCGTAGTCTTCCTGTTCTTCCTAGTAAGTCCGGCACAGCTGACCATCTCGGTGTGAGCCAACCCTGCTCCGAGCCGCCAGAACATCCTTCTAACCGCCGGAAGGGTGACTCCTGCCATAGGAGCCATCATTATCGGATTGGACAGCTCCAGCCCCCCTACGATGAAGGAGGGTCCCTCCATACCAGGCCTAAGTGAGCCTGTCATATATCAACCTCAATCCCTCCAGGGTCAGCCATGGCTCCAAGGAAGAGATCGTCTCCGAGACCGATGCCACCGTCGCCGAATGTCCTCCGGTGGCGATCACGGGGCTCTCCCTTCCGATCTGCTTCCATATCCTGCGGACCAGAGCATCCACCGAACCGGCGGTACCGTAGACGACGCCGGACTGAATGGCCCACCTGGTGTTTTTTCCTATTACCGATCCTGGGGCCTCCAGCGCCACCTGCGGCAGTTTTGAGGTCTTGCCGAAAAGGGCGTCCATGCTGGTGACCAACCCGGGCGATATGGTGCCTCCAAGATAGGCTCCGTCTTCGGATATGACGTCCAGAGTTATGGCTGTTCCGAAATCCACCACTATCAGAGGCGATCCGTATTTGGATATTCCCGCCACCGAGTTGACCAATCTGTCGGCCCCGACCTCCCAGCGGTTTTCGTAGGCTATGGAAAGCCCTATATCGAGATCGGCGTTAACCCTTATACAGCGAACCCCTATATATGACTCGACCGCCTCCGCTATTATGAGATCCAAGGAGGGGACCACGCTGGACATGGCAGCCCCGGTTATGTCCGACGGAGAGATGGACGAAAGCGTAAGCAGGTTCAGCAGGAGGATCCCCACCTCGTCGGAAGTCTTCCTCTCGGACACCAATCTCCAATGTCGGACCAGACGGTTTCCCTCGAATACTCCTATAACGGTCGTAGTGTTCCCTACGTCAATGACCAGGATCATGGTCTACACGCTCCTCTCACAAAAAATCCATCAACAACTTCTCGAGAGATACGAGGACCAGCAAAAGGACCCCGCCTCTGTAGATAGGTATTCTGAATCTAAGGATCATCACTATCGTCACCACCCCGACTGCCAAAGCCGGAAACCATGGATTCCAACCCACGGAGACGAAGGGGATAGAGTCCGCTCCCAGAGCCCAAAGCTCGAAGGCCCCCTCGGGAATCATGGTAAATATATCTCCTCCAGGAAGACCTAGAAGTGAGGGAAGCGAGCAGAGCGCCGCCAGAGGAAGCAGCACCGCGAAAACAGGCAGAGCTACGAGATTGAGGACCAGACCGTTGGCCGATACCGATCCGAAGGTCCCTGCTATTATAGGAGCCGTTACGATCCATAAAAGAGGGCTCATAGCCAGTGCCTTTTTCCAGCTGGAGACTCCCTTGGTCGACGCCATGGCCGTCACCACAAGAGCACAGGAGACCGACAGTCGCCACCCCAGATCCCAGAACCACCAGGGACGCCAGGCCAATAGAGCTATCGCGGCCAAAACCACCGAGTTTACCCCGGAGGAAGGCCGTCCGATCGCCGGTCCCAAGGTCGCCAGCTGTATCATCAGGGCAGCCCTGACCGAGCTAGCCGCCCCTCCTGCCAGAAGTACATAGAGCCACACTACGGCGGAGACGAATAACCAGGCCAGGCGGAGCCGTCTGAAAACCACCCAGGTCAAAGCGGCCACCACCCCTACGTGAAAACCGGAGACCGCCAGGAGATGGGCCGTTCCCCATCTCCTGTGAGACCTTTCCAGTTCGGGGTCCCTCCCTCCCAGCAACGAAGCCAGAAGATAACCTCTAGTGAGAGGAGGCAATCTGAGAAGTATCCGTCTCCTGAGGTTCGATCTCAGGGATCCCAACGAGAAAGACCGGCCCCTGTCTATCGACTTCCTTACTATCAGCTCTCCCGAAACTCCCCTGGCCAGCCAGTAGAGCCTCTCGTCGAAACCTCCCTTATCCCTCGCACCTCTTAGAGGAACGACCTCCCCGGACAGATCCAACTCGGCTCCCTCGAGAGAGGAACGGATCGCAGGAACCTTGGCGACGAAACGCCCCTCCGAGGTATCTATCACCATAGCCCTGCCTCTGCCCCAGCTACGCTCGGCCACGACTATACCGGTCGAGTCTATAGGACCGGACGGAGAATTTCCATCCAGCCTTACGGAACAATAAAAGGCGACGACGAAGGATATCGTCGTCACCAGGACCGCCATGACGTAACGTCTTTTGTCCCATTTAACCGACAGGACCATCAGAGATCCCAGAGCGAAAAGTGCGGCTATCGCTCCCATGACGATGGGAGAGAGCCTTGAGGACCAGGGGAGAGACAGACAAAGCGACAGCAATACGGGGACGGCTGGAGCCTCCGCCAGGAGATCCATCTAACGCACCGTTACCAGAGTCCTGACGGTCTCCAGCTTTTTAGGACCTATGCCTTTCACCTTGGTTAGCTCATCCACCGAACGAAATGGACCGATCTTTTCCCTGTAGGATAGGATCGCCGCGGCGGTTTTAGGCCCTATTCCGGGAAGGGTCTCCAACTCCTCCGACGAAGCGGAGTTGAGGTTTACCGCTCCGGAACGTTCCGAAGCGGAACCGGTGGAAGTTCCGGCATAGGACAGAGCCGTAACCGAAGACGAACTTCCGGGGCGGCCGGTATCGACCGAAGCCCTCGCTGCCTTCGATCGAAGAGGAACGTGTACGTGGGCACCGTCGGCCAGTGGAGCGGCCAGGTTAACCGCGACGTCGTCGGCCCCCGATGTCATTCCTCCGGCGGACTCCACCAGGTGGTACACCCTGCTACCGCTGGGCAGGTGGTAGACCCCGGGAGATTCGACCGCCCCGGTCACGTAGACCACCCAGCTCTCGGGGACTTGGACTTTCCTGGGAGCTGGGTCCTCCTCGACCCTGGGAGCCTCCTTCACGGACAGAGCCGGTCCCGCCTTGGATGTAGGTTCGGACATACCTTCCCAGCGTCCCGAAAAAGAGCGGATCATAAGCCCGGCGCCGCCGAAACACACCAGACCCAACAGGATCAATCCTATATGGAGAATCCGGTCCTTCCCCTTCATATTAAGACCTCCCGAAATCTATGATAGCCCCTCCACCTCTGATATCTCGCCGTGAAGACACCAGTTCTCCGCCCTGACTATTTTCACATCGGCAAAACGGCCTGCCCACGAGGCCTCCCCGGGGCATATGACCACCTTATCGGTCATGGTCCTTCCCTGCACGAGTCCATCGCCCTTGGGTGCCGGGCCGTCTATAAGTATACGGTAACGTCGCCCCACCGTGGCCTCGTTTATCTCCATGGCGATGGACGACTGGAGTCGATTTATCTCGGAAAGCCGCCGGAACTTCTCCTCATCCGGCAGTTGATCCTCCATTTTCGCCGCCGGGGTGCCCGCCCTAGGGGAATAGGCAGCGGTATGGACCAGGTCGAAACGAAATTGTCTCACCGCTTCCATCGAGGCCATAAAGTCCTCCTCCGTCTCTCCGGGGAAACCGACTATTAGATCCGACGTAAGACCGACCTCCGGCAGCCCCTCCCTTATGATCCTCACGGTCTCGGTATATTCGGCAATAGAGTAGTGCCTGTTCATACTCTTCAAAATTCTGTCGCTTCCCGACTGTATGGGAAGGTTTATCCCCGGACATATTTTAGGATATTCGGCCATGACGGACACCACGTCGGCGGTCAGATCCTTTGGATAGGAGGTCATGAACCTCACTAGATCCACACCGTCGGTCTCGGCCACGTCCCTGAGGAGGTCGGCGAAACGATAGGACCTATCGAAATCGGCACCGTAGGTATCCACGTTCTGCCCCAACAGGGAGATCTCCCTGACGCCATCGTCCACCAATGCACGTATCTCCTCCAGTATCTCCTCGCTGTCTCGGGACATGAAGCGTCCTCTGACGTAGGGAACGATACAGTAAGTGCAGAAATAATCGCAACCGTGAGCTATGGTGACGTAGGCCTTCCAGGGGTTATCCCGTTTTATCGGGACAACGTCGAGATCGTTGAACTCCCTGGCGTCGGCGTCCAAGAGATCCACCCTCTCACCGGAGACAGCCCTGATCAATCCGTCCGGTATGAAACCGATGCTTCTGGGACCGGCTATCATCCTTATCCAGGGGAAACGCTTCATCATGTCCCTTCCGACATTTTGAGCCATACATCCCACGAGACACACGATCGGGGATTTTTTGCCTTCCCAACCGGGACGGTATCTCCCCATCTCGCTCCATATCTTGTGCTCCGCCTTGTCCCTTATGCTACAGCCCACGTAGACCACGACGTCGGCATCTGTCTCGGGAACCTCCCGCCACCCCTTGAGGATCATTGCGGTCCTTATCTTGTCCCCGTCGTACACGTTCATCTGACACCCATATACCTTTATGCAAAAACCAAACACTAGATCTCCTCCAATTACGGACGGAAAAATATCGCCCCGACATCGCCCGGCCAGAGTATATTACCCCAAAAACGGGCACTAAAAAAGGAGGGCCTGAGCCCTCCTCTATATAATCTGTCGATTTTGAAGTCAATAAAACCTAGTCTATTCCCCACTTATCCTTGAGTTCCTGGAAGGTGGGCCCGGAAAGCACCTCTGCGAGAGCTGCGTTGACGTTCTTCTTCAGCTCCATGTCCTCCAGACCCATGGCCAGAGCCATGCCGGTCTGGGA
This sequence comes from Dethiosulfovibrio peptidovorans DSM 11002, assembly GCF_000172975.1. Classification (NCBI taxonomy): domain Bacteria; kingdom Thermotogati; phylum Synergistota; class Synergistia; order Synergistales; family Dethiosulfovibrionaceae; genus Dethiosulfovibrio; species Dethiosulfovibrio peptidovorans. The sequence continues at coordinate 74,269 of NZ_ABTR02000001.1, forward strand.
TATGGGATGGAAGAAGGCTACCTTCAACGTGTCGGTGTAGTCCTTGTTGTTTTTCAGGTTTTCTTTAGTAACGGTACCATCCACGCAGGCGACGTCTACCCTGCCGAGGAGGACCTCTCTGAAAGCGTCGTCGGTCTTCTGGTATCTCTTCACCTCAAGCCCCTTCCGCTTCGACACGAAGGCATCCTGGATGGTCCCGAGCTGCACAGAGACCTTTTTACCGTCCAGATCATCCAGGGAGGCTATATCGGTTCTGTCCGCTTTCACTGTGAATGCGTCAGGGGTAGTGTAGTACACGTCGGAGAAAGCCACTCTTTTTGCCCTCTCGGGAGTAGCACTCATTCCGGCCGCTATCATGTCTATCTTGCCGGTGAGAAGAGAGGGTATGAGAGCATCGAAGGCCATGTCCACTATCTCGACCTTCTTGCCCATCTTGCTGGCGATCGTATTTATCAGATCGATATCGAAACCCACTATCTTATTTTCCTCGTTTCTAAACTCGAAGGGCTTAAAGGTAGACTCGGTTCCCACCAGAAGGGTATCCTTGTCCATGGCTGAGGCGGCTAAAACCGTCGACGACAGAACAAAGAAAGACAGGACTGCCATACATAGGATCAATACTTTTTTCATGATCTACACCTCCAAAGATTTGAACTTCACTTTACGCGCAGCTAGCTAAAAAAACCTCATGATATTATAGATCACGATAAAATCCTGTCAAGCCTATGTCGAAAATGTGAACGATCGTTCCCCAAAAAAGCGGAGGAGCCCATAGGGCTCCTCCTAGATAACGCGTCATCAAACGATTTCAGGGCCGGATCTAGGCCTCCTCGAACATATCCTTGCCGACGCCGCATTCGGGACAGACCCAATCGTCGGGGATGTCCTCAAACGCCGTTCCCGGAGCGATTCCGCTGTCGGGATCGCCTACGGCAGGATCGTATTCCCAGCCACAAACGGTGCAAACGTATTTTTTCATCCCTATATATCCCCCTTTATATTGGCTTACGCCCCCTAGGACGCACTCTAACCGGATTATACACTACCGGGGCGATGGATCAAAATCTCAAAGAGAAAGTATCCTGAAATCCTGAGGGAGATCGCAGGAAAGACGACGATGTCCGTCCTCTGTCACAAGATAGTCGTCCTCCAGCCTCAGACCGCCTCTTTCAGGGATGTACACCCCCGGTTCCACCGTCACCACGTCTCCGGGAGAGAGGATCTCGGCCGACCTGGGAGACAGTCGAGGCGATTCGTGTATCTCGACCCCGAGTCCGTGCCCCAGACCATGACCGAAGAAATCTCCATAACCGGCCTTATCGATAACGGAACGGGCCACAAAGTCGACATCTCTACCGGTCTTTCCCGGGGCTATGGCCTCCGCTCCCGCACTGTGGGCCTTTTCCAGAAGCGAGTGGATCTCGAGAAACTCCGGATCGGACACCTCTCCTAGGGAAAAGTTTCTGGTGAGATCCGACATGTAACCGCCGTAGGCCGCTCCGAAATCGACCGTGACCCACTCGCCTTTGGCGAGCTTCTTGTCCGAAGCGGTGCCGTGAGGCAGGGCGCTTCTTACCCCGGAAGCCACTATGAAACGGTGATCGGGCCACCCTCCCTCGCCGCCTAAGGATACGATATGACCTTCCAGACATTTGGAGAACTCCAGTTCGGTCATACCTACAGAGACGTCCGTCAGAGCTCTTTCATAAGCATCCGACGCTATTTGACAGGCCTTCACTATCGTGGAGATCTCCAGATCGTCCTTGGTCCTGCGGATGGCCGGAATCATTCCGTCCGTATCCTCCCAGATAACGGAAAAGCTGGACAGCCTCCGATAGGTTCCGTAGCTCAGGGTCTCTCCCTCAAAACCGCAACGACGGACCGAGTGCCTCCGAAGCATTTCCTCGATCATGTCGAATATGGTCTGTTGCTTGCTCTGGACCAGCACCCTGAAGGGGGTCTGTTCCGCCGCCTGGGACACGTAACGACTGTCGGTGGACAACATGGCGTCGTCGTCCGTTATGAGAACCGCCGCAGAACTTCCTCTAAAACCGGAGAGATAGAACACGTTTTCCCATCCGTACCTTTCGACGTCGGTGAGCAAGACCCCGTCCAGCCCCCTGACGGCCATCTCCTTACGAAGACGGCCAACCCTGTTCCAGAGATGATCGAAATTCGACATTCAGATGCGCCTCCCGGCCATGCCTAAAACTCTCCACAGCTCTTCCTCCGTGGAGATCTCCAGATTTCCCTTCCCCTCGGTTATCCTGCCCACCAGACTCCCCGCGATACCGCAGGATTCCAGAATACAGAGCGACTCCTCCACGTCTTCGTAGGAGACCACAGCAAGGAGGACCCCGGAGGATATAAGCTTCAGGGGATCGAAACCTATTTCCTCCGAAGCCCTGATGGTCAGGGGATGTAAGGGCAAATTCTCCCTGTACAGATCCACCCCGGTACGACCGAGTCTGGACAGTTCCGAAAGCCCTCCCAGAAACCCGCCCTCGGTGGGGTCGTGCATATATTTGGCCAGATGCCTGATCTTACGTGCCTCCGGCACCACCGATATTTCATCCAGCCAGGATCGAATCGAGGAGATCTCATCCCGAGACATGAAGGAAAGCAGATCGGGCCTGTCGTTGGCCAATATGGCCATTCCCTCCAGGCCTATGTGCTTGGTGGCGATTATGCCATCCCCCGGGGCGAGATCGGTAGAGCTGTAACGGTAGGAGGTAGTCCCTATCATTGTACCCATCACTACCGGCTTTTCGTAACGATCGGTCATCTCCGTATGACCACCAACCACGGCCACTCCTATCTCACGGCAGACCTGATCTATCTCCGCCATGGTCTTCTCGGCGAAGGTCTTTCCCATCGATACCGGCACTATCAAGGTCACCACCAGATAGGCAGGGTCTCCTCCCTTACAGGCTATATCGTTGGCATTTACGTGGACCAGATACCGACCGGCTCCCCCCTCCGCCCCCACTATGGGATCGGAGGATACGGTCAGAAGAGCTCCCTCGGGCCACTCTATGAGGGCGGCGTCCTCTCCGATACCAGGGCCTACTATGACCTCCGGTCTGAGAGCTCCGCAGTATCTCAATATCTGATTCTCCAGCTCCGCCGGAGGCAGTTTCCCAACCAGGTATTCTCTATCGGTCATGCTACTCATCTCGATTCCTCATGCTGTATATGCATCCGCAGTAGTTCTGGCGATAGATCCCTAGACGGCGGCTCTCCCTCACGGACCGTAGGAACCCGTCTCTCTTGCGCCATACCCGGTCCTCCCAGATAAGACCCAATCTATCCGCCTCTTCTCTGCCGATGAAGTTTATAAATTCCGGATCCTTATGTGGACTTATAGTCAAGGTGGTGGTCAGACGATCGATGCCGAGTCCAGAGGCCACCTCGGCTGCCGCCCTTAGCTGAACCCTGAAACAGACGGAACAACGCCGTCCACCTTCCGGCTCGTCCTCCAGTCCTCTCACCGCCTCGAACCAGGGATCGGCCAGATACCGACAGGGAGCCAGATTTCCGGAGTTACTCCGGGCAACGGCCTCGACCGCCTGTAACCTGCGGGCATATTCGCCTGCCGGATGGATGTTGCCACCGTAGAAAAAACCGGTGACGTCGAACCCCTCCAAGGCCAGCTTCGGCCAGGGAATGGTGGCGTCCGGACCGCAGCATATATGGAGAAGAATTCTTTTGGCATCACCAGTACTCATCGGGAACCACCCCTGCCTTCAAGGTTGAGGCAAACACCATGAACCCGGTGTGGGCGACCATGGAGTCTTCCGGACGAAGCCTCTTAGGATTGGTCTTCCAGTTTCTCTGAGAGGTCTCGGTAACGACCAGATCGGCACATCCGGCCTCTCTAAGGCTTTCCAGCACCATCTCGACCTGGTTGACCGTGGGAACCAAGACGGCAAGCCGACCCCCAGGAGCCAGGGCAGACACGGCGGGCTCCACGATCTTCCAAGGACAACGCACGTCCAGGAACAGGGCGTCCAGATCCCTCTCTTGGAATCCCGCCTCCTCTACGTCGGCGACCCTGAAGAGAACCCTATCGTCCACCCCCCAGCGTCTACAGTTATCCATGGCGACCTTCTGATGATCCTCCCGGACATCGTAGCTGTAGACTCTGCCCCCGGGACCCACGAAATGGGCGAGAAATACCGTCATCCCTCCGGAGCCGGAGCCGCATTCCAACACGGAGGCTCCGGGACGGATGTCCAACGAGGTGAGCAGAACTCCGGCGTCCTTCGGATAGACCACCTGGGTGACCCTGTGTATCTTTCGGCAAAAATCGGAGACGGTAGGCCTCACTACGAAGAACCTCTCTCCCTTCGTCGAGAGGACCTCGCCTCCGAAACCGGCGGCTAGTACGTCGTCGTGGCGGACGGCACCTATCCTGCTCCCCAGAGATCCGCCTTTGGCGAGACGGATCAGAAAAGAGTCTCCTTTTTTGTTAGAGGCCCAGAGCCTGACGTAGTCTCCCTCCTCTATGGGTTTAGCCATTCTATCCCCGAAGGACTCTCTCCACCTTGGCCACCAGGCCTTCGGAGGAAAGTCCCATTGCCTCGTAAACGTCCGAACTGGGGCCCGAGTCCCCGTAACGCTTGACTCCCATGAAGCTCCAACGTCCGGTCAGGCCAGCCTCGGCCGCTGCGGAAGACCATATCGAGCCCATGCCGGTCCTGGCACAGTGGTCCTCCAGAGCTATCACCTTTCCGGTGGAACAAGCGTCCTTCAGGGCGTCCATGTCCACCTCCAGAGGGCAGGATACGGCATAGACCTTGACCTCAACTCCCTTATCGGACAGACGATCCGCCGCCTCCATAGCCTTCGAAGCCATGGCTCCCAGGGCTAGAACGGCACAGTCGCCGCCGTCTCTCAGAAGGTGGGCATCGCCGTATCGGAAAGTCTCGTCTCCTCCGAAGAAGGGCTTGCCCTTGCCGTCCGACAGGGGGTGCAGCGTGCTGCGTCCCATGGCTAGGCATACGTTGCCCCTCTCGGCCAGAGCCCATCTGGTTGCCCGATCCGCCTGGTTGGGGTCGGAGGGCACCACGAGCTTCCATCCGAAGGTATTGGCCAGGAGCGACACGTAGTCTATGCACTGATGGGTCATGCCGTCCTCTCCCACGTCCAGTCCCACATGGGTCAGTGCCAGCTTCAGGTTGCAGTGGTTTATGTCGTTGAGCCTCTGCTGGTTGTAGGCCTCGGCAAGGCCGAAAACCCCAAAATCGGCCCATACGGGGATAACTCCGCAGCAGCTTGCGGCCCCGGCCACGGTGGCGGTGGAGTGCTCCTGTATGCCGCACTGGACGAAGCCATCAGGACAGGCCTTGGCGAAAGAGGCCGTCTTGACCGACCCTGCCAGATCGCAGTCGAACACCAGTATGGGGGTCCGCCCCTCCACGCCACAGTTAAGCGATCCCAGATCGGCCAGGGCATTGCCGAATCCGGAGCGGTTATCCACCTTTTCCTCGACCCCGTAGGTCCTTGGAGACCCGGTATCTACGGACACTGCAGGGACCTCCACCGATCTCCCCCTATAGTGAACCTGGTCACCCAAAGAGGCTGCCTCGACAAGGATATCGGGCTGACCTAGCTCCTCCATAGCCTGACGGTACAGGTCTCCGGTGGCGGCCTTGCCGTGGTAGTCCGGGCGGTCTTCCATGAAGGAGACTCCTTTTCCCATCACGGTACTGCACAGGATGACCGCCGGAACATCCATACCCTGAGCTTTTTCCATGGCACAGTAGATCGAACGGAAATCGTGGCCGTCGGCCTTCAGAACGGCCCAGCCGTCGGCCTTCCACAGAGCCTCTATGTTTACCGGCATGACGTCCTCTACCTTGCCGGATATCTGGATATCGTTCATGTCCACCAGAACGGTTATGTCCTTTATACCGTGGGCCACCGCTATTCGTCTGGCCTCGGCGAGCTGTCCTTTAGGCTGCTCTCCGTCTCCCATGAGAACGTAGACGTGACGGTCAAGTCCCCTCTTCTTAAGGGCCAATCCGTAACCGACACCGGCAGAGAGTCCCTGTCCGAGATTGCCACTGCCCCAGTCTATTCCCGGGATGGCCCTCTCCACGTGTCCCTGAAAGGCGCTGCCGCACCGTCTGAAATCGGCGACCGCCTCCAGGGGGTCCACGAAGCCGTTATGGGCCAACACCGCGTAGGCCGCCGGGGAGGTATGTCCGTGGCTTATCACCACGTAGTCCCTGTCGGTTCCGTCGCAGTTTTCCGGGGTCAAATCCGCAACGTCATAGGCCGCCAGATAGAGCTTCATGCTCGACAGAGACCCAGCCGGATGACCGCTCTTGGCCCTGGCCACCATGGACACCGCCAACCCTGAACACCGTCGTGCGGCCTCCTCCATCTCGTTCAATTTAACGTCGTTTAAGTCGTACTTTACCATTCGTATGAATCCTCCTCGACGCAGCGGCGTCAAACTCTAATCCGAACGCCTCGGTCCGATAGCCAACGACCGGCTCGTTCTCGGTTGTCTCCCTGAAGCACCACCCCGGAATCCTCCACGGAGGATCCGCAGCCCAGGGCTTTTCTCAGCTCCTTGGCCACCGACTTCAGAGAGACATCGTCCAAGCCCAATCCCTCAATCAGGGTCACCGTCTTTCCCCGTCGACCCTTTCTCTCTATTCTGAGCCCCGCCTTTTTTCCCTTCAAGAAATCCGAGACGTCGGAGGGAGAATCCTCTATGGGTAACTCCTTATCGCCCGAAAGGGAATCATCCTCGAAACGAACGTCGAATCCCATAGAGGCAGCGGCCTCGGCAAAGGCATCCTCCCCTGTGGGAAGCTCCTCCGCCAGGGGAACTTTGCGTTTCTTATCCCTTGCCATCAGCCTATATCATAGCCACCGGGAACACATTTTATCGAGAAATCCTCTCCCGGCTCGAACTGGACCGTCATGGACTGGCCTTCCTCCATGGACAACATCCTTTCGTACACCGCAGCGGCAACCTGAGCTCCCTCCAGATCGCTTGCCCCGGCGGTGTTACGCATCTCCTCTATCAACCTTCTGTCCAACATCTCTATCTATCAATCCCTTCAGTCCAGACGATGCCAACCGATAACGTCTATATCCCTATCGACACAGATAGATCGTATTTTCTCCTCGTCCTCGCAAGGATATTCGCAGGCCAACCCACAGCTCGACGAAAGACTTCTGGGCACCGGAACGACCTTGACGTTGAGGCCCTTTTTGCGAAAAAGCCGCTCGAACATTATAGCCATGCTGGTAACGTCGAAAGTGGCTAAACAGCGTATGACACACACCTCCCAACCTTTATCCAGGTCATGATAACGCCACCCCAGAAGGTAGGCAAGGATCGGGTTGAACAAATCCCTCGACTGATCTATAATTTCAAAGAATAAATTCCATAAAGGAGGTAACAAGAACCCTCTGATACCGCCGTTTAGTATTTTGTTTCCACTTTTATCCGTGTCGTTTCTAGAGACAATTCAAGTCGAAAGAAGAGGTGTTCGTCGATATGAAAGGTTTGGACAGGATCCTGTTGTCCAGGATGGGTCCTATCGTAGCGGGAATCGCCGTAGGGGTTCTGGCTCCTCTGTTGGTCCACTTGGGGAATCCGGGCAACATGGGAATATGCGTGGCCTGTTTCGAGAGGGACATAGCCGGTGCCCTGGGACTGCATAGGGCCGGGGTAGTCCAGTATCTCAGGCCGGAGATAATGGGAATAATACTGGGAGCCTTCCTCTCCGCCATGGCCTTCGGAGAATACAGGCCTCGGTCTGGTTCGTCTCCGGTGGTCCGGTTCTTCCTGGGGATGTTCGCTATGATAGGGGCCCTGATCTTCCTGGGATGTCCATGGAGAGGGTATCTCAGACTGGCAGGAGGAGACTGGAACGCTCTATTCGGGCTGGCCGGTCTCTTCGTAGGCATAGGAATAGGCATATTCTTCCTCTGGAGAGGGTTCAGCCTGGGAAGGAGCCACCCGGAAGAGAGGAGCTCGGGACTGATGATGCCCCTGATGGCTCTGGGACTTCTGGCTCTGCTCCTGATAGCCCCCAAATTCGGAGCGGAGGGTTCGGGCCCGGTATTCTTCTCCGCCAAGGGGCCGGGATCGATGTACGCTCCCTGGGTGGTCTCCCTTATCGTGGGTTTGTCCATAGGGTGGCTGGCCCAGAGAAGCCGGTTCTGCACAGTCGGCTCGGTCCGAGACCTTTTCATGCTGAAGGACTCCCACCTGTTCAACGGCATAATAGCCCTCTTGATCGCCGCAGTCGCGACTAACTACGCACTGGGACTGTTCAAACCGGGCTTCGCCGGTCAACCTGTGGCTCACACCGACGGCCTTTGGAACTTCCTCGGGATGGTTCTGGCCGGTCTGTCTTTCACCCTCGCCGGAGGCTGCCCCGGTAGACAGCTCATCATGAGTGGAGAGGGAGACGGAGACGCGGCGGTCTTCGTGCTGGGCATGGTAGCCGGAGCGGGAATAGCCCACAACTTCTCCCTGGCCAGCTCCCCGAAAGGCATAACCCCCTACGCACCGGGAGCTTGGATCGTAGGAATGATATTCTGCCTGGCGATCGGCTTCATGATGCGCCAGAAGTTGGACTGAGGAGGGATCGATATGGCTTCGGAGACTACAGTGGACGCCAGAGGGCTTTCCTGCCCTCAACCTGTCCTGGAGACAAAGAAAGCCCTGAACAAGGCATCCTCTGACGTGGTGTCCATCCTGGTGGACACGGAGACGGCCAGAAACAACGTAGAGAGGTTCGGAAAAAGCAAGGGATGGTCGGCATCCTGGGAGGAACAAAACGGAGAGTACAAGGTAACGTTCTCCCGTAAGTAGAAGATAGAGAAGGACGATCGGCGAGGAGGGATGCGTCATTTCCGTCCTCGCCGATCGTGTTATCGTCGGTCCAAAGCGTCTCCCAAACTTACCAGGGTGCTTTCCTCCCAGGTCAGATCGTGCTGTCCGAACACCGCCGTGTATTTGAGGCCGCTCCCGGTCAACACGAGAACCGCGGACTGGCCTGACTCGACCAGGCCGTCTCTGACAGCATCCTTCAAGGCAGCTAGGGAGACCGCCGAGGCAGGCTGAACGAACAACCCCTCCATCGCCAGCTCCCTCTGGGCCTCCAGTATGGAATCCTCCGAAACCGCCCGGCAGCTCCATCCATTCTCTCTGACGAGGCGAAGGACCTCGTTACCGCTGGGAGGAAAGGGATTCTCTATGGCATGGGCCACGGTGTGGGGAGAGTCAAACCTGCCCACCTTTGGACTTCCCTCCTCGAAGGCCCTTACGACCGGAGAACAGCCGTCGGCCTGAACCGCCATAAGCCTAGGCACCTTGTCTATCAGACCTGACAGAAAAAACTCCCTGAACCCCCTGGCTATTCCTCTGAAGTTTCCTCCTGCGCTAACCGGTATCAACACCCAGTCGGGCACGGTAAAGTTCAACTGTTCGCATATCTCGTAGGCGATGGTCCTAGATCCGGCCACCCTGAACGGGGCATCCGAGTTTATGAAGGCTATATCCCTGTCCTTGGCGAGCCAGAGACTTTCGTAATAGAGCCTGCCATAGTCTCCGTCCACCTTTATAAGCCTGGCACCGTACATGGCGATCGGCCCCAACTTTTCCCTTGGAAGCCCTCTTCCGACCAGGATGACCGTCTCAAGTCCGGCCTTGGCTCCGTATGCCGCCACGGAAGCGGCCATATTACCGGTGGAGACCGTGCCTATCCTGCTGTACCCCGACTCCAAAGCGTGTATGACCCCTGCAAGGGTTCCCCTGTCCTTGAAGGACCAGGTCGGATTCGCCCCCTCGTTTTTGCCCCACAATGAGGAAAGTCCCAGTCTTTTTCCAAGTCCGTCAAGCTTTACCAAAGGGGTGAACCCCTCTCCCAAGGATAGATCGGCTCTTCCGTTTGCGAAAGGAAAAAAGTCCTTGTATCGTTCTATCAGGGTCTCGCCGGCAACCCTAGGACCCGGCCTACCACCGACGACCTCCGGCAGCTCCAGTGGACCGTCGCAACCGGGACAACGAAGCGCTTTTTCGTCGTCGACCTGCTCGCCACATCCGGTACATACCAAACTAACACCCATAATCCAAGTCCCTCCTAAGCTGTGTATCTATTGCTGCGGCTTTTCGGATGGTAACATCGAGAAGAATCCCGTATGATTATACTGGAAGGGGATGTAGACCTGCATGAAAAGACAGGAAAAAGGGCTGGATGAGCTATCCTACAGGATATTTTTCGAGAGAACCTTCGACCCGATCTCCCTCTACGAGGTGGAGGCGGGAAAGGTTCGATTCATCGATGTAAATCCGGCCTACGAAGAGATAATGGGCATACCGAAAGAGGACATCGTCGGAAGGACTTTCCTGGAGGTATGGCCCGACGTGGAGCCTTGCTGGCACGACATCATAATGAAATGCCTGGAGACGAAGGGGTCTGTGCACTGCGAAAGCTACTGCGCCTCCATAGGCAAGTACCTGGAAGCCATAGCCTTTCCGATTCTGCCGGATCGGGTATCGGTAATATTCCTGGACCGTACGAGATGGAAAAAATCGGACGAAAAACTGAGGGAAAAACAAAAAGAACTCCTGGATTACAGGGAGGAGCTCCGTGAATTGGCAGCTCAACTGACCCTGTCGGAGGAAAAGACGAGAAGATCCATAGCCGGACAGATACACGATTCCATAGGACACTCTCTGGTAACTCTACTCCATAAACTGCAATCTCTCAGAGAAAGAGGCTGCTCCAAAGAGGAGCTCGACAACGCAATAGAATCGGTGGAGACTGTCATAGCCCAGAGCAGGGAACTGATATTCCAGGTGAGCCCCCCTACCCTATACGATATCGGCCTTAACCCGGCCCTGGAATCCCTGGCAGAACATCTATTGATTCCTCGGGGGATCCAGTATGACTTTCAGGGAGGAAACCTCGTACACCAGGCGGACGACAGGATATGCGTCCTCCTCTATCAGATGACCAGGGAACTGCTCATCAACGTCATCAAACACGCCAGGGCATCCCACGTATCGATAAGAGTCCACAGAGGCCCGGGAAAGATACAGGTCGTCGTAGAGGACGACGGCGTAGGTTTTCCCTCTCCCTTCACCTTCAAATGGGGAAAGCTGGATGGGTTCGGGCTCTTCAGCATCAGAGAGAGGCTTCACCCCATAGGGGGATCGATACAGATAATCTCCGAACCAGGCAAAGGAGCCACTGTAGCTATGACGGCACCTCTGAACATGCCGTCTCACGGAGAGAGAGGCGAACCCCTTGATACCGCTCATAATAGCTGACGATCACGAGCTGTTTCTGGAGGGTGTCAGGGACATACTCTCCAGAGAGGACGACCTGGACGTGCTGGCTCTGGCCAGGACGGGACAGGAGGCCTTGGAGCTCACGCTACAGCACCATCCCGACGTGGTAGTCATGGACGTCACCATGCCGAAGATGAACGGCATAGAGGCCTCAAGGAGGATAAAGTCCTCCTTGGGGGACGTCAAGATACTGGCCCTCTCAATGCACGCCGACAAAAGACTCATAGCGGAGATACTGAAGGCGGGAGCATCGGGATACGCCCTCAAGGAGGGCAGCTCGGAGGAACTGATAAGGGCCATACACATAGTGTCCTCCGGCGAGACCTACCTGAGCCCGAAGATAGCTTCCATACTGATAAAAGACTACCTCAAGTTGCTGGACACGGCGGTTCCGTCACGGGCCTCTCTACTGTCCGATAGGGAAAGAGAGGTTCTGGCGTTACTGGCGAAGGGCTCCAGCACCAAGGAGGTGGCCTCCTCCCTCCACATCAGTAAGAACACAGTGGACACACATAGGAGAAGGATAATGGAAAAACTGGACTGCGGAAACATAGCTGAACTGATCCGATTCGCCATAAGAGAAGGCCTCATAGACCTAGGATAACCGCTAAACGAGCCCCTGACCACGAAAAACGTGATCGGGGGCTCACGTTTTTCGTTACTTGTGATTCACGGATACCTCTATAGCCCAGAGGTGAAATCTAGATCATAATTATAACCGTAACGACGTTACGATAGTTAAAGACATAACTTTTGGTAGCTATAATGAACCGCTCTAAAGTGGTTTGAGAAGGCTCTGACAGGAAAGACATCGTAGAGATCCTGCAGAAGACCGAGGAAAAGGAGAGTCACGTCAATGAGACTTGAGATGGGTAATTTCCACGTGAAAGACATCGTCTTCGGAGACCGCACCTCCTACGCCGACGGAGTTCTCACCGTCGACAAGGAGGAGCTGTTGAGCTACGTGAAGGAGGAGGAACCGGGGATCACCACCGCGGATCTCAGGATAGTTAAACCCGGAGAGATGGTTAGGCTCTGCCCCGTCAAGGAGGCCATCGAGATGAGATGCAAGGTCTCCGGGAAGAGCCAGGGCATATTCCCCGGGGTCACATCTCCCATGGGCCAGGCAGGCCACGGCAGGACCCACGCCCTAAAGGGATGCAGTCTCATAGTCGTCGGAGAACACATGGGCGGGTTCCAGGACGGCGTTATCGACATGGGGGGGAAATACCAGGATCAGACCATCTTCGGAGACATGGTCAACCTCGTCTTAGTAGCGGACACCAACGAGGACTTCGAGAGATTCGAGCAGCAGAAGAAGAACAAGGCTCTCCGATGGGGTGGGATGAAGCTTGCCGAGTACATAGGCCAGTGCGTCAAGGAGAAGGACCCCGAGGACATCGAGGTGTTCGAACTTCCGGCCGTGACGGACAGAACCGCCGAGGTCAACGCCCTTCCCGGAGTCGTCTACGTTCTTCAGCCCCAGACCCAGATGGAGGCCATGGGCTACAACACCCTCATCTACGGCTGGGACGGCAACCACATGCTGCCCACATTCATGCATCCCAACGAGCTTCTGGACGGCTGTATGATATCCGGCAGTTTCATGCCCTCTTCCTCCAAGATCTCCACCTATGAATTCGGGGTAAACCCTGTGGTCAAGAGGCTTATGGCCGAACACGGCAAGACGATCAACTTCCTCGGAGTCATAATGGCGAACCTCAACGTCAAGATGAACGAGAAGGACCGTTGCGCCAAGATGATCGCTCAGATGGCCCACAACCTGGGAGCCACCGGAGCCATAGTAGCCGAGGAAGGCTACGGCAACCCCGACGTGGACTACACCGCCGCCTTGGTCGAACTGGAGAAGATAGGGGTCAAAACCGTCGGCATCTCCGACGAGGCCACAGGCAGAGACGGTGGATCTCAGCCTTTGGTGTCCATGAATCCCATGACCGACGCTTTGGTCTCCACCGGAAACGTCTCCCAGGTCTACGAGCTCGAGCCCATGGAGGTCATAGGCGAGCTCGAGGCTCTTGCCAGAGACGGAAACTCCGGAGGCTGGGAAGGCTGTGTAAAACCCGACGGCTCGGCCACCATGGAGAACAACGGTATGTTCTGCTGCAACCATATCAGCGGCTTTTCCAGAAAAACCTGCGCTGAATTTTAAGGGGTGAAGAAGATGGCGCTGAAAGCAATTCACTATATAAACCAGTTTTTCGGTCAGGTCGGAGGCGAGGAAGCCGCCGACTCCAAACCCAGCTTCCATTCCGAGCTGGTAGGATGCTCCAACATGCTGAACCAGATGATGCCAGACGTAGAGGTAACCCATACGGTCGTCTGCGGCGACAACTACGTGACAGGTCACACCGACGAGGCCCTCGGGGAGATCATGTCGTGGCTCGAAAAACAGGAGTTCGACATATTCTTCGCCGGACCAGCCTTCATGGCAGGAAGATATGGAGTAGGCTGCGGTCTAGTATGCAAGGCCGTCAAGGAGAAATTCGACGTACCGGTCATAACCTCCATGAACGAGGAGAACCCCGGGGTAGAGCAGTTCAAGTCTGAGGCCTACGTATTCCAGGGCGGCAGGAAGGCCACCTTCATGAAGGAAGACATGGAGAAGATGGCGACCTTCGCTGAGAAGATAGCCAAAGGAGAGCCTCTCAATCCCGCCTCGGAGGAAGGCTACTTCCCCAGAGGAGTCCGTTTCGAGATGCCCCATCCGGAGGGCAGGTTGGCCTCGGACCGCGTGGTGGACATGCTCATAAAGAAACTCAGAGGGGAAAGCTTCACCAGCGAGCTGGTCATCCCCAAGATGGACAAGATTCCTCCGGCAGCGCCTCTCAAGGACCTGAGTAAGGCGACCATCGCCCTGGTGTCCTCCAGCGGAGTCGTTCCGGTGGAGAACCCCGATCGGATACAGTCGGCATCCGCCACCAAGTGGGGAAAATACGACATATCCAAGCTGGATAAACTTCCCGAAGGGGTGTTCAAGACCATCCACGCTGGATTCGATCCCGCCGCCATGTGTGCCGTCCCCGACCGTGGTGTCCCGGTCGACGCCATGAGACACTGGGAGAACGAGGGCAAATTCGGCAAGCTGTTCGACCACTACTACGTGACGGTAGGAACGGGAACAACCCAGGCCTACGCCGCCAAGTTCGGTAAGGAGATCGCCCAGGAGCTTAAGGATGCCGGGGTCGACGCGGTGGTACTTACATCCACCTGAGGCACCTGCACTCGTTGCGGTGCAACGATGGGAAAAGAGATAGAGCGCTCCGGAATCCCGGTCGTAGTCATGTGTAACCTCATCGACGTGGCCAAGACCGTGGGATCCAACAGAATGGTACAGACAGTGTCGGTCCCCTACCCCCTCGGGGACCCGGAGATGAGCCCCGAGGACGAATGGGCCCTGAGGAAACACAGGGTCGCCATCGCTCTGGACTCTCTCACCGACGAGATACAGGAACCCAAGGTCTACCCGACTAAACTCTGACGAAGCCCCCCTTCCGGGAGAGGGAGGAGCCTTATCCCTCTCCCTTTTGCCTCGCTCCGTGTCGCGAGGGGATTTTTGACAAAAAACGGAAGGAGTAGAGAGAATGAGTGCAAAAAAAGACAACTCTGTATTCGTCATATCTATGGGTATAACCATGGGAGTCGTTCTTTGGGGCCTGTTCTCCCCCGATAGCTTCGGAGCCTTTGCAGGAGGGCTTTTCAACGTCCTAACCGATAAGTTCGGATGGGGTTATCTGCTTTCGATGAACCTGTTCGTCCTGTTCTGCATCTTCATAGCCACCAGTCGGTTCGGAAAAGTGAGACTCGGTCCGGACGACTCTAGACCGGAGTTCAAGACCATGTCGTGGTTTGCCATGCTTTTCTCCGCCGGTATGGGAGTCGGGCTGGTTTTCTACGGAGCAGCGGAACCTATATACCACTTCGGATCGGTTCCTTTCGGGGCCGAGGCCGGATCGGTCCAGGCCGCCAGAGACGCCATAAGGATATCCTTCTTTCACTGGGGGCTACACCCCTGGGCGGGATATTCGGTCATAGCCCTTTCGCTGGCATTCTTCCAGTTTCGCAAGAACTCGCCCGGACTCATCAGCAGCATATTCCTGCCTCTGGTAGGCGAAAAAGGAATAAGAGGTCCCTTCGGCAAGACAGTAGACGTCCTGGCGATCTTCGCCACCCTGGCGGGGATAACCACGTCTCTTGGGTTGGGAACCCTCCAGCTTAACAGCGGCCTCAGCCAGGTATTCGGGATCCCCAAAAGCCTGATGGTACAGATAGCCATAATAGCCATTCTGGCTGTACTCTACACCGGCTCGGCTGTGATGGGGATCGAAAAAGGCATAAAGAAAGTGGCCGATTTCAATCTGCTCATATGCGGCATATTGATGCTTTCCCTGTTCCTGGTGGGACCGACTCTTCCCATAATAGAGTCGCTCATGACAGGAGTTGGAGATTACCTCTCCAACGTCGTATCCGAGAGCTTCACCATGGCACCCTACGGCGGAGAGTACAAAGGATTTTTGAGCAGCTGGACCCTGTACTACTGGGCCTGGTGGATCGCCTGGGCTCCCTTCGTGGGATCCTTCGTGGCAAGAATATCCAGAGGTCGTACGATTCGGGAATTCGTAGCCGGAGTTCTCATTGTCCCTGCCCTCGGAAGCTTCACATGGTTCGCCATATTCGGGACCTCCGCTCTGGATCTGGAGATAACTAAAAACGTCCAGATCTCCCAGAAGATACTGGCCGATATGTCCACCGGAGTATTCGAGATGTACGCCAACTACCCCCTCGGAACAGCCATGTCTATACTCATGGTAGTGCTCATAACGACCTTCTTCGTGACCTCCGCAAACTCGGGTACCTTCGTCCTGTCCATGTACTCTACCCACGGAGACCTGAACCCTCCGAAGAACAAGATGGCCATATGGGGAGTGCTTATGGCCGCTCTCGCGATCGTGCTCCTGATGACCGGAGGACTTCAGAACCTTCAGACCATATCCTTGGCTGCAGCTCCACCTTTCGCCATCATCATGGTGCTGGCCTGCTACTGCCTCTATAAGAGCCTTCTGAAAGAAGAAGCCGAGGGACGACTTTAAAAAACTCATTCAAAGGGGGAGAGCTGAATCGCTCTCCCCCTTTGAATGAAGAGGGTGCTTCCCATTCCATTTTGGTGTAGAATCTTGCCGTGTCGCTACACCGGAGGGAATACTCTCCGAAGAGATCTGACAGGAGGTTTTAGACATGACGGCAATCAACACCAAGGAATTTTGCAAACTGATGAAACAGGAAGGCACGTTCATAGTTGACGTCAGAGAGGCTGAACAATACGCAGACGCTCACATAAAGAACGCATTCAACATACCGTCCGACGAGGTGATCGAGTGCTCCGACGACCTTCCCAAGGAGGAGAAGATCCTGGTCGTATGCGGAGACGGTGAGACCTCCAAGACCATTGCAGAAGAGCTCAAGGGAAAGGGCTTCGACGCTTCCTATCTTGAGGGCGGAATCGAGAAGGGCTGGAAGGCATTCAAACTTCCGACCGCCCATTCCTGCGCTACCTGAGGCTAAAGCACAGATGTCTCCGGTTCGGAGACTTTAAGTTATGAAATCGATCACCATTTTTTGACGGTCTATACTATAATGGTAGCGCGAAAGACGAGAGGGGTAGGGAGATCCGACCCCTCTCGTCGTGAGATTAGAGATATCTTCAAGGAGGTCGTTTTCTGTCATGTCACGTGTCGCAATCAAAGGATCAGCTTACTGTCTCCAGCATACCCCTGAGCTGGGACTCCACTACGGCAACACTCCCTACGTCGAGCGCCATTCTCACGGCGAGTCCGAGTACCTCAAGAAGCTCCCTGAGCACGCTCAGAGTTTTGAGGAGGCCAAGGACTACGCCCCCAACATGGCCTATATAGGCACACTTCCCCTCGAGGACCTGGAAAATCAGGCCAAGCCCATGTACGAAAACCGCCTTTCCGGCGCCGACCGCTACGGAAAGTTCGGAGAGATAATGCCCGAGGACGAGTTCATCGGACTCATGGATATATGCGACGTATTCGACCTCGTATGGCTTGAGAAAGACTTCGCCGCATCGGTGAAGAAAAAACTCTCCAGCCACAAGTTCATGACCGAATCCATGCTGGCCCGTCTGGAGGAAGGCAGAGACGGAGCGGAGATAGAGGCCGACTGCGACGAAAAACACGGTGCCCTTCCCCTCTATTTCGACGGTAAGGTCGTTGGCTGCGTCAGAAGGGGACACGAGGTCGACGAGAACCTCAGCGCCCACGTCCTTTTGGAGAACATCGCCAGCAAAGCCAGCGCGGTACTATCTCTCCTACACCTCCTGCAGAACACAGGGATGAAGGCCGAGGACGTAGACTTCGTCATAGAGTGCTCCGAGGAGGGAGCCGGAGACATGTGTCAGAGGGCCGGAGGAAACTTCGCCAAGGCAATAGCCGAGATAGTGGGCTGTAAAAACGCCAGCGGATGCGACGTCAGAGGATTCTGTGCCGGACCGGTCAACGCCATGATAGCAGGAGCGTCCCAGGTCGCCGCGGAGGCTCGCTCCAACGTTGTCGTCCTCGCAGGAGGAGCGGTTCCCAAGCTATACATGAACAGCAAGGACCACGTTAAGAAGGAACTCCCCGCCCTGGAGGACTGTCTCGGAAGCTTTGCCGTTTTGATCACCCCCTGCGACGGAGTCAGCCCGGAGATGCGTCTAGACGCCATAGGCAAGCACACAGTCGGAGCCGGAGCCTCTCCTCAGGCCGTAACCCAGGCTCTTACCTGGGAGCCACTCCAGAAGGTCGGTCTCGACCTGGCCGACGTCGATAAGTTCGGGGCTGAGCTTCACATACCGGAGATAACCCTTCCTGCCGGAGCGGGAGACGTTCCTATGGCAAACATAAAGATGATCGCTGCTCTTGCCGTGATGAAGAAGTCCATAGAAAAGGCCGACATGATGAACTTCGTCAAGGAGAAGGGGCTTCCCGGATTCGCCCACACACAGGGACACATCCCTGCCGGTGCACCCTTCATAGGCCAGGCAGCCGAATGGATAAAGGACGGGAAGATAAAGAGGGCCATGATAATAGGAAAAGGAAGTCTTTTCCTCGCCAGACTGACCAACCTGGCCGACGGAGCGTCCTTCCTGATCGAGACGCCCGCCTCTGCCGATTCCGTGGCGGCGGTGAGCAAGGACGACGTCAAGAACATACTTCTGGAGGCCCTCTCCGAGATCTCCGATTCCCTGACGAAGTAAACAGGAAGGGGTATAACCTATGTCTGACGTTAAAAAACTGATCGGCGGAGCCCTTTCGGAAATAGTCGAGGCGGCCCGCACCGGTGGTCCTAGGGTAAAAGTTGGACTGATGGCTCACGGAAGCGAGCACGGCCCGGAGGAGCTCGCCATAGGCGGAAGGCTGGCTCAACAGAACAACCAGGGCGTTCAGGTGGTCATGATAGGCCCCAAGGTCGAGGGATACGAAGATCTTCAGTGGATCGAGACCGATCCCTGCGACGCCGACATCGCCAAGGCAATGGAAACCGCCATATCTGACGGAACCATAGCGGGAGCGGTGGCGCTCCACTACCCCTTCCCCATGGGAGTTACCACCATCGGAAGGGTGCTGACCCCGGCGAAGGGCAAGGACATGATAGTAGCCTCCTCCACCGGCACATCCGCCATAAACAGGGTCGAGGCCATGATAAGAAACGCCATCTACGGCATAGCCACGGCCAAGGCGGTGGGCAAAGCCAACCCGACGGTGGGGATACTGAACGTAGAGGGAGCCCAGCTGGTATTCAAGGCCCTCAACAAGCTCAAGGAAAACGGCTACGACATCACCTTCGGAGAGAGCCTAAGAGCCGACGGAGGGTCGGTCCTCAGAGGCAACGACATACTAGCCGGAGCGGTAGATGTCTGCGTATGCGACACCCTCACAGGCAACGTCCTGATGAAGATGTTCTCCTCCTTCAACACCGGAGGATCCTACGAAGCCCTCGGATGGGGTTACGGCCCCTCCGCAGGGGAGGGATGGAGTAAGGTAATATCCATCATCTCCAGGGCATCCGGAGCTCCCGTCATAGCCAATGCGGTGGCATACAACGGGGAGGTCGCCAAGGGAGGCCACTCGGAAAAGGTCGCTTCCGAGGTGGCTGCGGCGAAGAAGGCCGGACTCGAGGACATAATAAAGGGCGTACTTCCCAAGCCGGAATGCTCCGAGGAAATCGTGGCACCTCCGGCAGAGCCTACCGACGAGGAAATCCACGGAGTGGACGTCCTCTCCATAGAGGACGCTGTAAGAGAGCTCTGGAAAAACAAGATCTATGCGGAATCGTCCATGGGATGCACCGGACCGGTGGTCAAACTGCCGGGCAAACACATGGAAAAGGCCAAAAAGCTACTCGCACAGGCCGGATACCTGTAAACACTCCAAAAAAGACAAAAAGGGCCTCCTGAGGAGGCCCTTTTTGTATGGAATCCCCCGTCGATACTGTGATATAGTGACGAAGACAAGGATCAAAGGAGGGAACTCATATGAAATCGACTACAGATAGGATAAAGGAACTGATCGAGGCCACAAGAGAACGCTGTATGGAGCATTACCGCCACATACATCGTCACCCTGAACTCAGCTACCAGGAGGAGAAAACGGCGGCATACGTAGCCCAGGTACTCGAGAAACTACCTATGGACGAGATCAAAAAAAGAGTAGGGGGATACGGTCTCACCGCTCTCCTCAAGGGGAATCGTCCCGGACCGGTAGTGGCTCTCAGGGCAGACATGGACGCACTGAACATTCAGGAAGAGACGGGAGTCCCCTTCGCCTCCGAAAACCAGGGGGTCATGCACGCCTGCGGACACGACTCCCACACTGCCATGCTCCTGACCGCGGCGGAAGTGCTCTGCTCAATGAAGGAAAACCTGGCGGGAGCGGTTAAATTCGTGTTCCAGCCCGCCGAGGAGATGACTCCTCGAGGAGGGGCCCAGGGAATGATAGAGGACGGAGCTCTCGAAAACCCCAAGGTCAACGCAATAATAGGCATCCACGTATGGCCGACCCTGGCGACCGGCACGATGGGAATACAGTCCGGAGCGGTATCGGCATCGTCCGATCACCTCAAACTTACGGTCACAGGCAAATCCTGCCACGGATCCATGCCAAACCAGGGAGTGGACGCCATAGTCGCAGGATCGTCGGTCGTCATGGCATTACAGACAATAGTGTCCAGAAACGTAAGCCCCCACGAGGCAGCTGTCATAACCCTGGGGACTGTCAACGGAGGGGACCGCTATAACATCGTGCCCAGCAGAGTGGACTACGACGGAACGGTGAGATGCTTCAGCCAGGAGATTCACGAAAAGCTACCTTGTTGGATCGAGAGAACCGCCACCCACGCGGCACAGGCTATGGGAGCGGAGGTGAAGATCGACTACCAAAAGGGCTACCCCTCCACCATGAATCACCCTGAGATAGTCGAGATATGCAGAAACGCGGCGGAGAAAATCCTCCCCGAAAACGGCGTGCTACCCCCTCTACCGGTTCCTCCCGGAGGCGAGGACTTCGCCTTCTACACCCTGAAGGTCCCAGCTACCTTCGCCTGGCTCGGATGCCGCCCCGAGGGAGTCTCTCCGGAAGACATGCCTGCTCTGCACAACGATAAATTTCTGCCCGACCCTAAGAGCTTCCCCTTGGGAGTAAGCTATCTGGTACAAAGCGCCGTTGACCTCTTGGAGACGCCTTTGGAGGATATAAAATGACAACGGCTAAAAAAGAGATCCTCTCCCGTATGATCGAAAGGCGCAGAGACTTCCATCGCTATCCGGAGACGGGATGGGCCGAGTTCAGGACGACCGCCGCCATCGCCACTATTATGGAATCCCTCGGATGGGAAATCCAATTCGGAGGAGACTTCGTAGACCCCGAAACGGTCATGGGAAGAACCATAGACCCCGAGGCCGAGATGAAACGAGCGATATCTCAGGGGGCGGACCCGTCCATGGTGAAGAGGACCGGAGGCTACACCGGCCTGAGCGCAGAACTGGATACAGGGCGCCCTGGCCCCATCACCGCCCTGAGATTCGACATAGACTGCGTCGACACCGACGAATCCCACGCATCGGATCATCTCCCGGTCCAGGAGGGCTTCCGATCCCAAAACCCCGGATGGATGCACGCCTGCGGTCACGACGGACACACAGCCCTCGGACTGGCCTTGGCCGAAACCCTGACCGCCGAGAGAGGAAATCTTTCGGGCAAGATACGGCTGCTCTTCCAGCCAGCAGAGGAAGGAGTCCGAGGAGGGTACGCCATGACCCAATCGGGACTTCTTGACGACGTGGACCGATTCGTGGCCCTCCATCTGGGACTGGGCCAGCCGACGGGAACGATCTTCGGAGGGGTAAGAGGGTTCCTCTGCACCACCAAATTCGACGTGGACTACACCGGCTCCGGGGCCCATGCCGGAGGAGAGCCCGAGAAGGGGAAAAACGCACTCCTCGCGGCAGCGACAGCGGCTCTGAACCTCCACGCCATAGCCCCCCACTCTGGAGGGGTAACCAGGCTCAACGTGGGGGTCCTCAACGCCGGAGAGGGAAGAAACGTAGTTCCTCCCAAAGCCCACATGAAGATAGAGACCAGAGGAGAGACCAACGAAATAGCAAGCTACGTCTACGACAGAGCGATGCAAGTCCTCTCCGGAGCAGCTTCAATGTACGACGTAGGTATTTCCGTGGCAAAACGGGGAGAATCCATAGTAGCTGAAAGCGACCCGGAACTGGCCGATCTGGTGGTCCAAGCGGCTAAAAGCGTCCCCGACGTCTCCTCAGCCGAGAGATTCCGCAGAATGGCCGGAAGCGACGACGCCTGCTGGATGATGCAGCGAGTGCAGAGCAAGGGTGGTCTGGCCACGTATATAGGACTGGGAGCCACCACCGCCGCAGGACATCATAACGATCGATTCGATTTCGACGAAAAGGCTCTGCCCATAGGTCTGGACCTCCTGGAAAAACTCACTCTTAAACTAAACAAAATTTAAAACATCAATAAAGCAGGGACTCCGATTTTATTCGGAGTCCCTGCTTCTTGAGGTGAAATATAACTAAAGCACCTCCTTGACAAACCGTGTTACCTAAGTTAGTCTAATCGAACTAAATGGAACGACTAAGCCACAAGGGAGGTGAGCTTTGATTATCAATAAGCTTATGTCGTCAAAAATTGACAGACTAAAATAGGGAGGATATAAAATGTTCTGCTTCGACAAGAAAAAGGTCTACTCCGTTTTTATGGTAGCTGCCATCTGCGTCGCCACGACGGCGACCGGTGCTCAGGCTCACGATTTCTGGGTAAACGCCCATGACCCCGAGGGAAGCACGATCAAAGCGGATATCGCCTACGGCCACGACTTCCCTAATCCCGAGACTATCCCGGACGGGAGAACTCATCTGTTCAACCCTCTCTATCTCGTAACCCCTGAAGGTAACGTGGACATGGTTCAATCCGGAGAGAACTTCTCCTATACGGTGGAGAAAAAGCTGGACAAAGGCAGCTATATCGTGGCTGGAACCTATAAGCCCACTTACTGGTCGAAAGGCCCCGACGGAACCTGGACACAGACCAACAGAAAACAACGTCCCGACGCGGTTCACGCCGAAGAAGCCATAATGTACGCAAAAACCATCCTCAACGCAAACGGATCTCAGGACGAGAGCCTTATAACCAAGCCCCTCGGGCACAGGCTCGAGATCGTTCCTCTTAAGAATCCGGCGAAGGTCCATGCCGGAGAGACCTTCCCCGTTCAGGTTCTTCTCGACGGCAACCCCCTCAAACTGGCCAAGCTGGAGGCGACATTCGACGGTTTCTCCAGCAACAAGGAGCACAAGGCCTTCGTAGGACGCTGCGATCTCAAGGGAAGAATCGACATCGTGACCCTAAAAGACGGTTACTGGTTCAGCGAGGTCACCCACATCATAGAAAACGAGGACAAATCGATCTGTGACGAGGTAATCCTGGTAGCCACCCTGACCTTCGAGGTAGAGAAATAACCGTTGCAAAAGGCGAGAACCTGTTATAAAATACTTTTCGTCCAAGCACGGTCCCTTCGTCTAGTGGTCTAGGACGCCGGGTTCTCAGCCCGGTAACAGGGGTTCGAACCCCCTAGGGACTGCCATATGAAAGTTGGAGAGGTCGGATTTTTCCGACCTCTATTTTTTTTCCAACATGTTATCAAGGATAAGACCTACGATATTTCTATTGATTCAACTTGTTCGATAGGATAGCATCCTCTTATAGCCAGCGCTAAAAGGGCTGATCGGAGGTAGGAGATGGACCGGGAGATAAGGATAAACGAAATAGACGGCTTCGCCATAGGGCATGATCAGGACATCCAGGGAGCCACTGGACTCACCGTGATCATCTGTCCCGAAGGCGCCTCTGCAGGAGTCGACGTCAGGGGCGGAGCCCCGGGAACCAGGGAGACCGACCTGCTGAACCCCACCAACCTGGTAGACAGGGTACACGCCGTGATGCTGGCGGGTGGAAGCGCGTTCGGACTGGACGGAGCCTCGGGCATCATGAGATACCTTGAGGAAAAGGGCATCGGTTTCGACGTAGGGGTTACCAAAGTTCCCATAGTCTGCGGAGCGGTACTGTTCGACCTGACAGTGGGAGATTGGAGAGCTCGCCCCGACGGAGAGATGGGATACAGAGCCTGTCTTAACGCCTCAAACCGAAGCTGCCCGAGAGGAAACGTAGGTGCCGGAACGGGAGCCACAGTAGGAAAGATACTCGGCATGGAAAGAGCCGTTAAAGGCGGTCTGGGAACCTGTGCCGTCCAGACAGGAGACGTGAAGATAGGCGCCATCGTCGCGGTAAACTGTCTCGGAGACGTGATCGATCCATCTGACGGAACAGTCGTGGCCGCTTGCAGGACCGACTCGGGACCAGGTAACACAGAGGATATTTTAAGCCACTCCTTGGGAGACAAGAAAAACCTTTTCGCCTGCAACACCACCATAGGTGCTATACTGACGAACGCCGAGCTGACAAAAGCCCAGGCGACAAAGGTAGCGTCCATGGCCCAGAACGGATTCGCCAGAACCATGAGACCTGCCCACACCCTTTTCGACGGAGACACCATATTCACAATGGGAACCGGCGAGGTTCAGTCGGACATCAGCTCCCTGGGAGCGATCGCAGCCAGGGTTATGGAGAGAGCCGTGATCGACGGAGTCAGATCGGCCCGAGATCTTTGCGGAGTACCTTCAGCAACCGGAGAGCATCTCTAAAAAATAAGGGATTTCGGAGGCTCAGCCTCCAAAACCCCTATGCTTTGGACTAGGCCTGGATATCCAGATTACCTCCGAGTCCCATGGAGGCCATCATCTCCTGGAGCATCTGCCCCTGGGTCTCGGCAAGATCCATGGCCTTTTTCTGAACGGCAAAACCGACCTTGACGGCGGTTTCCGCCTGCTTCATTCCAGACACGCTCTGAACCATACCCATATCCATGTGCCTCACCTCCTAAAAAGGGTTCGTCCCACTATCTGTTTCGGATATAACCGAAAGGAACATAACCCAACCTCGTAGGGGGGCTCAAATCTCCTCGAGTATTCTGAAGAGAGCGTCCTTGAAACACTCGCTCAAGGTAGGATGAGGGTGAACTGTATAGGCCACCTCTTTTACGGTCAACCCTCTGTCGACCGCTAATGCCGCCTCTGATATCAGAGTGGCCGCCTCGGGGCCTATTATGTGGACACCCAACATCCTGCCGCTTTCTCGATCGGCCAGAACCTTTACGAATCCGTCGGAACGATCCATGGCCAGAGCCATACCGTTGGCGACGAAGAACACCCTGCCCACCACGAACTCCAGACCTCTCTCCATGGCCTCCTCCTCGGTGAGCCCTACTGAAGCTATCTCGGGGTCGAAGAAGATACAGGATGGAATTGCGTCGGGGTTTATCCTGTATTCCCTGCCAGCCATGTGCTCCACCGCGGATAAAGCCTGATATTCCGCCAGGTGAGCCAACATCGCTCCGCCGGTACAGTCGCCTACGGCGTAGACTCCCGGTACCGAGGTTTCCATGAATTCGTCTACAGTGATACCCTTATCGGAAAAAGCTATGCCACTCTCCTCCAAGCCGTACCCCTTCAGGATCGGGACCATGCTGGCCGCCAATATGAGCCTGTCGCAGCCGATCTCCATCGACTCACCCTGGGCTTCTCCGAATACGGTCAGCCTGCCGTCCTCCCGAGCGACCTTTTCGATGCGAAAGAAATCCACGGTGGGTATCTTCCTTTTTTTGACCAGTTGATTGACCTTCTTCTTTATCTCGCCGTCGCTGCGTCGAAGGATCTGATCCGAGTGTTTGAGCAAGGTCACTTCCTTGCCCATCTCCTTCAATATGCAGGCAAGCTCGACAGCAATGACCCCGGCACCTACGACGGCGACCGACTCGGCCCCGTCCTCGAAGGAAGGATCCCAGAGGGCTCTGTCCGTGACCGCCCAGTCGCCTCCGACGATCCCTTCAAGATCGCTTCCGGGAAAACTCAGAGGCCGAGACATAGCCCCCACCGCGATCAAAAGCCTCTTGGACTCCAGGACGACCTCGCCTTTTTCAGTGGTCACGGAAAGTCTTTTGACATCTTGAGACACGTCCGTTATACGCCCCTCTCCCTCTATCACATCGACGGAGGAGCGATTCATAAGGGTGGAAACTCCCTTTCGGAGTTTATCCACAACCTTCTCCTTTTTCTCCCACATGGCATCCAGGGAACCAAGCTTTCCGACCACGTCGGAATAGTAGGATTTAGTCGGGATACAGCCTCTGTTGAGACAGGTTCCCCCCAGTCGGTCCTTCTCCACCAGCGCGGTCTTGAATCCCTCTCGGGAGGCGAGCTCGGCAGCTCTGTAGCCGCCGGGCCCTCCTCCCAGGATAACGAGGTCGTAAATCATATAACGCTCCTTAACCTTTGTCCTCGGTCCAGCGGAGAACCGGCTTCCTCGCCGCCCGAGTCTCGTCGAGTCGGGAGACCACCGTGGTATAGGGGGCATCGTGGAAGATCTCCGGTTTCTCCTTGGCCTCCTTGGCTATCTCGATCATGGCGTCGACGAATCTATCCAGCGTCTCTTTGCCCTCGGTCTCGGTGGGCTCGACCATCATAGCCTCGTGAACGATGAGGGGAAAGTATATCGTCGGTGGATGTACCCCGTGATCTATCAGCCTCTTGGCCATATCAAGGGTGGATACGCCGTTTTCATCATGCTGTTTCTCGCCGGATATGACGAACTCGTGCTTACAGGGCACGTCCGAGAAGGGGATATCGAACTCTCCTTCGAGCTTCTTCATTATGTAGTTGGCGTTCAGGACGGCGTTCTCCGAGGCCAACAAAAGTCCTTCGGCTCCCATGGACATTATGTAGGCGTAGGCCCGCACCAGGACCCCGAAATTACCGTAGAAAGACCGGACCTTTCCTATGCTATCCGAAAGATCGAAATCCAGGGAATAGCCGTCGCCCTTCTCCACCACGACTGGAGTCGGCAGAAACGGCAGAAGCCTCTGGCTGACACCGACCGGTCCAGACCCGGGACCTCCTCCTCCATGAGGGGTGCTGAAGGTCTTGTGGAGATTTAGATGGAGTACGTCGAATCCCATATCTCCCGGCCTTATCTTGCCCAAAATGGCATTGGCGTTAGCTCCGTCGTAATAGAGCAGACCACCGGCACCGTGAACGATCTCGGCGATCTCCAGGATATCCTTTTCAAACAGGCCCAGGGTGTTCGGGTTGGTCAGCATTATGCCGGCGGTATCCTCGCCCACCACTGCCTTGAGGGCCTCTATATCCACGTTGCCTCTATCGTTGGATGCCACCTCTACCACGTCGTATCCCGCGACGGAAGCGGTAGCGGGGTTGGTCCCATGGGCGGAGTCGGGAACTATTATCTTGGTTCTCTTTCCCTCGTCTCCGTTTTTACGATGATAGGCCTTTATCAGGAAAACCCCTGTGAGCTCTCCGTGAGCTCCTGCCGCGGGCTGAAGGGTCATGCCTGCCATACCGGTTATCTCGCATAACATGGTCGACAGATCGTACATTAGCTTCAGAGCTCCCTGAACGGTCTTCTCCGCCTGAAGTGGGTGGATGTTGGAAAAACCGCACAGCCTAGCCGCGTTTTCGTTTAGCTTCGGGTTGTACTTCATCGTACATGAGCCCAAAGGATAGAATCCCTCGTCCACCCCGAAGTTCAACTGGGAGAGATTGGTGAAATGGCGAACTACGTCGACCTCGGATACCTCGGGAAGAGAAGGAGCCTCGGACCGGCGAAACGACTCGGGCAAAAGGGTAGAAGGATCTCCCGGAACGTCGCACCGAGGAAGGGATACTCCGACACGGCCCTTACGACTCTTCTCGAATATGAGTTTTTCCTGGCTGAGCATCTCTCTACTCCCCCCTCGCTACTGAGACGAAACGGTCTATCTCGTCTTTGGTTCTTTTTTCCGTAACTGCCACCAGCCAGGCATTTTCCAGCTCGGGATAGTCTTTGGAAAGATCGTAGCCTCCGATCATCCCCTCAGAGAGGAGCCTGTCGTTTATCGACTTGGGAGCCTCGTCGGAAAAGACCACGAACTCCCTGAAAAAGGGCCCGTCGAAGGCGGAACGGAACGATCCGGTCTCGATAAGCCTCTCCTTTCCATAGGCAGCCTTAAGAAGAGACTGGTTCGCCGCCTCTTTCATGCCGGACAGTCCCATGAGGGACATATGCACCGCCGAGGCTAGAGCGTTCAGGCTATGGTTCGAACATATGTTGGATGATGCCTTCTCCCGACGGATATGCTGTTCTCTGGCCTGAAGGGTCAAGACATAGCACTTCTTACCGTTGCGGTCCAAGGTCTCCCCCACTATTCGCCCGGGCATCTTGCGCATCAGTTTCTGAGTAGTGGCAAAAAATCCGAAATGAGGCCCCCCGAAATTCATGGCGTTTCCAACGCTCTGACCGTCACCTACAACCACGTCGGCGCCCAACCTGCCGGGAGCCTCAAGGACCGACAGAGCCAGAAGGTCCGACACAGCGACGAACAGGGCCTTGACGCCGTGGGCCTCGTCGGCCAGGGCTTTCAGGTCCTCCAGGGAGCCGAAAAAATTAGGAGACTGGACTATCACGGCGGCGACCTCGTCGGAGAGGTTACCCTTGAGATCTCCCATGTCTAAAGTACCGTCGGAATAGCCGATCTCCCTGACCGTAATCCCTCTGAGGCTGGCATAGGTCTCCAGAACGGCTCTACCGTGGGGATGAACCGATCGAGCGACCAAGACCACGTTTCTCTTGGTGGAAGCGCAGGCCATGAAGGCAGCCTCTGCTATAGAACTGGCCCCGTCGTACATGGAGGCATTTGCCACCTCCATGCCCGTAAGAGAGCAAACCATGGACTGATACTCGAATATGGCCTGTAGGGTCCCTTGGCTGATCTCGGGCTGATAGGGCGTGTAACTGGTGGTGAACTCCTCCCTGGAGATGATGTGATCCACCACCAGAGGGACGAAATGATCGTAGACCCCCGCTCCTAGAAAACACGTTTGGGAACAGGCATCGACGTTTCTCCCTGCCAGCTCGTTGAGATGTTTCATCAGCTCCATCTCCGACATTGGTTCTGGAAGATCGAGCTTTCCTTCGAATACGGCGGAGGCGGGAAGATCGGAGAAGAGATCGTCTACCGACCCTGCGCCGATGGTCCTCAACATCTCCGACCGTTGGTCATTGGTATTCGGTATATATCTCATACATTCCTCCGACTTCCGACTACTCCAGCCCTTCGCAGTAACTACGATAGGCCTCTTCGTCCATCAGACCGTCCAATTCGGACAGGTCACTCAGTTCCACCAAGGCTATCCAGCTCCCAAAGGGGTCTTCGTTGATCTTCTCTGGCGAGTCCTCCAGATCCTCGTTGACCTCGGTTATCTTTCCGGAAGCCGGAGAGTAGACGTCGTTGGCTCCCTTGACGGATTCGACCACACAAAGATCTCCTCCGGCCGACACATCCTGGCCAACCTCGGGAAGCTCTACGAATACGATATCTCCCATGGCGTTTTGGGCGTAATCGGAGATGCCTACATAGCCCTTCTCTCCTTCTACCTTTATCCACTCGTGCTCCTTGGTGTACTTAAGTCCTGCTTTGATCTCGGCCATGACGTAATCCTCCTCTACTTTTTATAGTTTTTTCTGTAAAAAGGCTTCTTGACGACTTCCGCCGCCTTATCCTTGCCTCTGATCACGACGTTCATCTTTCCTCCGACCTCGGCGGAGCTGGCCTCCACTAGGGCAAGGGCGATGTTCTCCTCCAATGTAGGAGAATAACCTCCGGTTGTAACGTGACCGACCTCTCGACCGTCGACCGATACGGGATAACCGTGACGAGGAACCCCTTTATCGACCATCTTCAGTGCAACCGTCTTTCTCGGAAGGCCTTCGGCCTTCATTTTTCTCAAGGCCTCGGACCCTATGAAATCCGAGCTATCCAGCTTTACGAAGAAGCCCAGTCCGGCCTCCAGCGGGGTGATGTCCCTGTCTATCTCGTGCCCATAGAGGGGGAGACAGGCCTCAAAACGCAGGCTGTCCCTGGCCCCAAGCCCTATCGGCAATATACCGAAAGTCTTTCCTGCCTCCATAATGGCGTTCCAGACCTTAGATCCCTCTTCCCAGTCCACGTAAACCTCGAAACCGTCCTCTCCGGTATAACCAGTACGGGAGACGAGGGCCTTTACCCCTGCCACCGAGACGTTCTCCCTGAAGAAGAAAAAGCCTATATCCGACAGATCGACGTCCACTATGGTCTGAAGGATCTCCTGAGCCAAGGGCCCCTGCAGGGCTACCTCGGCCGTCGAGGGAGAAGCGTTCTCTGCCTTGACGTCCCCAGAAAGGTGGGACTTCACCCACTCGAAATCCTTATCTACGTTGGACGCGTTGACCACCAGCAGGAACCTGTCGTTCGATACCTTATAGACGAGCAGATCGTCGACAACTCCTCCCTCGGGGTAACACATCATGTTGTACTGGACCTGACCGTCGCACATGACGGATATATCGTTGGATACCAGGCTCTGCACGAAAGAAAAAGCGTCCGGACCGGTGATCCAGAACTCCCCCATATGGGAGACATCGAAAAGACCTGCCTTGGTCCTGACGTTTCTGTGCTCGTCCTTTATCCCAGGAGCGTAATGTACCGGTAGCTCCCATCCCCCGAAGTCGACCATCGTCCCTCCTAATGCGACGTGATCTTGAAACATTGGAGTCTTCATATCAGCTTCACCTCCACTGCTCTCGACCGCCTCTGGCGGCACGACGAGGGGTTCTTCCTCGGGCCCTGAGGAAAAACTCCACCTCCGGCTCATGGACCGGAATATTCGTTTTTATAAACAGATATCGAGATAGGAAAGACCTTCCCGATCGACTGTTCGGTCCTGCAATTTAGGACTCCTCAAGGTCGTCGGTTCCAAGGTCATGGATGGTGGGAAAAAAAGACAACCTGGAACCTGACGACAAAGCAAAAGCGTGTCTCTGTCGCACAGCCCCGAGGCGGCGTCTTTCAGAGGTCCGTCCAGCAGAGGTCCTTGTGCCTGAGAGTTTCGGCTCTAAGCCTTGCCCCTTCGGCGTTCGAATATATCGAACTCTCCCACTGCCTTCATCCGGAAACGAAGTGTCTATAGACCATATACATCGCCCAGGGGTCGTTCGTCAAGTTTGGCTAAAGCTTCACAAATAATAATACAAAATACAAAAAAGAGGCGAAGGACATCCTCCGCCTCTAAACCATCTATTTCGTCTTCAAAGTGCCGTCCGACTCGAAATCGTCCAAGGCCCTGCTGACGACCTTCGCCAGCCCGATGAGGGCTATGAGGTTCGGAAGGACCATCAGACCGTTGAACATATCGGCCAATTCCCATACAAGGCGGACCTTCAAAGTGGCGCCTAAAACGATAAACAGCATGACCAGTATCCTGTAGGGGGTCAATCCCTTGGAACCGAAGAGAAACTTTATGTTAGCCTCTCCGAAGAAATACCAGCCTATTATCGTGGAGAAAGCGAAGAACAGGAGGCAGATAGCTATGAAGGGATTACCAAAGGAACCGAGCCCCAGCTCGAAAGCCCTCTGGGTCAGGGCGATACCGGTGGTCTGACCGTCGATAGCACCGGTAGAGAAAATGACCAAAGCGGTCATGTTCAAGACTATGAAGGTATCGATGAAAACGCCCATGATAGCCACCAGTCCCTGCTGGGCCGGATGCTTCACCTTGGCGACGGCGTGAGCGTGAGGGGTGGAGCCCATGCCCGCCTCATTGGAGAACAGCCCTCTGGCCACACCGTAACGAACAGCTTCCTTGACGCCGACTCCGATAAGTCCTCCGGTAGCGGCTCTGGGGTCGAAGGCACCCACGAAGATCATCTTAACGGCGGGGACAAAGTTAGCCGCCTGAGTTATCAGTATGTAGAGACCGCCGAGAAGGTAAAGGACGGCCATGACGGGAACTACCTTTTCGGTAAAGGAGGCTATGCGTCCAATCCCGCCGAAGAAGATCAACGCACCCAGGATGGCGACGCCTATTCCAACGTAGATGGTCGGAATGCCGAAAGCGCTGTTGAAGGCATCGGCTATGGAGTTGGACTGAACCATATTGCCGATGAAACCCAAGGCAAGGATTATCGTTATCGAGAAGAATCCGGCCAGCCATTTGCTACCGAATCCGTCCCTTATGTAGTAGGCGGGACCGCCTGTCACCTGTCCGTGATCGTCTCTGACCTTGTAGGTCTGAGCCAGAACGGCCTCTGCGAAGATCGTGCCCATACCGAAGAAGGCGGCGATCCACATCCAGAAGATGGCGCCTGGTCCACCGGCTGCTATAGCAGTTGCGGCACCGGCAAGGTTCCCCGTACCTACCTGAGCGGCTATAGCGGTAGCCAGGGACTGAAAGGACGTCATACCCTCGGCATCGGCCTTCTCGCCGCAGAGGGTCAGACCTCCGAAAGTCTGCTTGATAACCGCACCGAATTTCCTGATCTGGACGAAACGAAGCTTCAAAGTGTAATAGAGACCGGTACCGCAGAGGAACACGATGAGAAGTTTACCCCAGAGAATTCCGTTGATTGCCTGCACGATGCTCATAAGTTGATCCATAGTAGAAACCTCCTCGTTCCACGAAAGAACATATTAAGTCATTTTTTGTAATTATTTTATATCTTTTTGTTTCATTGACGCTCTCCTCTCTTTTTTATATAAAAATCATCACGAGAGAAAACGACTGAATAGCCCTCTTTTATTCGTCGTTTTCGCCTTCACTTTCTGTATTCTACACCCGTTGGAATGAAAAAAGAACCGTATATTCCATCCACGAGAAAGTCTTGCTTTGGCATAATTTCATTTTTGCCGCAAAATTTAAAAGACACCGATGATTTAAAAAACTAGAGAGATCCTCGTTGGCAAGGAGGGGGTTATGTTTATTTTAGTTCTCCAGCGCAAGGGGTTTTGACGAACGAAATGAGCTGTAGTATACTTTCGCTCATACTCATAAAAAAGGAGAGAGACCCGTAAGGGTCTCTCTCCTCTGTAACAGCTGCGATCCGCGATGTTTATCTTGATTTGAGCTAGGTGACTAGTCCTCGTCCTTGAAGACCGTCTGCTCTGAGACCTCGGTCTCCAGGGCAACGAGAGCCTTGTCCACAAGGTGACGACGAAGCACCTTCTCGTCCTCAGGAGACATGTTGGGGTCTCCCAGAGGGTGAGGTATGGCGACGGTGGGAATGATCCTGTTGGCACCGACGCTGAGGGATATCGGGACGATGGTGGCCATGTGGACCACGGGAACGTCGGCGGTCTCCTCGATAGCCTTCACGAGCGTTGCACCGCAACGCGTGCAGGTTCCTCAGGTGGAGGTCAGGATAACGGCGTCTACGCCGGCTTCCTTCAGCTTATTCCCGATCTCTACACCGAACTTCTTGGCGTTTGCCACGGCCGTGCCGTTACCGACGGTGGTGTAGAAGAGATTGTGAAGGGAACCGATACGTCCCTCTTTCTCCAGATCTCTTAGGACATCCACAGGAAGGACCCTGTCGGCGTCTTGGTTGGCATAGGTCTGATCGTATCCGCCGTGAGCTGTCTGATACTCGCCTTCCTTGAGATCCAGAACCCCGGTGATATCGTACTCGCCGTAGTTCTGAGCGCTGGAAGCGGCGATGTGGTCCGGGTTGCCAAAAGGCACTATACCACCGGAGGTTACAATAGCGACCTTGGCGTGAGCCATATCCTTGATGGCGGGACGGGGATCTACCCTGTCGAACACAGGAAGCTTGTACTCGGTCTTGAAGGGCTCGCCCTTGAGCTTCTTGATCAGCATGTCGATGGCACGCTCGGCGCCGACCTTCTCGTAGAACATATTGATACGGACGCCCTTTTCGATGTATCCTTCTTCCTCGGGGGTCCCGATGGGCTCTCCTTTCATCAGCTTGAGCAGGAGAGAGGCCATGGCGGGCACGGCTTTGCCCATGCCGCGAGCGCTGTCGGCAGCCTCGATAACGTAGGTACCCTTCTTGTACATCTCGGCACCGGGGTTTTCGGGATAGAGAGCGGTAACTGTGGGTATACCCAGCTTCTCTCCGACGGCGGTACATACAGCACCGCAGGCGGTGCCGTAACGTCCGGCGTTGAATCCCGGACCGGCGACGAACCCGTCGGCCTCGAACTTCTTGACGGTCTCGGCCACGAACTCGGAGGTCGAGTCGATGTTGTCGGCGAAGTAGTTGTCACCGCAGATTATGGTAGCGACCACCTCGGCCTCGCCCTTGAAAGCTCCTTTAAGAGCCATACCGGGACCGACTACGCCTTCGCGGACCTCCGGTTTGATGTCTGCCTTTTCCTCCCCGCCGATGCCGGCGAAGAACTGGTTGATGTAATGAACCACACGATAGGTCATTTGTTCCCCTCCTTACTCACAGGGCTACAGGGAGTACTTGGAGTACTGCTCCCGCATACCTTTAACGGCCTCGGCGAGAGCTTCTGGCTCGAGAACCATCTCCATCATACTGATCTGGTTCTCCCACTCCTCCGGGTCTGCCTCTTCGCGGATTTCCTGGTCGAATATATCGTAAACGGCAAGTCCTAACTGGACGCCAGCAAGTGGCCCTGCATAGGTCGGATCTCCGTTGCAAACGGTCTCGGCGTAGATCTCTGCGCCTTCCGCATCGGACGATCCCAGTACGACCACGAGATCCTCGGGGTTGTACTTCTCGGCAGCGTCTTTAACACGCTGCTGGTTCTGCAGGTCCATCGCTCCGGCGGCCGTTCAGACAAAACACTCGGTCGCCGCGAAAATAACCTCCGCGCCGCTGTTCTTGAAGCAGGCCTCCATCGCCGGGGCGGGAACGCCATCGCGTTCGCCCAGAAGGATGAGTTTTTTTCCGGCCAACTTACCCATATCAGCAGCACCTCCTTCTATGCGTAATTATGTTTCCTCAAGTGCCTAAGGCACATGGACGTCGGTGGTAACCTCTTATATGGTGTAAGCGCCGATCTTGTTGAAACCGAGCTCGTTGGTGGCTCCCAGTATAGCCTGGATCTCCACCTCGAGGCTGCCGTCTTCCTGAAGGGTTCCGAAGAAACCTCCGGCGATGACGTCGGCGACGGGAAGCTCACCTATGACCTTCTCCATAGGAGGAAGCATGATCAGCTGATTGGCGTTGCCGGCGGTCACGCAGGCATCGCCCTCGGGGCAGGAGTCGGCCAAAGACTGGCTGGCACCGTCGCGACCGGCATACTCGTCGGTGATGAGAACGGTCTTTATTCCAGCCCTCTCGGCCTTCCAGCAGTTCATCACAAGGTCGGCGTCGGGATTGCCGAAACCTTCCTCTGAGATGACCACGGCGTCGACGCCCAGCATCTTGGCCAGCTTGATCGCATAGGAAGAGCTGCGCTTCTTGTCCGCCAGGGTGACGTTCTCGTTGGTGATGATCACTCCGACGAAGTTGAAATCCTTCCCGTGGTGGGCGTAAAGGTTCTTTATGACGGGATTGTTGAGGTGGACGTAGGTATTGTTCTTATCGCAGGCGGAGACGCAGTTTCCGGAGATGATCGCTCCGTCCATAACCTCGGTAGGGCTGATCATGGTGGGGATTATCTTCTTGGCGTCGACGCCGTATACCCACGTATCGTGAAGAAGGCCCTGAGTCTGAAGCATGTAGACGTAAGCAACCTTGGGAAGACCTTCATGCGCTTTCATGGACTCGGTAAAAGCGGGGAAATCGTAGGTCTCCACGTTATCCGCCACGGCGTCTTTGCAGCACTTGGCGAGATAATGGGCGGACTTCAGACCGACCTCGCGGCAGGCGGCCTCACGGGCGTGGAGCTCGACTCCCTCGTCTGGAGTGATGACGACCACCAGGTTGTTGGTCTTGGAAAAAGGAGTGTAGTCGGCACCGGGACCGGACATGTCCACGATACCCTCCTGAGGGGCTACGAGACGACCGGTGGTCAGTACCACCGCGCCATCCAGGACGAGGGTTTTTCCCTCTCCGACAGGATCGACGTCACCGATCCAGCCGGGGAACACCTCGTTGGTACCTTCTATCTTGCAACGAGGCTCGATAGCGTCTTTCACAGGAAGGATACGAACGTTCTCCCCGGGATGCGCCAGATCCAGGTCGAGATCGGCGACTCCCTCGATACCGGAGAGCATATCGATCATTTCCTGCTTGTTGATGGTGAGGACACCGTCTTTAACGGAGGTCTTCTCACCGAAAACCAGCTTGTTAACCTTCACCTTATGGAGTTCGAGTTTCAAAGCGACTCCCCCCTTCTAAAAATCAACGTCGAACGAAAAGACGAACGACGCGCCTGAAGCGGCGAAACGAACGATACCGCCCGCTCCTCCGCTCACCTTCGTCATGACGGCAAAGCGGCGAAAACGGTACCGAACACCTCGAGGAAGGAGTCCTGGCTCCCGAACCGGGAACCGGAGAGGGCGACTCAACCCCCTAGCAACAGGGAACTCCTCAAGGCTTTCGAGGACCACAAGCATATAGAATTAACGCCCTTGGCCTTAGCCATGACCACATACCTCCTCGCGACACGGGGAAACTGATTCTCAAAGAAAAACCTTTCAAGAGAGATGCCTACCGAGCCACGGTCACCTCCTTTTAGTGATATCACGGATATCTATCGCAGGACGCCCTCTTTGTAGAGGGTTTCTTTCATAAGATCGTAGTCCAAAATGGAACAATCTCTATACATGACTTCGGGAGTCTCATCGGGAATCAGCCATCGGTCCGAGCAGGACAGATAGACCTCTATGGCCTTCTCGACCAAAGACAACGAGGTCTCGTCGACCGCAGGACGAGATTGGTCCATAGGAGCTCGGAGAAACATAGATCGAAACGGCTGATGATAAGGTCTGAAATTTCCGTAGAGAGGATGATTGAGGAGGGTCCAGCCCAAGTGAATGCGATCCCTTGCGGCGACGACTACGTCATAAGCGGAGCCATCCAGGAAGATCAACTCGAGCCCCTCCTGATGAAGAGAGGAAAAAGCGGGATTATTGGTTATAAATACCATACGACAGTTCAAGAACAAACACCCCTATTTTGGAGAAGTTCGTCTCTGTCGTATGGCCTTTTAGCCTATTCCAGAGTAACGTCCCGTCGCAATCCCTTTGCCTGAGAGTTTCGACCGCATACCGGCCTTGCACCTTCGGCGCCTCCATTCCAAGAAAGCATGGATATAGAGAGGTCTCTCTTGCGACGTTCATCCGTACACTTCAGATTGTACCGGAAAAGTACAGGCCGTCAAGGTTTTTTCTGTGAAAAAAATATCTTTATTTTTAGGCTCGTGGAGCAAAACAAGAAAACATTAATTGGGGACGGCCTTAGAAGCCGCCCCCCAATTAAACCGATAAACATTATAAATTACAGAAGCTTCTCGATCTCTGCCTTGATCTGCTCGATAGTCACGGCATCTCCACTCATGCGGGCCTTCTCCTCGCCGCCATTCCAGAAGAGAAAGGCGGGAAGTCCCATAACCTTGTGGGCTATGGCCACACGGCGGTTACCCTGAATGTTAACCTTGCAAAACTTAACCTTACCGTCGAACTCCTCGGCAAGCTTCTCCACTCCGGGCATAAGGGCCAGACAATGGGTGCACTTGGGACCCCAAAAATCCACCACTACGGGAAGATCGCTTTCCTTTACCTCGGCGTCAAAGTTATCCTTATCCAGTTCAATCACGAAGATCAGCTCCTTGTTATCGTTATATAGGGGTAGACTCCATTCCAACAACGACTATTGTACACCAACGACAAGTTCCGTCAAGAGAAAAAGAATATCAAAGACTTAGGGGCCCGGCATGCCGGGCCCCTAGATTCCTACAATTCGGTTATATCGTCACCATTTGAGCCCGGTCACGAAGATGTAGAGGATGGCCAGGGGCGAGACGAACTTGACGAAGATCATCCATATGTCGAATCCGGCGAACACAGGGATCCTGCCGTTTCCAGTGACCTCGTCCTTGGCGACGTCGGCTATGACCCATCCGACAAAGATGGATATCAGCATCCCGCCAAGAGGCATCATTATCTGGTCTGTGAAGAAACCGGCCACGTCCATGAAGTCCTTGCCGGCTATCTTGAGACCGCCTCCGAGGGATATGCCGGAGGGTATACCAAGGAGAAATATCAGCGTACCCATGGTCCAGGCAGCCTTGGCACGGCTCCAGCCTTTATCTATGAAGTAGGCGCAGGCCACCTCCAGAAGGGAGATGGCAGAGGTGAGAGCCGCCACGAAGAGAAGCAGGAAGAACAGGGCAGACCATATCATTCCTCCCGGCATCTGGGCGAATATCCCAGGCAGGGTTATGAAGGTGAGACCAGGTCCCGCTCCTGGCTCGACGCCGAAAGCGAAGACCGCCGGGAATATGACCAGACCGGCGAGCAAGGCGACCATCGTATCGAGGAAACAGACCTGTGCAGCCGCTCCGGGAAGGCTGATGTCCTTCTGAAGGTAGCTGCCGTAGGTTATCATACAGCCCATCCCGAGGGAGAGGGAGAAGAACGCCTGTCCCAAAGCGGCGAGAACCGTACCGGCAGTAACCTTAGGGCACCTCTAGCAACCCCATATTTAGCGGTCTAAGCAGACAAAAAAGCCACAGACCAGAAACAGCGACAAATTAGGCTAAATCAGCGTTAAGATGATTCTCTATTGTCGCTCCGGTGACCTGAACAACTCGGCTTTTACCGTCATTTGGGCACGGCAGATATCGCCCCTGACTTCATCATCAGGAACGAGAATCGAACGATGTTATAGGCCAGGTTTCTCAGTCCTATAGCGGTTGAAGCTCTGGCTTTCCCGATAGTTCGAACTATCAGGTTGCCGGCCTTCATGGTTTGGGCTCCAAAGACGTGCTCCACTCGGCTTCGGACTTTGGATCTTGTTCTGTTACCCTGTTTTTCCCACCACGTGATGGGTTTGCCTCTGTATCCTTTTCGTTGGATCTTCGGTCTGTAGCCTTGTTCCTCAAGCCAAGAGATTTTCTCATGGCTTCTATAAGCTGAGTCGGCATAGACGTCTTTGCTGCTGTTACTGGGATCGATGAGTTCCTCGAATACATTGCTGTCGTGGACCGATGCCTCGGTTACGCTGTATTTACGGATGATCTTGTTCTGAGAGTCGATCTCTATGTGGTTCTTGTAGCCGAAGGAGCTTTTGCCGTTTTTCTTCGTCCACCTGGCATCGGTGTCTTTTTGAGATCTCTTGTTGTCGGGCCAGTCTTCCGGTGGTTCTCCATCCTTGATCTTGCGGTTTTCATCCCGTTTGTTCCTCTGGATCGGGACCTTCACTATGGAGGCATCCACTATCTGCCCTTTTTTTGCCTCGAAGCCGCTTTTACGGATGTGACCGTCAAAAAGATCGAACAGAGGCTTCATCAGTTCCGCCTTGGTCAGCTGCTCCCGAAAAAGCCATATAGTCTTGGCATCAGGGACTTTGGCTTCCAGGGAGAGGCCGAGAAAACGTCTGAAGGAAAGCCTGTCCCTTACCTGAAACTCCATTGCGTCGTCCGACAGGTTGTACAGTGCCTGAAGCACCAGGATCTTGAACATGAGAAGAGGAGGGAAGGGCTTTCTTCCTCCCAGAGAATCCTTCTGTCTGAGCCCTTCGCGGAAGTCCTTCAACGGCTGCTCGAAGATGGACCAGTCCACCGCTTTCTCTATTCGTACCAGTGGATCGTTCACCTTTTCAAGGCTATCGTAGGCTATTTCTTCCGCAAAGAGGCTCCGCTGTTTCAAGGGGATCCCATCCCTTCTCGAGAATTTTTGGTTACAACCGGTATTTTAACATCCCAGCCTAAACAGGGGTTTTTCTCCCTGCCAGTTAGGGGAGT
The DNA here is from genome assembly GCF_000172975.1 of Dethiosulfovibrio peptidovorans DSM 11002. Taxonomy (NCBI): domain Bacteria; kingdom Thermotogati; phylum Synergistota; class Synergistia; order Synergistales; family Dethiosulfovibrionaceae; genus Dethiosulfovibrio; species Dethiosulfovibrio peptidovorans. Next base: position 114,026 of record NZ_ABTR02000001.1, read on the forward strand.
TTTTAGAGATGCCCCTTAGAGAAATCGGGTTTGAGGTAGAATGAGATACCCTCCCCTGCTCCCTCCAGAGTGACGGAACGTCCGATTAGAACTATCAGAAGGATGAAAAGCCCGGGCATGAGGACCTTGCAGTAACGCTCTATCCCCTCGCCGACCCCTCTGTAGACGACCCAGATGGTGATGAACATGAACAGAGCCTGATACAGTATTACCATTATGGGATTGGAGATAAAGCCTCCGAAGGCATCTCCAGCCTGACCGGCTGCGGCAAGCTCCATGAGCCCGGTAAACGAGTGGAGGATATACTTTATAGTCCAGCCTCCTACGACACCGTAGTAGGAGAGGATGAGAGCGCCGCAGGCGAGCCCCAACCAACCTACCGCCGGCCAGGCGCCGCCCTTTATTTTCTTGAAAGAGCCGACCGCGTTGAGCTGGGCGTTACGGCCTATGACCAACTCCGCCAACATGACGGAAAAACCGATACAGGCGACCATGGCCACGTATATTACGACGAAGGCTCCGCCGCCGTTCGTACCCGTAACGTAAGGAAATTTCCATATGTTTCCCAGACCGACGGCGGATCCCGCCGCGGCGAGAATAAAGCCTATCTTGCTTCCCCACTGTTCTCTCTGCTGCTCTACCTGATTCGCCATAAACCCTTACCTCCTTTTAGGGTGAATAATACAGATCCCGAAAAAAATACCCCTCTTATAGACCTACATCGTAACCGGCTCTCGACACCTCCTTCTTCGAGGAAATGATAAACGACGAGACATAAAGAAGACAGAGAACCAAGCAAATTATCTGAATTCGTCGTTTAGATGGATCTGACCGCATTATACACCATAGTATGCATTTTAGAACAGTGGGTTTCATCAAAAAAAAGATCTACATGTAAAATCCACGAAGAGTTGTACAATAGGGTAAGCGTCGACATAGGAAAGGGGAGAAATCCATGTGCCTTGCAGTACCGCACGTCATAATCGATTTGGCTCAGGATGGATCGGCGATGGCTAAGGCAGGAGCGATAGTCAGAGAGATCAGGACCGATCTCGTAGACGATCCTGCCGTAGGAGACACGGTATTGGTCCATGCTGGCTTCGCCATAGAGAAGGTCTCTCAGGAGGACTCGGAGGAACTGACGGCCATGTGGGACAAAATAAGAGAGCTCGCCGGAGAGGAAATCGATGAGTTCAAATAGGGCAAAACTGCTGTCCTCGGCCCTGAAAAAGCTGACAAAAAGGCCGACGACCATCATGGAGGTCTGCGGAACTCACACCGTATCGATCTTCAGACAGGGGCTGAGATCTCTTTTCCCGGAAGATCTCAAACTGATATCCGGCCCAGGCTGTCCGGTATGCGTAACATCTCAGGGGGAGATAGACGGAGCCATCGAATTGGCCACGAGGAAAAACGTCGTCATGGCTACCTATGGGGACATGATGAGGGTTCCCGGATCGAACGGTACCTTAGGGGAGCTCAGAGGCACGGGATCCGACGTGAGGGTGGTACTGTCGGCCATGGAAACCCTGAGGATGGCCGAGGAGATGCCCCACAAGGAGATAGTTTTTCTAGCGGTAGGATTCGAGACCACCGCACCGGCGACGGCGGCACTGCTGATAGAAGCGCGAAAAAGGAAACTAGAGAACCTGTCGGTCCTATGTCTGCACAAAAGAGTGCCTCCGGCACTTGAAGTGCTCTCAAAAGCCGACGGAAACCGGGTCGACGGCTTTCTATTGCCCGGCCACGTAGCGGTAATTCTAGGGCACGAACCGTTTAAATTCATTCCTGAAAAACACGGAATAGCCTGCACGGTAGCTGGCTTCGAGGCGGACGAGATAATGTTGGCCTTGGTGGACCTGCTGGAACAGATATGCGAAAATCGTCCATCTCTGACCTCCCGCTACGAAAAAGCGGTGAGGCCGGAGGGCAACGTCAAGGCCGTCGATCTGATGGACCGAGTATTCGACACGAGCACATCCGCGTGGAGAGGAATAGGTCCGATAGACGAATCGGGCATGTCCATAAAGGAAGAATATTCCCTCTGGGATGGATCTAGAAAATTCGACGTCGCCGTCAGGAACGTACCTGAACCGAATGGATGCAGGTGCGGAGATATCCTCTCGGGAACCATAACTCCCAAGGAATGCCCCCTCTTCGGAACAGGATGCACGCCGGTAACCCCGGTAGGCCCCTGTATGGTTTCCAGCGAGGGGACCTGTTCGGCTTGGTACAGATATGGAAGAAAGGGAGACCTCAAGTGGGAAAGCTGAACCTGGGCCAGGGAAGCGGAGGAAGGCTTACCTCCGAGCTGATAGGAAAATTCAAGGCTCAATTCGACGACGTAAACGTCCAGAGAGACCTGGAAGACTGCACCATGATCTCTCCGGAATGGGCCGTCACCATAGACGGCTTCACCGTGTCGCCCATGGATTTTCCCGGAGGAAATATAGGGAAATTGGCCATATGCGGTGGAACCAACGATCTGGCGGTCCGTGGAATAGAACCCAAGTTCGTCACCCTAAGCGTCATCGCCGAGGAGGGGCTGGACGAAGAGGAACTATTGAGATACGGCAGGAGCGCCGCGTCGGTGTGTCACGGGCTTGAAGTGAAACTTGCGGCGGGAGACACCAAGGTAGTTCCCAAGGGAACAGTCGACGGCCTTTTCCTAACGGTAGCGTCCATGGGGCAACCGTTAGGAAAACCTCTGGGAATGGACCACATAAAGCCCGGCGACAGGCTAGCCGTCACGACTTCCATAGGTAGGCATGGAGCCACCATAGGCTCGATCAGATTCGACCTGAACGTGGAGGGGCTCTCCAGCGACTGTGCTCCGCTTTGGCCTCTCGTAAAGCCGCTGGCTGTACTTCCAGGCGTAAGGGCCATGAGGGACTGCACCAGAGGAGGACTGGGCACCACCCTGTGCGAATGGGCGGAGGGAACCGGACTGGGAATTGAGATAGACGAATCGTCTATACCCATAGACGAAGAGGTGTCGTCGGTTTGCGACATACTAGGTTTCGACCCCCTCCATCTGGCCTGCGAAGGATGCGCCCTGATCGCCTACTCACCGGACGACGAGGACCGGATAATCGAGATCCTCAGGGCCCATCCCTCCGGGATCCAGGCGACTTCGATAGGCACGGTGGTCGAGGGACATCCATCCATGGTGGGAATGAGAACCAAGGCAGGAGGTATGAGGGTCGTCGATATGCCCGTAGGCGAGCTACTTCCCCGTATATGCTGATGGAATAAAGAACGAAACGGAGGGCCCCGATCGGAGCCCTCCGTCAGTCCTCATATTTTTAAATTGAACCTTGAACTATCGATTCAAAGCCATTCTTCCCACTTAACCGAAACTCTTCTAATGTCCAGGGCTATCCCGGTCTCATAATCCACGTCCACCACCACACCGTTGAGTCTCAGATCCTCCGTCGCCACCTCGAACCGAGAGGGAAGACCTGTGAGGAACTTGGGCATAACGCTCTCGACGGTCATGCCGATAGCGCTTGAGAAAGATCCAGTCATCCCCACGTCGGAGATATAGGCAGTTCCCCTCGGTAAGACCTCCTCGTCGGCGGTCTGCACGTGAGTATGAGTTCCCACCAACACGGAGACCCGCCCGTCCAGATAAGCGCCCATGACCTTCTTCTCCGATGTCGCCTCGGCGTGAAGATCCACGAATACGGGCATTCCGTCCATATCACCCAGGAGCTCGTCGATCTTCCTGAAGGGACAATCTGTAGAAGGCATGAAGACCCTCCCCTGAAGATTGACAACCCCCAGGGAGAGATCTCCCTTCCGTAAGACCATAACCCCGCTGCCGGGACATCCCGGAGGATAGTTCGCCGGACGGACAACTCGAGACTCCTCGTCCAAAAACGGAATAAATTCCTTTTTATCCCAGATATGATTTCCCGAGGTAAGACCGTCTATCCCCATATCGAAGAGCTCCTCCGCGACCTTGGCGGTGAGCCCCCTTCCGGCCGCGGCGTTCTCGCCGTTGGCCAGGATGAAATCGAAGGGGCCCTCCTTCGCTCGAAGGTAAGGGAGTGACTCGGATACCATCCTACGGCCCGGTTTACCAACCATATCGCCTATGAAGAGAATTCTCATCTACTTGGCGTACTCCACCGATCGGAACTCCTTGATAGCGGTCACCTTTATCTGTCCCGGATACTTCATCTCTTCCTCTATCTTCTTGGCAATGTCGAAAGCCAGTTTGGCTATGACTCCCTCGTCCGATACGTTGGGAGCCACCATCACCCTGACCTCCCTGCCGGCCTGAATAGCGAAGGCCTTGCTCACGCCCTTGAAGGACTTAGCCAACGTCTCCAGTTTCTCCAGACGTTTGACATAGGCGTCCAGACTCTCTCTACGAGCACCTGGCCTGGCCGCACTGATGGCGTCGGCGGCGGCCACTATAACGTCGTAGATCGACTGGACCTCCATGTCCTCGTGATGGGACCCTATGGCGTTTATTATCTCCGGAGACTCGTTGTATCTCTTCGCCAGATCGGCTCCTATTACGGCATGGGGGCCCTCTATCTTGTGGTCCACTGCCTTACCGATATCGTGAAGCAGCCCGGCTCTTCGGGCCAGTTCCTCGTCTGCACCCAGTTCAGCCGCGATGATACCGGATATATGGGCGACCTCCATGCTGTGCTGAAGGGCGTTCTGACCGTAGCTGTAGCGATATCTGAGAGACCCTATCAGCCTGATAAGATCCGTATGCATATGCTTGACGCCCAGATCAAGCAGACACTGATCCCCGGCCTCCATGATGGACTCCTCCACCTCTTCGGTTGCCTTCTGGATGAGTTCCTCGATACGGGCGGGATGTATCCTGCCATCGGTGACCAACCTCTCCAAAGCCAGCCTAGCTATCTCCCGCCGAACCGGATCGAAACAGCTTATGGTAACCGCCTCCGGGGTATCGTCCACTATGAGATCGACTCCCGTCTCGGTCTCGAAGGCCCTAATATTTCTGCCCTCTCTGCCAATTATGCGCCCCTTCATCTCGTCGGAAGGAAGGTTTACCACGCTGACCGACACATCGGAGGAATACTCCACAGCACAGCGTTGAATCGCCGTGACTATGACCTCCCTGGCCTTTCGGGAAGCCTCCCTGCGGGCCTTCTCCTCAAGATCCTTGACCAGAAGACCTAGAGAGTGCTGGGCCTTCTCTTCGACGTCCTTCATCAGGATATCTCTGGCGTCGTCTCTGTTGAGCTGAGCGACCTCCTCCAACTTCACCAGCTGATCCTGCTTGAGACTCTCTATCTCCTGAAGCCTCTTCTCCGCCGAATCGAGCTTGTTCTTGAGGTCCTCTTCACGACGACCGACCTTGTCGAGCTTCCGTTCGAGGTTTTCCTCCTTCTGCTCCAGACGTCTCTCGGACCTCTGAAGTTCCCCTCTTCTCTCCTTAATCTCGTTTTCCGTCTCCTGCTTCATCTCGAAGATCTCTTCTTTTACCTCCGAGAGCATTTCCCTCTTGTGGTGCTCCCCGTCCTTGACGGCCTTTTTCAACAACTGGTCCGCCTGCCTTTGAGCGTTGGCGAGGTGCTTTCCACCGAGATATCTGGAAATCAGGAGACCGCCTACGACGCCGAAGACCAGCCCCGCAGCGATTCCGAGAATCATCGTAGATTCCATAGACAGATCTCAACTCCTTTATTTTATGAGGACGATGACAACGATGAGGCCTATTTTACAGGTTCTGTAAAAAGCCAACAAGACCCAACAGAGACCTCAGATTTAAAGGTTGCGTTTTTCTTTCGGCGGAAGGGGCAAAAAACACTACACCGCCTAGACTGCATCGGTCGGAAACAAAATCACGAAAAACTTTACGTCATGAATCACGCATGTAAGGATGCCTTTAGGTCATACCCCCTGGTATATTTTAACGGGAAACTTGATTCTCAATTCCCTTAAGAGCACCTCTAAAAACTAACGTTCGGGTCTCCTCGTAGAGGTCGTCCCGCCTGCGCCCTGTCTCGCCCGAGCGTCTTTTCGACCTGCCTGTTTCGTACGGACCGTCTCGGAGGGCACGTCCTGTGCCCCCTCGGCTTGGGGCGACGTCCTGTCGCCCCATTCGTACTACACGACGGCAGGTCGAAAAGACGGGCTCGAACGGGCTCCGTCGGGACGACCTCTACGAGGATCAGCGTTTTTAGAGATGCCCTTAAAGAGATTTCGATCGGAGGAATATATATGAGCCTCAGAGGAAAAATGTCGCTCTGGATCATCGTACCGGTAACGCTGGTCTTTTTAACCGTCATATCGGTGGTAGGAACGGCAGTCAGGAAAACCTACATGAGCCAACTGGAGGACAACGTACTGACTACTACCTTTCGATATGCAAACCAGGTTCAAAACGACCTTATTCATCTCACCCAGACGGCAGAAAAACTTCGGGACGGATTTATCGGCCTCCGGGAAACCGGAGCCACCAGGGAACAGTACGACAGCCTGCTCAGGAGCACCCTGGAAGGAGACCCATTTATATTCGGTCTATACACTGTATGGGAACCCAACTTACTCGACGGCAAAGACCATGTCTACAGAGGCAAACCAGGATATAACGACGACGGAAGATACACACCGTGGGTCGCCCGCTCAGGGTCAAAGGCCACCATACAGCCCTGCACAGCCCAGGGAGGCTACCTGAAACCGGGAGGTTTTTACCTCGATATAAAGGACTCTGGTAGGGCAAGGATCTTTCCTCCCGCTACATGGACATTCGAAGGCGACAAGGTCACTGTCGTGGACTACGGTATACCCATAATACACAGAGGTGAATTCCTAGGGGCCATTTACTCTGAGTTGGAACTCTCAGGGATAAGGGAAATAGTCGAAAACATAACCCCTCTGGACACCGGCTACGCCTCCATCCTCACCGATCAGGGAATCTACGTTGCATCTCCCGAGGATGAGCTCTTGGGAGAGAGAAGCGATAACATCAAACTAGACCGAATCATAGAAGAGATCTTACAGGAAAAAACCTACTCTATAACCTCGGATCATCAGGGAGAATCTATGCTACATCAATACGTCCCCATCTCCATACAGGGAGTGGACAGACCCTGGATATTCGAGCTGGTTTTTCCCATGGGGAAGGCCATGGCTCCTATCAGGAAACTCACCGTGACCTTGGCTGTGGTCGCCGCTGTCTCACTGATCTTTTTGGCATGTCTTATATGGTATATATCCAGAAGGATAACCGACCCTGTCAGAAACGTGGCTTCCATAGCAGGGAAAGCCGGAAGCGGAGATATTTCCGCCAGAGAGGGCGATTTCGGCCCTATGGCGAAAGACGAAGTTGGAGAACTGGCCCGATCATTGGCCCTGATGCTCGAAGCCCAAAGGGACATGATAGGACAAGCCAGAAACCAGTCCGATAGGACATCGGAAAAAGCCCGATCCATAACGGAACGAAGCGACGCCACAGCCAGAGCGATGGAAAAAGTCCGAACGGCAGTGTTCCAGTTGATAAACGATCTGGAGACAAGCTCCGCCTCTCTGGAACAGGCTAACGCCGGCATAGAGGAGATATCCGGAGGGGCAATCTCCGTGGCGGAGAGGACCACCGACGGAGCGGAGATCGCCGCCAGGACCTCTGACCGGGCGGAAAAATCTGCATCCCATATGTCTAGCCTTATGGAGAAGGTAACCTTGGCGGAGCAAGCCTCGCGCAGCGGCTCCTCGGACATGGAGCAACTGGGAGAATCGGTCGGTTCCATATCGTCCTTCGTCGAAACGATAACTAAAATCGCCGATCAGACCAACCTATTGGCACTCAACGCCGCCATAGAGGCGGCCAGAGCGGGAGAGGCCGGAAAGGGTTTCGCCGTGGTCGCCGAGGAAGTCCGAAAACTGGCGGAGGAATCCTCCGTAGCAGCCGGAAGCATAGACGGACTGATAGGAAATCTACAGTCTCAGACAAAAGCATCCATGGAGATGACCAAAGAAAACGCCTCCGACATGTCCGAAGCTCTAATCCTGGCTCAAGATACTAAAAACTACATGGAAGAATCAATAAAGGATATCCGCGATCTAAACGAAGCCATACAGGACATAGCCGCCGTATCTCAGGAACAGGCAGCCTCCAGCAAAGAGATGGCCTTGGTCTTGGACAGCGTCACATCCACGGTAGCTCAGATGGTGGATAGGATACGTACTGTAGGAGACTCCTCGGAGAAAACCCTTGAAATAGCGAAAAGCATGGTATTCGACTCGGAGGACCTCATGGAAAATACCGAAAAACTCAGAGAAGACATGGGAAGATTTAAGCTATAGTAACCCTACACGACGTCAAGGCAACCTGACGGCGGACTTACGCTTAAAAAAAGAGGGGGGCTGACGCCCCCCTCTTCGATATCAACCGGTACACTCTCGGTCGTATTCCTCAATTATATCCCAAAGGGTAGTAGACGACGTAACCCTCTCTATGCTGTCGCTCACCTTTTCCCAAAGAAACCTGGCTGGACAGCAGCCTCCTCGCTCGCAGGTACCGTAGTCCACGCAATCGGCCAGGCTGATGGGCCCCTCTAGAGAATCTATTATCTCCGAGGTAAGGATCTCTTTAGGATCTCTACTCAGAAGATACCCTCCCTGAGCGCCTCTGACGCTGGATACCAGACCGGATTTCCGGAGCTTGGAGAAAAGCTGCTCCAGATAGCTCTCGGACAGAGTCTGGTTCTTGGCGACCTCGCTTATCGATATAGGACGACCGGTACCGTAGCCTCGAGCCAAGTCTATCATCGCCCTGAGTCCATATCTGGTTTTAGTCGACAGCTTCATCTACATCACCCTCCGTGATAGGAGGATACTATACCCAACTTTATTTGTCAAGTATCCTACGAGCCCCGTAGGGATCAGTCCTGAAAAACCGCCCCTCTGTTGCCGGACGTCACGAAAGCCCTGTAGCGCTCCAGATACGAGGTGGCCCCTGGCTGCATCGTTGGGGTCCATTCCCTCTTGCGGCGTTCCAATTCATCGGCATCAACCATCAGATCCAATTTTCTGGCAGGTATATCTATCACTATCTCGTCGCCGTCTTCGACAAGCCCTATAGGTCCTCCTGCGGCGGCTTCCGGCGACACGTGTCCTATGGAGGCTCCTCTGGTGGCCCCGGAGAAACGCCCGTCGGTTATGAGAGCCACCGAGCCGCCCTGACCTCTTCCCATTATCGCCGAGGTGGGAGCAAGCATCTCCCTCATTCCAGGACCACCCTTAGGCCCCTCGTAACGGATGACGATAACGTCTCCGTCGGAGATGAGGCCTTTCATTATGGCCTCTCCTGCTGCCTCCTCCGACTCGAAAACCCTGGCTGGCCCTCTGTGACGCATCATCTCGGGAGATACGGCGGTCTGTTTGACCACAGCTCCGTCGGGAGCCAGCGTTCCCTTGAGGACGGCTATACCACCCTCGGGGTCAACAGGATCGGAGACGGGATGGATAACCGACCTGTCCTTGATCTCCGCTTCAGCCACGTTCTCCGCCACGGTACGACCGGTGCAGGTGATCGAATCTCCGTGGATAAGATCGGCGTCCAGGAGCTCTTTCAGCACAGCCTGGATTCCTCCGGCCTTCCAGAGATCCTCTATATGATGGGCTCCGCCAGGGCTCATGCTGCACAGGTGAGGTGTACGGCGACTGATGGCGTCCATGTCCTCCAAGGTTAGTACAACCCCGGCAGAGTGGGCGACGGCGGGAAGATGGAGAGCCGTGTTGGTGGAACCTCCCAAAGCCATATCGACCGCCACAGCGTTCTCGAAGGCCTTTTTCGTCAATATCTTGCTGGGCCTGATATCCTTCTCCAACAGTTCCATGATCTGTCTGCCGGCGTCCTTGGCCAGACGATCCCTGGCGGCAAACACGGCTGGAATGGTTCCATTCCATGGAAGTGCAAGTCCCAAAGCCTCCATCATGCAGTTCATGGTGTTGGCGGTGAACATTCCCGAACAGGAACCGCAGGTAGGACAGGCCGAATCCTCTAGCTCGAGAAGCTCCTTATCGGATATCTGATCGACCGCCTTTTTCCCCACCGCCTCGAATACCGTGCTCAGGTCGGTGGCACAACCGGGTGAGGAACCTGCCAACATGGCACCTCCGCTGATCACTATGGAAGGTATATCCAGAGTGGCCGCCGCCATCGCCATGGCCGGAATGATTTTATCGCAGTTTGTCACAAGAACAAGACCGTCCAGACCGTGGGCCTGGGTCATAAGCTCTATAGAGTCCTTTATCAACTCTCTGCTTGGAAGGGAGAACTTCATCCCCTTGTGCCCCATGGCTATTCCGTCGCACACCCCTATTACGGGGAACTCCAGAGGTAGACCTCCTGCCGCATAGACGCCGGCTTTCACCGCTCCGGCTATGCGGTTGAGGTGAATATGCCCCGGAATGATCGAGTTATAGGCGTTGACGATCCCTATCCAGGGACGGTCGATCTCCCAATCGGTGTAACCGTTTGCCTTCATCAAGGATCGATGAGGAGCCCTCTCGAACCCCTTCTTTACGAAATCGCTGTTCAAGTTAAATCCCCCTTTAGGTTAACCCCATATCAGACTGGGCAGAAAAACCGTCAGCCACGGAACGTAGGTGGTCAACAAAAGCACAGCCATAAGCACCAGAACCATAGGAACTATAGGGCGGCTTATCTCCTCCACAGACAGCCCCGTTATGGCGCTGGCGACGTAGATATCTATAGCCACCGGAGGCGTGGCCATACCGATAGCCAGTCCAACCGCTATCATCACGCCGAAATGGATCAGATCTCCTCCCATCTGAATTACCGTGGGCAGAAAGATCGGGGTAAGTATTATCAATGCCGAAGCTGTCTCCATCACCATACCGGCCAGTAGCACGATCACCAGTATCATCAGATACACCATGGCCTCATTGCCTCCGGCCACGCCTAACAAGGCACTGGCAATAGCTTCCGGGACCTCGTAAAAGGCCAATCCCCATCCGAAAAGCTTGGACGTCGCTATGATGAACATAATCAAAGACGAGGTAACCCCCGCCCCCACCACCAGGCGATAGAACTTCTTCCAATCCATGGAACGATAGACGAAGAAAGCGACTCCCAGGGAATACACCACGGCTATGGCCGCCGCCTCCGAAGGGGTGAAGAAACCGGAAAAGATTCCCCCTAGTATTATCACAGGAGTCATCAGGCCCCATATCGAATCCTTGAAACGCCGCCTCTTCTCCTCCTTAGGCACGGGATCGGCGGCAGGGTAGTTTCTCTTCTTGGCCACATGGAGAGCCAGGAGAATAAGCCCGGTTCCCATAAGAGCTCCGGGAATAAACCCAGCCATAAAAAGCTTCGCCACCGACTCCCCGGCTATAACGGCATAGAGCACCATCGGAACGCTGGGCGGTATAACCACTCCGATGGTCCCCGACGCAGCGATAAGAGCGGCGGAAAAATCCAGATCATAACCCTTTTCCTTCAGCTCCGGCAGAAGAGCCGAACCCACAGCGGCGGTAGTCGCCGCGCCGGAGCCGGAGATGGCCGCTATGAACATGGAGGCCACCGTGGAGACTATCGAGAGCCCTCCTCTGATCCTGCCCAGAGATGCCTCGGCAAACGCCACGATCCTCTCGGAAATGCCCCCCTTGGCCAGGATATCACCGGCCAATATAAAGAATGGAACTGCCACCAGGGCAAAAGAGTTATTCCCCGTGAACATCATCTGAGGCACCATCTGAAGAGGCAGACCGTTGAGCAGCAGGACTATAGTGGCAGCCACCCCTATGGCCAGGCCTATCGGCATCCCCAGCGCCATCAGCAGGAAAAAAGCGCCTCCCAACACGAACCCCATCAGGAATCCCCCTCAAAGAGACACTTGAAACCGACTACGAGATGAATAATCACCACGACACAGAAAAAAGGGTACATGGCGTAAACCCACCTCATCGATATGCCCAAAGCCGGAGTCGTCTGAAAGGCCTCACTCTCCATCAGAGCCCCTCCGTACCAGCCAACTATCACGAAGAAAGCCACAGCCATGGACTGCACCAACACCGCCACGAAAAGCCGCAGAGGCCGGGGAAGCCTCTCTGTAAGAAAAGTTATCGATATATGACTTCCCCGGTAAAAGGCAACGGCGGCTCCTACCAGCGAGGCTCCAACAAGCATGAACCGTACCAGCTCCTCGGACCATATGAGGGCGTCCCCGAATATCCGGCAGAATATCTGAGCGGTCGTCAGGGCCACCATAGCTATCATGAGGACGAACAGGAGGACCTCGCAGGCCCTGTTCACCCTATCACTCAAGACAGTAACGAAAGCCATTGTTTTTATTTCGTGTCGACGATGGTCTTGATCGTCTCGGCACCGAACTTATCGTTATATTTGTCGTATATGGGTTTTACAGCCTCTCGGAAAGCCGCAAGATCCGGCTCCGTAACCTCCATGCCCTGATCCTTCAGAAACTGAAGCCACTCGGCGGCCTTCTGGTTGTCCAGGTCCCTGTTCGCCCTGGAGGCAGCCTTGGCGGCGTTCTCAATCAACTCATGCTGCGAGGCAGAGAGCTTCTTCCATGTAGCCATGCTCATCATTATGACGTTCGGAGCGTAGGCGTGTCTGGTCAAAGAAAGATACTTCTGGCTCTCGTAGAGCTTGAAGGAAACTATCACGTTCAGAGGATTTTCCTGTCCGTCAATGGTTCCCTGTTGAAGAGCCGTAAGGGCCTCGGTCCATGCCATGGGCACGGCATTAGCTCCAAGGGTCTTGAAGCTCTCTACGTAAACCGGGTTCTGCATAAGCCTTATCTTGAGCCCCTTCATGTCCTCCGGCTCCTTCACCGGCCTCACGCTGTTGGTGAGGTTGCGGAATCCCCTCTCTCCATAGGCAAGTCCCTTCCATCCGAACTTCTCCATATCGTCCAGCATTTTCTGTCCCACCGGGCCGTCCAACACCGCATAGGCGTGGTCGGTATCCCGGAAGAGAAAAGGCAGGTCGAACACGCCGAACTGAGGCATGAAGTTGATGATCGGACCTCCGGTTATGATCGCCGCATCCACCACTCCCATCCTCATGTTCTCCAGAAGGGTCCTCTCATCACCTAATTTGGCGTTGGGGAAAATGGTAACCTTCAGATCCTCGCCGCCGGCCTCCACCACTTCCTTGAACTTCAGGGCACACACGTGAAAGGCGTCCTGTTCGTTGACCACGTGGGCCAGCTTGAGGGTTCTTTCCTTGGCGAACCCGGTGCTCACAGCGGAAACGACCAACATAGCGGCCAAAGCGCACATCACAGATTTTCTCATCTTCTTCGTACCTCCCCTTCTTGGTTGGACCAATGGTACTACCAAAACCGAGGACATTATATTAGAATAGGGATCGCTTGACAACACCGAATAGGACCTACACGGAGGAGATGGACCAAGATGGAAAGCAAGAGGAAGAACCTTATAGATAGAATAGCCGAGCTGATAGAAGGAGGGGAGTTCCCCTTAGGAAAACTCCCCTCCGAGAGGGATTTCGCCGAGACCCTAGGTGTGAGCAGAGGCCTCCTGAGAGAGGCTCTGGTCACCATGGAGGGCATGGGCATACTGGATATAAAGGGCAGAGAGGGAATATACGTCACAGGAAGGGACATCGCCTCAAGCCTGGACGGGGTGATATCGGGGGTCATGCTGTGGCCTCACGAGACCATGGACCAGCTGATGGAGATGAGACGTCTGGTCGAGATTCCCGCATCAGGCCTGGCTGCGAGGCGAAGGGACGAATCGGACGTAGACAGGATGAGAAAATGCCTCAGAGAACTGGAGAAGCTGGAGAAATCCTCTACCGACTCGGACGGAGCCAGATGGGACTCTCTTCTACATATGTCGGTGGTGGACGGAGCGAAAAATAAGCTCCTATCCAGGGTCTTCGAGGGGGTCGCCCTCCTCATGGAGCGGTATATCGGGGATACCAGGAGGAGACTCTTCGCCAATCCCGGGCTTCCCGACGAGGTACTGCTTCAACACCAAGAGCTGGTAAATGCCGTTGAGATCGGCGACGACAGGAAGGCCATGGAGATCACAGAGGACCACCTCAGGATAGCCGACCGCCTATTCCGGCAGGGACATCCCTAATCGGGTCGCTCCCGTCTCTGGACGTCGTCTCCCAGAGCTCTGTAGACGACGTCCCCGGGGAACCCCCTGCGAAAGAGCCTTGCCTCTATTTTCCGGCTCTCGATTCCGACGGAACGCCACCCCTCGGCCAGACGGATAGCCCTTTCCTCCTCGTCTATATCGGCCTCCTCTATAGCCTCCACTATGAAATCGGAGGGTATTCCTCTGGAGCGAAGTTCATCTCTTATACGTCTTATCGACCAGTCGGGATGACCGTCCACGAACAGGATAGAGTAGGCCCTATCGTCTATCAGTCCCAGCTCCTCGTAGCGATTCAAGAGTGCCTCTGCTGTGGACCACTCGCACCCCTTTCGCCTCAGCCGGACGAAAAGTTCCTTCCTGGGATATACCCCTCTTCCCAGTAGATTCTGAAGGTATCTCTCGTGTCGATCCAACAGATCACCTCCCGGATCAAGCGGTACCGGCAAGCTCCAGCTTCTCCCGGTACATCCTAAAGACCATCTCCTTCACTGCCGGAATCGAATCCAGGTTGGGGTCTCGCCCCACCATATCGATCGCGATCCGCCTAGCCAAAGTCAACAGATCCTCGTCCCTTATCAGATCGGCCACCTTGAAATCGGTGAGCCCGTGCTGTCTGGTCCCGCATATCTCGCCTGGACCTCTAATCGCCATGTCAGCCTCGGCCACCTCGAATCCATCGGAGCTGGAGCAGATGGCCTCTAGCCGTCTGTTGCCGTCCTGGGTTCCCGGCTTTCCCAGCAGGAAACACCAGGACTGTTCATCGCTTCGTCCGACCCTTCCTCTTAGCTGATGAAGCTGGGAGAGACCGAAACGCTCGGCTCCCTCTATGACCATAACAGTCGCCTCTGGAACGTCGACCCCGACCTCTATCACAGTGGTCGACGCCAGAAGAGGACTCTCTCCGGAGGCGAATTCCTCCATAACCGATCGTCGCTCCTCCATGGACATCCTGCCGTGAAGCATGGACACCCTTTCCGATCCGAAACGGCGAACCAGAAAGTCGAACCTCTCCTCCAGAGGACGGGCGTTCAGATGCTCGCTCTCCTCTATGAGGGGACAGACCCAGAAGATCCTCCTTCCTCTGTCCATCTCCGAGTCCAGAAAGCCGTAGAGATCGTCCACCTTATGATCCCCTATCCACCTGGTCTTGACCGGGATCCGTCCCTCCGGCATCGTCCTTATAACAGACACGGAAAGGTCTCCATACACCGACAGGGCCAGAGTGCGAGGGATAGGGGTGGCGGTCATGACCAAGACGTGGGGCATCTCACCCTTTCCTCCGAGAGCTCCCCTTTGAAGCACTCCGAAGCGATGCTGTTCGTCTATCACGATCAGACCGAGCCTGCGAAAGACCACGTCCTCCTGAATAACGGCGTGAGTACCTATGACCAGATCGATCGAGCCTTCGGCTATCTCCTTCAGAAGAGCTTTCCGTTCCTTGGCCGAAAGTCCACCTGTTAGCAGACCGACCTTGACTCCGTGAGGCTCCAGGAAGGACCTCAGCCTTATGGCGTGCTGCTGGGCCAATATCGAGGTCGGGACCATAAGAGCCGCCTGGGTCCCTCCGTCGACGGCCTGCATCATGGCCAAGGTGGCCACGGCGGTCTTACCGGATCCGACGTCCCCCTGAAGAAGACGGTTCATGGTGACATCCGAGGACATATCCCTACCTATCTCGGCCAGTACCCTGCTCTGATCCTCGGTGAGCTCGAACGGGAGGGAATGCTCGATCTTCCGTCTGAGAGGGCCTCCCAGAGGAAGTCTAGGAGCTCCTCGAAGCTCCCCTACGGATCTTCTACGAATGGCAAGGCCGACCTGAAGCATAAAGAGCTCGTCGAAAGCCAGACGACGTCGGGCTCTTTTCCAGCTCTCCGGAGAGACGGGGCAGTGCATCTCCCTTATGGCCGGACCGAGGGGCTCCAGGTCCAGATCCCTCAGGAGCGACTCCGGCATATGGTCCTCCAGTTCGGGCAGAACCTGATCGAGTAATCTATGTATAATCTTTCTCAGCCATCGATCTGAGAGGCCGGCGGTGAGGGAGTATACGGCGACGATTCCTCCGATCTGAACAGGAACCTCGTCCTCCCCGAGGATCTCGAACTCGGGGGCCACAAACTGAGCCATTCCGCCCTCTTTGGCGACCTTGCCGTAGAGTGCCAACCTGGTCCCCGAGGTCAACAGACGATCCAGTCCCTTGCGGTTGAACCATAGAGCGGATGCCAGGCCGTGGCCGTCGCTCACGATAGCTCTGGTCAGAGAGATCCTCTTTTTAACGGACAGACGGCTGTCGGTGGACACCACCGTGACGATGGAGGCCGCCACGGTATCGGCCTGAAGATCCTTCAAAGACACTATCCGTCGTCTATCCTCGTAGCGACGGGGGAAAAAAAAGAGCAGGTCCCCCAAAGTGCGAACTCCCAGCCTTTCCAGCCGGGACGCCTTGACGGGACCTACTCCGTTGAGATACCGGATGGAACTGTCCAAAACGGTCACGGAAAGGAGCCCTCCTCCTCTCTGTCCGATCCCTCGACAAGACTGCTGAAACGGGCCAGAAGAGACCTGAAATCGGCCAGAAACATCTCCTTGGTCTTACGAGCCTCGTCGCACTGTCGCAGGAGGTCGTCTTTCTTGCCTCTGGCCTCGTTAATGATGCCCTCGGCTCGGCTTCTCGCCTCCGCCACTATGGCATCGGCCTCCTTCCTGGCCGATCCGAGCCGTTCCTCCGAGCTTCTCTGAGCCATTAGCAGGGCCTCCTGAAGGGAATCCCTTAGAGTATCGTATTCTCCCATCTTTTCCTGAATCCTTCTGATCTCCTGCTCCAACTCGGCCTGACGTTCCGCCGAATACTGAAGGGTATCGGCGACCTGATCGAGAAAGTCCTCGACCTCGTCGGGATTATAGCCTCTTATGGTCCTGGAGAAGGAGACGTTCTCGACGTCCAGAACCGTTACGAGACTAGTCACAGTAATTCTCCTGCCTCTCCTCTCCGGCAACCCATTCCTCGCAGGCGGTCTTCACCGGTGTCGCGAGAAAACTGCTCCTGGATACTCTGAGCAGACTACCCTTGGAAGCCGTGATAACCTCGTTTATGGCGGTCAACAGATCGTTCCCCAGATCCAGGTCGACGCCCTGAAGGTCTATCAGTATCAGCCGTCCCTGCCTTAGAGCGGAGAGAAGATCGTCCTTCAATTCCAGACAGTCCGACCCTCTGCACAGGATGACCTCCGCCTTTGGAGGAAGAGGCCTCATGACCCTCTCGAGCCGTTCCTCCCTAGAGGTTTCAACCATCGGGGGGACCTTGTCAAGGCCGTTTTCCTTATGGGATGTGATTACTATATCATCGTCGTCGTAATCGTCGGTCATACCCAAAAGCTCGAAAAGCCGATTCAACATATCCTTTAATGCCTCCGTTCCCTCTCTCCGAAAATAGCCGAACCTACCCTCACGATGGTGCTTCCCTCTTCTATAGCCAGCTCGAAATCGCCGCTCATTCCCATGGAAAGTTCCGGCAGAGACCGTCCGAACTCCTTCGTCGCTTGATCTCTGAGCTCTCTCAGAACTCCGAAAGCCCTGCCTATACGGACTTGATCGTCGCAAAGAGGCCCCACGGTCATCAAGCCCACAGGGTTCAAATAACCGCAGGAAGAGAAAATCCCATCCAGAAGGTCCAGGGTCTCCTCCGGAGATATACCATGCTTGGATGCCTCTCCGGAGGTGTTCACCTCTATCATTATATCGTAAGGGGCCTTATCGAACTCCAGCGCCAGACGGTCCAGGGTCTCGGCCAGACGCAGGCTATCCACACTGTGGATCACGTCGAAAAGAGCCATCGCTTTTCTCGCCTTGTTTCTCTGTAGATGGCCTATCAGATGCCAGGGAATGGAGAGATCCTCCGGCCAATTCTCCATCTTCCCCTCCGCCTCCTGAACCCTGTTCTCGCCCAGGGCCCATAGCAAACCGGTCCTGGCGACGGGGAGAATCCTCTCGACCGGATGGGTCTTGGTGACCCCTAATAGACGAACCTCCTCCGGACGTCTGCCGGAGCGAAAGGCCGCCTCGGCCATACGGTCCAGAACCTCTCTAACTTGAACTTCACAATCAACAGGATCTACCACAATTTTATCCTCCCCTCTTGAGCGATCATTCCGTTCAATAATACAAGACTCCCGGGGTTTAATCCAGCCTCCACCATAAAACGACCTCCATCCACAGGGAACCCCTCGACCTCCCGGAAGGAGACCTTGTTCCCGTAGAGAACGAAAACTCCCCTTACCCCCTGACGTATCACCACCGCCGAATCGGGAACGGCCACCCCTCTACCCTCTCCTCCATTGACGAAAAGCCGGAGTTCCCTCCGGGCCACTACTTCCGCCGGGAAGAAGGGCAGATTGACGTAAAGCTTGACGGTATGGCCCATCCTCTGAGCAACCCGGACCTCCCCCCTGTAGGGCACTCCCAATGGATCCAGCCTGAACTCCACGGTCCCCCCGTCTATGTCGGAGCTGAGGGAATCGGTCAGAGGACAGTAGAACACGCACCGAAGAATCTGAGGTTGGGGTATCAGCTTGCCGATGACCCTGTCCCTCCTTATCTCCGAGAGATCCTGGAAAAAGAGGGTCCCCGGTGGCTCCGGCAAAGACGCCGACCCGGGCCAGATGGAAGAATATCTCCATTTGCCCTCGAGACCGTCCAGACCTGGAACGAAATATCCCTTGCGAGAAGAGTATATGGGAAAGCTCTTCCCGCCTCTCAAGACGGTTCCCACCAGATCCCCCTTCCCCACGACGGCGGGAGATGAGCCGTACCTGTATTGGATCGACCCTCTGACCCTCGAGGTAACCAGTTCCTCCCGCCATATCAAAACCGCTCTGACCGGGATATCGTCCCTGAAGAAAACAGTCCTGGCGTTCACTAGATCGGGAATAGACCCGGATGTATGCCACCACCAGGCCATATAAACCGAGACCACGGCGACCACGATAAAGGTCACGAACGATATGTAGGCGACGTGCAGTCCCTTGGATTTCATCGAAGCCCTCCTCGATCGCTTATGCACCGTCTATTTTACAACAGCACCGTTTTTTTTTTCTATCGAGCCTCATACTTTATCACGATAAAAAACGAAGATCGCCCCGATAAAACATGCCATCCTCGAAGACATCATGGCCAAAAACGACTAAATTACATGTATACGCATGTGATTCCACGTCAAAATCGCAAAAAACAGAAAAACCTCTTGCATAAAAAAGAAACGGATGGTATAAAGGGGCATCTTTTTTGCAAGACTCAGGAACTAAAGACGAGGAGGGGAAAGAAACATGGAGATATCCAGACCAAAGGAAATTTTCGGGATGAACGTATTCGACAGAAAGGCCATGAAGGAAGTTCTTCCGGACGAGATCTATCGCAAACTTGTGACTGCCATCGAGGGCGGACAGAAACTGGACATATCGGTGGCGGATTTCGTGGCCACCGCCATGAAGGAATGGGCGGTTTCCAAGGGAGCCACCCATTACACCCACTGGTTCCTTCCAAGAACCGAGACGACCGCCGAAAAGCACATGGCGTTTCTCACCACCGACGAATCGGGAGCCCCTATGGACTCGTTCAGCGGGATGGAGCTGGTCCGAAGCGAACCGGACGCCTCGTCCTTCCCCTCCGGAGGGATAAGGTCCACCTTCGAGGCCAGAGGATACAGCACATGGGACCCCTCCAGCCCGGCCTTCGTGGTGAGAAGCCCTAAAGGAGCGACTTTATGCATACCATCTGTCTTTATATCCTACGACGGAACCCCTCTGGACATGAAGACCCCTCTGTTGAAATCGATCGACGTGGTCCGGAATAGATCGATGCGTCTGCTCAAGCTCTTCGGCAACAGGAGCGTCAGATCCGTGGACGTCACCGTGGGAGGCGAGCAGGAATACTTCCTGGTGGACGAAGAGAAAGCCAAGAAGAGACCGGACATCATGAAATGCGGTCGAACCCTCATAGGGGCTCCCTCGCCCTTGGAGCAGACCGTAGAAGCCCACTACTTCGGCTCTATACACCCGAGGACCCTGGCCTACATGGAGGACGTCGAGAGGGACATGTACCGAATGGGACAGATCCTCAAGACCAGACACAACGAGGTCGCCCCCTGTCAGTTCGAGTTCGCCCCCGACATAGCCGAGGGAAATCTGGGATGCGACCAGAACCACATACTGATGGAGATAATGAAGAAGATGGCCATCAGACACGGCTTCAAGCTGATGCTCCACGAAAAGCCTTTCGCAGGCGTCAACGGAAGCGGCAAACACCTAAACTTCTCACTGAGGGACAGCGAGGGACGCAATCTGCTCAAGCCGTCCAGCAATCAGAGACGGAACATTCAGTTTCTGACCTTTCTGAGCGCCTTCCTGCTGGGAGTGTCCAAACACGGAGGGCTTCTGAGGGCAGCCATAGCCTCGCCGGGCAACATGCACCGTCTAGGTGGACACGAGGCCCCTCCGGCGATAATGAGCGTCTATCTGGGAGACCTGCTCACACAGATATTGGACAATATAGAAAAGGGCCTTCCGGACAAGATACCGTCCCGCTCGCTGATAGACCTGGGGCTCAACAGACTTCCGGCGGTAGTCGCGGACAATTCGGACAGAAACAGGACCTCTCCCATAGCCTTCACCGGCAACAAGTTCGAGTTCCGGGCGGTAGGCGCCCCTCAGGCCCTTGCGGGCCCTCTCACGGTTCTCCTGGCGGTGTGGAGCAAAGGGATCGAAGAGATGACGTCGATGATCGAACACAGGATATCGGAGGGCCGAATGGACGTCACCGACGCGGCATTGGAGGCGATACGTCACGGGGCGAAGGAGAGCAGGGCGGTCCGTTTCGAGGGCAACGCCTACGCTACCGAGTGGCAGAACGATGCGGTCAAAAGAGGGCTCACGGTGGCCAACACTACGCCGGAGGCCTTGGACCTGTACCTCATCCCGGAAAACCGATCTCTCTTCGCAGATCTGGGAATAATGTCCGAGAGAGAGGTGGAGGCCTATCACGAGATACGGACGGAGCAGTACGTCAACGCCATGGACGTCGAGATGGCGACTATGACCGCCATGATAAGGGAAGGGGTGCTTCCCGCCGTCACCAGACAGATATCGCTTGAATCGGAAGCCATGGGATCCCTTCCTGAAGAAATCCGCAAGGACATGGATCCCTGGAAGAAATCTCTGAAAGAGCTGGTGACGCTCAAGAACGGCCTTATAACTGGAATAAAGAACCTGGACGACCTGAGGCAGAGGGCCAATAACATGGACCTCTCCCAGAGGGCACAGGCCGTAACGGAGGAGGCCCTCCCTCAGATGGCTGCCATCAGGGGGATGAGCGACGCCGCAGAGCAACTGGTGGCCGGAGACATATGGCCATACCCCAGATACAGAGATCTGCTCACCATAGACTGAGAACCCTAAAATAAAAAGCGGTGTGCCCTCCAACAAAGAAGGCGCACCGCTTGATATCTCAAAGAAGCTCCGTATCGGTAAGTCCGCACCTTATGGCGTACTTGGTAAGGTCAGCCACGTTGTGCAGGTCCAGCTTATTCATCACGCTCTGCCGGTGATTCTCGACCGTCTTGGCACTCAGATTGAGAGACGAGGCGATCTCCCTGGTGCTTCTGCCCTCCGCAACGAGCTGGAGGATCTCCCATTCCCTGGGAGTGAGCTCCATCCTCTGATCCTCCTCGGCTATCAGATAATCCAACGAGGAAAGGTCCATCCCGAGACCTCTCTCTATGCTGGGACCGAGATAGGCCTCTCCTTCGACCACCGCCCTTATTGCACCGACCAGCTCGTCTGTGGCGCAATCCTTGAGCAGGAAGGCCCTGGCGCCGGCCCTGAACATTTCCACCACGAAATGCCTGTCCGAATGCATCGACAGGGCCACCACAGCCACGCCGAGCTTCCTCAGCCTTCTGGTGGCCTCGATACCTCCCATGCCGGGCATCACTATATCCATTACGGCCACATGGGGACGGAGCTCCTCCGCTATATCCACGGCGGCACGACCATCGGATACCTCGGCAACTATATCGATGTTTTTCTCCGCCTCCAGGAGCATCACCAATCCCTTACGGACGATCTGATGATCGTCCGCCACCATCACCCTTATCAAGAGACCCCTCCTCACTTACCTTACGGGCAGTTTTATGGTAGCCCTGGTTCCCTTTCCAGGAGAGGATCGACAGATAAGCTCTCCCCCCATCCCCGCCAATCTCTCCCTTATGCTGAGAAGACCGAAGGACAGATCCGCGGCGGATCGATCCAGATTTTCCGGATCGTAGCCCCGCCCCTCGTCGAGAACTGTGGCGACCACGAATTTCCCGTCCCTTTCAAGGCTTACGAAAGCTTCCGAGACTTCTGCGTGTTTGGCCACGTTTATCAAAAGCTCTCTGATAGACCTGTATAGAAGTCCTCTGGATCTCCTGTCCAGAAGGTCCGCCGAGCCATCGTCCTTCACGGAAACGGCTAGGCCTCTGTCCCTTCGAACTACGTCGCACATGCGCTCCAGCGCCGGGCCGAAACCTAACTCGTCGAGCAGGGGCGACCCCAGCTCGAAGGTCATGGCCCTGGTCTCAGATATGATCTGGTCTGCCAAAACAACGCACTGCTTCAGCCCCTCTCTCACCGAACCGGAGGCGTCCCTCATGGCCAGTCCCAGTCGGATTTTGACCGATGCCAGATTCTGTCCCACCACGTCGTGAAGATAAGCGGCCATCCTTTGTCTCTCCTGCTGCTCCACCTCGTCGAGGCGACCTATCAGCTTTCTAAGTTGTCTGGCGTAGTTCTTCTCCCTGGCTCTGGCCTCCAACCTTTCGGAGATATCCTTCATTACGATCAACAACACCGGAAGATTATCCTCGGAGAAAACGGTCAGGCTCATCTCGACAGGAAGGCTTGAACCATCGGGACGACGCAGATCTCCGGTCAGGCCGACAGGTCCTCTGCTGCAGCTCAACAGGGTCTCCACCTGACGGAGCGAGGGGGACGAAAAGATCTCCCCTAGAGAACGGCCTACCGGAGGTCTAACGTCACCTCCTATCATCTCGGAGGCAACCGGATTGGATAGATCCACCCGGAAAAGCTCGTCGACTCCCTTTCGGCAGAGAAGAACGCCGTCTCCTATGGCGTTTAGGATTTTTCTGTAACGGTCTTCCCTTTCCTCCAGAAGCCTTCGAGCGATGTTTCTAACCTCGGTAAGTTCCATCCCGGCCACTATGGTTCCCTTTATTCCGCCGTTTTCGTCCTTATAGGGAACCACGTTTACCGAGAAAACCCTCCTGTTGCCTTTTTCGTCAGAAAAGGACAGTTCCTCGCCGTATATCCCGTAGCCCTGTCGAACGACTCTCCGTGCCATACGGCGCAGAGCTCCGTCGTTTGCCGATAGGATCTTTCCGGTACGATTGAATCTCTTGACCTCTCCGTTAAGACCGGTCATACATATCGGAACGGGAGCCCCTTCCAATATGGCATTCAGGGCGTCTTTTCTTCGGGCAAGCTCCCTTTGAAGAGAGTACAGAGAGGTGATGTCTCTGCCTACCGCCTGTATCTCCAGACCAGTCGATCCGACTCCCGAAACGGGAACACAGCTCCATCTTATCCACCTCTCCGATCCATCCGGGGAATTGATCGATTGGGTCCACTCTCCCTGGCGACTCTCTCCTCGATCAAGTCCGTCCAAAAGAGATTGGAGTCCCAGTCTCTCGGTGCCTTTAAGTCTGTTTGCCAAAGAGGAACCTATCAGTTTTTCCCTAGATAATCCCCAGAATCGACAACAGGCCTGGTTAACGAAGGTGATGGTCCAATCGGAGCGGAAACGTATCAGAGGATCTGTCTGGGCCTCCAGTACCGCCGCATACCGCCTCTCCCCTTCGGTAAGGATGCCCCAGACCTTGCGATAGGAAGATACGAAAAGCAGGCTCAGTATCACCAGAGTCACCCCGAGAAAGACTGTCAGAGGAAGCCTGCGTCTAAAGTGAAAGACCACGTTGAGATGGGCCGGGTCGGGAGACACGTGAACCAACACGAGCTTCTGTCCACCTATTCTGGCGCTGTGCCAGGCCAGTACCCTCAAACCCTCTCCAGAAAGCTGCTCCAGAGACTCACCGGACGATCTGTTGAGCACGTCCCTGGTCATAAGCCTCAGGTCCGCCTTCCTGCCATGTAGATCGCCGAACACGCTGTGTCCCACGGTCTCAGTGTCGCTGGACAGCACCACGTCGCCCAGAGGACTCAATATATAGGAGCTACCTCCCATCTTGAGATCGTAGACGACGTGTCCAAGAAGCCTGTCCAGGTCCAGCGTCACGACCATGGCTCCGTAAGCTATACGTCCCTGTCTTAAGGGATACACTATGCCCATCATCCTGAGACCGGGAGATATGGAAAAAGGAGGAATCCAATTCCCCCTCCCTCTCTCCATATAACGGCTCAGAAACAGCTTTCCCCAATGCAGAGACTGCTCGAAGATGGTGCGGTTTTCCGATCCGTACATCCACTGATCGTCGTCGTAGGTAACCACGGAGATATCCAGTATCTGTGGAAAAGAGATCAACTCCAGAGACTGTATCTCCCTGAGGGAGTCTCTGTCGAAGTCGGAGGAGATGAACGAGGAGGAAACGTATCTCGACACCGTCGAAAAATGCCGGACCATGTCGTTCAACCTGTCCGAGGTGGCCCGGGCGGCAAGGGTCAGCTGCTCCGATCTCCTGAGCAGCCCCTCTTCCCTGGATTTTGACACCTCGGATCTATCGAGAAAGAACATACCTCCGAGATATACGACCATACAGAATATCACGCCGACCATATAGGCTCCCCATTCGGACAGAGCCATCCTGGAGAACTTCATCGAGGGGCCTCGTAAGCCCTTCCTGTCACGGCTATCAGAAAAGATTCCTCTCCCTTTGCTCCCTTTAAGGTCAGTCTGCCCGGGGAACATGACCCGTCCCTGTAGAACAGGATCCTCTCGGGAACCACCCTCCAGCTTCCGTCGGGCAGTTCCGATCGAAGATCGATAGGTTCCAGAGAACCGTCTAAGACTACCGGTGAACCGTCCTCGACGGTCAAGATCAGAGGCCCTCTATCCATGGCCTCCGATCGAGCATCAGAAAGGTAACGGTTGAGCGATATCAGTCCATCCGGCTCCCTGGGAGCTATCCTGGAGACCACCAGAGTCGCCATGATGCCGATCAGAACGACGACGAACATCACCTCTAAAAGGGTGAATCCCCGGCGACCGCTGGTCATGACTTCATTCCCAGTTGGTTATGTCCTTGCCGTCCCCTTCGCCGCCTTCCTCCCCGTCGGGGCCGCAGGAAAACAAGTCGAACTCGCCGTGATCCCCGGGCTTGCGATAGACGTATTCCTTACCCCAGGGGTCGACCGGAACCTTCTTGAGATAGCCGCCCTCCTTCCACCTCTTGGGCTCCGGGGACGTGGTGGGCTTCTCCACCAAAGACTCCAGTCCCTGTTCCGTGGTGGGATACATGCCGCTGTCCAGCTTGTACATGTCCAAGGCCTGTTCTATCTCGCGGATCTGAACAAGAGCGGCGGTCCGCTTGGCTTCCTCGCCTCGGCCGACGACTCTAGGAGCCACCAAGGCGGCCAACATTCCTATGATGACCACGACGACGAGAACCTCGACCAACGTGAAACCACTTCGTCTTTTCACAGCAATTCCTCCTTAAAAGATTCTGCTAACGAACGAAACTGGATATATCGAAGATAGGCAACAATATGGCTACCACGACGAAGCCCACGACGAGTCCCAAAAACAACACCATGACAGGCTCTATCAGGTTCGCCATACGATCCATGCTGGCTCTGGCCCTATCCCATCTGGTCTGGGCTATCTGTTCCAAAGCTCCGGCCAGATCGCCTCCTATCTCGCCTATTCTGACGAAATACACCAGGTCTTCGTCGAAAGTACCGTCCTTCTCCAGGGCCTTCTCGAAACGGAGTCCTCCTTTGACCTGATCGGCTATGGCCATCCAGCGATCCTTTCTGGGATCCAGAACGGCGCTCATCCTCAGCGCCTGGACCAGAGGAATGCCCGAACGGAGCAGCGATCCCAGATTGGAACATACGAGGGATACTATTATGTTATTTCTTATCCCCCTGAAGAAGGGCATTTTTATCTTCAATCTGCCCGACTTCACAAGGATGAAGAGGACCAAAACGGCCAGGAGCATAGGAAACCCCATGGCCTGAAAAGCACGGGAAAGCCCCATCAGTATCCTGGTTGGAATGGGAAGGGCCCTGCCCATGTCCGAAAAGAGAACCGCCACCTTGGGAACCACGTAGGTCATCAGAAAAGCCACGACCCCTAACCCTACCACCATCATTATAGCCGGATAGGTCATGGCGGTCTGGAGTCTTCTTCTGAGGGAGGCCTGCATGGAAAAAAGCCCCACCGCCTGGGTCAGAACCTCGTCAAGGGTGCCCCCTCTCTCGCCGGACTCTACCATGCTGCACAGGTTTTCGTCGAAACATCCGGCATCCCTCAGGGAGGAGGAAAGCCTCCGTCCCCCCTCCACCGCCTGTCTAAGCGATCCGTACAGCAACCCGAGCCTCTTGCCTCCCTGTTTCTCCAGCAATTTCAGGGCCTCGGACAGGGGAAGACCGGCCTTGAGATATGTAGAGAGGGACCGACAGAAGGTCTCGTGATCGTCCAGAGACAGCGACCGAACCGTAGATTTCCTCTTAGATCCGCTGTCCTCGGACATATCAACCACGACAAGTCCCTGAACCGCCAGGCTTTCCGCCGCCTGCTGGGTTCCCGGAGCCTCTATACGACCTTTTTTGAGACTGCCCTTTGAGTCGTAGGCGCTGTAGCGATAGGTAGGCATGTCACACCTCTCCGGCCACTCGGATCAACTCTTCCGGCGAAGTGGCCCCTTTCTCCACAAGAGAGAGGCCGATCTCCCAGAGAGTACGAAATCCCTGAGGCTCGGCCAGGGCCCTCATCTCGGCGGCTGGGGCATTCCTCGCTATGGCCTCTCTCAGATCGTCGTCTATGATCAGCTGTTCGTATATGCCAACTCGACCTCTGTAGCCAGTGCCGGAACAGTCAGGGCAGCCGGTTGGTCCCCAGGCTTTTTTGACGCCGTTTTTGGCCAGTATGGAGGGAACAGGAACCTCCTGTCTACAGTGGGGGCAGAGACGGCGTACCAGCCTCTGAGCCACTACCCCTACCAGTGATCCGGCCACCAGATAGGGCTCTACCCCCATGTCGGCCAGACGGGCGACGGCGCTTATGGAATCGTTGGTATGAAGGGTCGACAGGACCAGATGTCCGGTAAGGGACGCCTGAACACCTATGTGGGCCGTGTCGAAATCCCTCATCTCACCTATCATGACTATATCCGGGTCCTGCCTGAGAATGGATCTCAGAGCGGAGGCAAAGGTCATGCCGGCCTTTTCGTTCACCTGTATCTGGGCCACCCCCGGAAGGTCGTACTCCACCGGATCCTCGACTGTTATGACGTTAACCGACGGCTTGGCCAGTTCCTGAAGGATGGCGTAGAGGCTAGTGGACTTACCGGAACCGGTGGGACCGGTGAACAATATCATCCCATAGGGGCTGGATATTATTCTCTCCATGAGTCCCAGTTCCCTCTCATCCATGCCCAGATCCCTCAGAGTAAGGGCTCCGCCTCCCTTATCCAGGAGCCTAAGGGCCATCCTCTCACCGTGCTGGGTGGGAACCGAGTTCACTCGGACATCCACCGCTCTTCCTCCCACCGTTATACCTATGCGGCCATCCTGGGGTGCCATGTGCTCCGCAATGTCCATCCTGGCCATTACCTTTATCCTGCTGACCAGGGGAGCCTGGTGGCTTCTGGGCAATTTCAGCCTATCCCGAAGGACACCGTCCACCCTAAAGCGAATTATAACCGAATCCTCGTAGGACTCGACGTGGATGTCGGTGGCCCTCTGTTTCATTGCATCGGCGAAGAGACCGTTCACCAAGCGAATGACAGGGACGTCAACCGAGTCGCTGAGGACGTCCTCCCTGGCGAGGGCATCCACGTCGTCTATGCCCTCCATGTCCCGGACCGCGTCGTCGGCGGCCCCGCTGCGCAGATCGTACAGCTGGTTTATACGCTCCGATATAGCCGCTGGATCGTGGATCTCTACGTCCACGACCGCCCCGAGAGCGTATCCCAAAGCCTGAGCCCTGTCGTAACGGTCCAGAGATGGCACAGCCACCACCAGCAGATCCTCCTCCTTTCTTATGGGGAGGATTCCGTCGGAACGAAGACCGTCCAGACTGACAGAGCCAGGGAGCATCTCCGCTATGATCGAAACTTCAGGGAGGTTCCTCGACTTGGAATGGGTTGAATCGATCATTTCTGCTTCTTCACCGCTTCCCGGTACATCTCCTGGAAACGCCGGTTGAGCCGGATCTCCGCCTCGCTCAGGCCGAGGTCAGTATCGGAGGCGGCAACCGCCTTGCTGGCCTCCGTGGCCGCTTCGGGAGTCTCAAGTATGTAGGGGGTTAGAAAAACCATAAGCTCTATCTTTTCCCTCTGGTTGGTCGAGCTCTTGAACAGCTCTCCCACCAGGGGAATGTAGGAGAGTATGGGAACCCTCTGTTTGAGGCTCTTCTCCGTCTCCTTGAGAAGGCCCCCCAAAATTATAGTCTCGCCGTTTCTGACCTGGACGGAGGTCTTTACCTCCCTCTTAGCAGTGACAGGGGTCGTGCTGGTCATGGCGCTGAGCACCTCCTCGGTGCTCTGCTCTATGTCCAGAGCCACCAGGTTTCCGCTCCTTATGTGAGGGGTTATCTTTAGCTTCAACCCCGTGTCCTTGTAGTCATAGCTGTTCTGAACCGAGCTCGGGTTGGATATGTCCGAGGTCGAGGCCTTCATCTGAGGTATGGTCTGTCCAACCATGAGGGAGCTCTCCTTGTTGTCGGTACACATAAGCCTGGGCATGGAGAGTATGTTCATGGCGTCGTACTTCTTCAAGAGCTGGACATAGGCATAAATCAGAGAATTCCCTTCGTAAACTGTCGTTTTTTCTCTATAGGGTTCGCCTGTCTCCGGAGTAATCCACTCGTATGTTTCCTTTTTGCTCAGATCCTGGAACCAGTCCACGAAGGTGGAGGGTACTCCTGTGGAGCCCCCAAGAGCGGCGTTGGCGGCGAATACGGTGCTTCCCGACACCTGGCCTCCCCAGGTGGCCCAGTCTATCCCGGCGTTCTTGAGGTTGGTGAGGTTGACCTCCGCTATAAGCCCACGGACCATGACCTGTTTCGGCTGTATGTCCAGCTGTTTTATTATGTCTATAAGGCCGGCGTACTGCTGTTCCTGAACGGCGAAGATAAGGCTATTAGTGGGTATGTCCGGAACCACAGTGGTTGGCATGGCCCCTTCCTTGCCGGGCTGAAGCCTTGCCGCCACCCCCAGTATCTGGCTGAGCTGTTTGGCCACCTCCTGAGCGTCGGCATTTTTGAGCCTGTAGACGTGGAACTCCCCCGACACGGGGGGGACGTCCAGCCTCTTAACTATCTTTTTAGCCGACTCCAGTGCGGAGCTGTCTCCAACCAGAAGGAGGGTTCGGCTGGACGAATCGGACAGGGCGGTGAGCCCTCTGAAAGGGCCAGTCGGGTCCTTGGCGAGGTTGGCCAGATGCTGGGCCAGCAGATCCGGGTTGGCCTCCTTCACCGGCACGGCAGAGATCCTCCTTATACCGTCCGGGACGTCCAGAGCCCTCAGAAGGTTGACCACCCTCTGCACGTCCGCAGCGGGGCCGGTCAGAAGCAACCCGTTGCCCTCGTCCAGAGGAATGACCATCACGGTCTTTCCCGCAGCAGGCTGAACCGCCTTCTGGGCGAACCCGGGGGACACGAAGTCCAGCGGCACCACCTGGTTCACCACCTGTTCGCCGTAACCGGGACCGATTCTGCTCCTGACAGCCCTGTTCTCCAGGGTGGTTCCTCCCTTAAGCACCTTGTAGTAGTCTCCCATGTCCTCCAGGGAAAGCCCGTTCATCTCCAGTGTCGTAAGCATGATCTTATAGGCCTCGGCAAGTGAGACAGACCGGGGAGACATGACCGTTATTGTGCCCTTGACGTTGGGAGCTATTATTATGTTTTTCTGTAAAAGTTCGGACATAAAGCGTATGAACTTCACCACATCCAAATCGGTGAAGTTAAACTGGACCGATCCGGACTCTCTCATGGCCTTTGCAGCCTCGATCAGGTTCTGTTCGTTCTGTTCGTCTTTATCCTGGGCAAGGAGAGGTTCCGGAAAGACCGCAGGGTAAAGGACACAACCTAAGCATATGGCAAGGATAAAAGCGACGTACGTTTTTCGAATCACCGTGTCTCCTCCTCTAGGGGATATAAAAGCTCATGGTCCGTCCGTCGAGCTCGACGTCGAGTTTCCGGTAGTTGATCCGCCACAGTCCATCCATCAGAGGATAGGAGTATCCGCTGGTGTCCCACTCCATCCCGTCCTCCTCGCCGTTGTCCGACAGCTTCCCGGACAACAGGTCCGCCTCCAACGCCTGGATCCTGTCAAGGAACCTCGATTCCCCTCTAACCGAGTCGAGGGCTTTCGTTGCTGTTATGGAAAGCTTGAGGGATCCTGCCGCCACCAGTCCCAAGACCGCCA
The DNA here is from genome assembly GCF_000172975.1 of Dethiosulfovibrio peptidovorans DSM 11002. NCBI lineage: Bacteria > Thermotogati > Synergistota > Synergistia > Synergistales > Dethiosulfovibrionaceae > Dethiosulfovibrio > Dethiosulfovibrio peptidovorans. Next base: position 144,795 of record NZ_ABTR02000001.1, read on the forward strand.
CGGCGACTATAACCTCCAACAAAGTAAATCCTTTTTTCTTTCTATCTGACGACATAGTTTAACATAATTTCCTCGTCGCCCCGTCCCACGGCTACCTCGAAACGGGATCCGCCCATCAGAGAGTTTATGGCGTTCGCCACGTCGCCCATGTTCCTTATGACCACCCCGTTGACGCTCTTCACCACGTCGCCCTTCTGAACTCCGAGTTCTTTCAGAACGCTACCGTCCATTATATTGGCGACCTCTATTCCCGTAGGCTTGCCGTCCACGAATTTAGGTATCAGCCTTACCCTCTTGAGCTCGTTGAATGGATTCATGAGAAGCGAGTCGACCAGTTCTCTAGCCACGACTCCCTCGCTGCCGTCGGTCGCGGCCTGTACCTTGGCTCCCGAGTTGGAAAACACCGGCTCGTTCGCAGGAGGAACCTCTACCCGACTCTCCGAGCGAGCGCTCTTACCCTCGTCCTTATAGGATATATAGACCTCGTAGTTGACGTTGTCCTTGACCAAGACGACGCTGTAGGGGTAGACCTCCTTCAGCAAAAAACCTCCGTAGGCCTGTCCTTTCAGCACCAAGGATACGTTTTTCTCCCGATCCAGCCAGGCCGCCACGTCAGGAAGAGATCCTATGACCTTTATGCCGTCGACGCTGAATACCCTTTCTTCCTCAGGGGCTAGATCTCGAGAGGTCGTAACGACGGCGACCTCCGGTCTGGCCGGAACCCCGAAAGGAGAGACGTCCACCAGAGAACGAAGCTCTCTGGCCATTTCGACCCCTCCGTCCTCTTCGGGACCTATGGTCCCTCCGTCCAAAATCGCCATGGAGGCCCTGGCCTGGACCAACAGGGGGGCCATGCGCCTCTCGACCTCCATTCCGATGAGAGAGCTCAGGGCTATGCCGGTAAGCAACATTCCGATAATCGGAAGGACCCGGCCGAAAAAGGACAGAGACGAGGTCATCAATCCGGTTTTTCCGAAAAACGACACGTCATTTTCCTCCCTTTCTCTTTAGAATCCAATCTCCCTCTCCATTTCTCGAGAGAGGCATAAACCTGGATGCCATGGATAGAGCTCCGTCAAGATCGGCGGGGGTCTTCAATGTCACATCCGCCTCTACGATCCTGCCTTTATTCGGAGATATGGATAGAGATCCCGACGCTTTTATGTCACCAGCCATCTCTATTTCAGCGATCGTAATCCTCCCCTGGCCGTAGGAGACCTCAAGAGATCCCCCTATCCTTCTGCCCCGATCGCCCGGCAGGGAGACGGCCCCTCCGATCAGCTCTATTGAGGCGGTCGGTTTACCCAAGATAATCGATCTCAGCGGCATCGGGCGAACCTTCACCGTCTCGAAGGTAGCTCCACCGCCGAAACCCTCCATCTCCACCCTATCGACGACGAAGACCGGCACGACGCCTTCATCGTCGAATCGAGAGGCCTGTAGGAATATCCCCGATCGGGAAAGCTCTCTGGAGGCCTCTAGAAACGCCAACTCTCCAAGATCTTCCCATGGAAGAAAGAGCCTCAGGCCTATGATCAGGCCGAAGGATAAAATGAGCAAAGCGGCGAGTACTGATCTTATTCTCCTCATCTCGCCACCGTCACCACCAGGTTCATGGACAGGAGCCTGACTCCGTCCTCAGGGACCGCTCGAAGCTCCGCCGAGTCAACTACTAGACCTCTTTTTCCCAGTTCCAGGATGAAATTCAAGGCGTTTTCGGAGTAAAGTCTTCCGAGCTGAACGCTGAGTCCTCTGCTCAAAGACGATATCTGCACCAGGTTTTCCTTCAGTCCCATGTTGTCCACCAGGGAGGAGACCACCACTATGGGGTCGTCGGAAAGAGGGGCTCTCTCCTCTCTCCCGGGAAGGGATCTGTATTTCTTTATCACCAACATCAGATCCTCGAATCGACGTTGCTGAAGCCGGGAACGAGATTCCAGATCGGACATGCCGCTCCAGACGGACCATGCCACCACCCATACAACGAGGGCTATGGCCAAAAGGGAGAGGGGTTTCAACACCTCTCTGGGAACTCCGGGAATATCCGGCAGTTCGGGAAATTTCATAGGGAGGACCACCTCACTTCCAAGGAATAACGCAGTCCTCCGCCGGGGACCTGCTGAATATCTCCGAGCTTGACCGTACCATCGTTGTTGATCTTGAGATTTTTCTGAAAGGCCTGAACCGACGATACTTCCTCCGCGGTTCCGATAAGCTCCATACCGTCGGAGGTGTAGCGAAGGGTATCCACCGAGATGCGGCCCCCTCCCATCTCCGGATCTGTCCAGGACCTAACTATGAGACGCAGACCGTCCTCAAGGCTCCGGGTATCGGGACTATCCGTTAGTTCTGCCAGTTTTCCCCTGGCCTGGCTCAATGGATCCCTCACCTTCCCGGGACCAAAGGCATCGGTGTAGACTGCCTCCGCTCTGGCCCTGATAGTATCCACCTTTTTCCTCTCGACCAGTCCCCCTAGAAAGCCGGCCCCAAGAAAGACGCACCCAGCCAGGAGGAACCAGCAGGAAAACCCTCCTACGGCCTTAGCCAGGGTCTCTAGAACTATGGCGCTATCCAAGACCTTCCGGGAAAGAGAATAGCTACCGAGGGATGGAAAGGCGGTCAGGGTTTCTCTTGCCTTTACGGCGAGCCTCTCTCCGTCCTCGGAGACGTCTACTACGACCGAATCGGACGGGTCGAAGTCGAATTTTCCGCCGTAGTCGAGAAGCCACCTAAGCTCCTGATCGACGGAGCGTCGAGATCTGGACTGCCATCTGTACAGCACTGGAACGCCGTCGACGAAAAGGGCGGAGGAAATCCCCTCTTCGTCCAAGCATAAGACGGCTCCGTTTCCCCCTAACTCCGCCGCCATAGCGAAAGGGAGAGGCCATATGGTGGAACGACCGAGTCCGGAAATGCCATCCTCTACGGCTGCCCTTTCCTCCGACGGCAGTATAAGGGCCGAACCGCTGAACCTTCGATCTTCCCTACGGTGGACTACGGGAAATATCTCGACCTCTCTGTTTCCGGATATGGAGGAATACTGTATCTTGAGGGCCTCTCTAATGGCGGACACTGAGCCAAAAGGGAAATCGAAGGTCCTGACAGACAGGGTCCTGTAGGGAACGAGGACCAGACGGCCTCCCTTTCTGAACCTATTGCCGGACGACCCTCCGATGTTGGAGATTCTATCCCTTCCATATACGTAGACCTCTCCGATCTCCTTCATCAAAGTTCCTCCCAGTATAGGACAGATTTTTTAGTGACCACGATATTGTAGGATCGTTCCCGATCGGCCTCCAGAGACGATACGTAGACCGATACGGAAAAATAATCGCTCGTGGTTCCCAAGGCGTTGGACAGCTTGGGCCCCAGAGAGTTGGAGAAGGCTGGCATCTTGGCCAGCTCCGAAAGCTTCTTGAAAGGAGTCTTGTCCCTTCTGGCAACGATCTCTCTTGCCGTAACCTCGTCTATGCCCTCGAGAAGGGCGAGTACTTTTTCCGAAGCTGTGTTGACGTTTATCTTACTTCCGCACCACCGAGTAAGGAGGTCCTTCAAACCCGGTCTCTCGTCGTTTCCTACCAACCTGTCGAGCTTTATCTCCGGGAAAAGCGTGAAGGCCCCCGGATCTCCAGGTATCCTGTTCGGAAAAAAGGAGCGTTCATATCCTCCCACCCGGGGGGTCCTGTCCGAGTCCATGAAATCCAGAGTCGGAGCCGCAAGCCCGGGGAGCTCGACCTCCTCCCAGACCTTATTCCAGGGAATCTCCATCTCCCCCCTAAGGGTAGTTCCGTCCGGAAGGAATATGTTTGCCAGAGGAAGCTTATCGTTCAGGGGCAATATGGTCACAGATACGAGATAGCTATCCCCTATGGGAATGAGGTGTTCTCCGAACCAACGCTCGTGTACGCTATCGTAGCCGTTTCTATCCGAGGCCAATCCTCTTATGACGTTTTTTACCGCCAGTAGAACTATGTTGCGACACTCGATCTCGAACCTTCTTCGATCGACCCGTCGAACCTGATCTCTGACAAACCAGCCATATCCAACCGCAGCGGACATGAGGAACATCGACACCATAAGGACCGACAGAAGTATAAAACCCCTTCTTTTCGACCTTCCTCTAAAGGGCGGGGAACCAGTCGACGATCTCATGGGAACGGCCTCCTCGATCCAGTTTTATTCGGATTGCGATCGGAATTCCACCGGCATACTTGCCGGACCAGTTGTCCTTGCCCATGTAGACCTCCACACGGAAGGAATCGACCGAGGGTAGGACAAGCGCGGCCCGATCCATCGGCATGGACGATTTCAGATCCAGGTCTTTTACCGCCCTTCCGGGAAAGGTCCATCGGTACAGCCCAGGCAGGACAGACCCGGTCTCCAGGGTGTTCTCCCTCACCAGCCCATATACGACCACACCGGGGACCATAGTATTCCGTATCAGGCTGGCCGATTCGACTGCAAGTACATCGTCGGCCTTGCCTCCGAACAGGTCCCTCTTCCTCAGTGCCATATAGGTCTGTTTAGGGAGCACCAGCACCGATCGGATATCGCGACATATGAGCCTAAATACGTCCTGAACGGCCGATTCCTCTCCTACGTCGGATTGAGCGGCTCTCATGTTGCCCACTATGTGGACCATCGGAGCCACGGCGCAGGTGGCGATAACCCCTACCAACGCCAGGACAACCAGAATTTCTATGAAAGTAAAACCCTTACGGTTCATTTCATTCTTTTCTTATCGAGTAGGTACCGGGCTTCAGATAGGTAACCAGGTACCTCAGGAGATCCTGTTTCTTGAGCTTGCCCGCCCAGTCCAGAAGCCGCCTTAGATCTTCGGCGGTAGGCTGCTGTCTGAAGGCGGCCAGAAGTCTGTTCAACCCCTCGGCCAATGCCTCCGGGTCCTTAGCCGCCTCTCCATAGGCTATGTAGTGATAGGCGAGCTGACGTTCAGCGACATCTCTGACCATAAGGGCACCATAAGCCTTTTCCATTAACCTTCTTTGAATGGGAGCGGACTTACTGGATACCGCTTTTCTCAGAGTTACGTCTCCGACCAATCCCTGTCCGAGGTAAACCAAGCCCCAAAGGGACACGGAGGCCATAATAACTCCCAGTGCCCTGTAACCTCTCGGGTTGCCCAGAAAACGAATCTTTCCGACGGCTATCTCCGCCAGAACCTCTCTGTTCGCCAGAGCGAAGGCCAGAGGCATCCATAGGGAATTCTCTATCCTGTGGAAGGGTCTCGTCCAAAGTGCGTCGAACCATATGAGAAACAGAAAGGCGGCGCTCCACAAAACCGAATCGGGGAAGGGGGAGCCCCTATGTCTGTGAAGATATAGAAAAAAGGAAACGATCCACCATAATGCCAGCCCTATGAGTATTACAAAGCCCAACAAGCCGGATTCACAGTACCACTGGAGATATTCGTTATGAGCCCAGTTGGTATATTGCCATTTCATGTCTGGATAGAGAGAAAAAGCCTCTCTCTGAGCCTCGAGGTAATTCCACTTGAACTGCCCCAGCCCCATTCCCTTGACAGGCTCCTCCATCGCCATGGCCCAAGAGGTTTTCCATATTCCGTCTCGGCCTCCGACGGTGTCGGCGTTTTTAACCAGATCGACGCTCTTGGCTATGAGAGATCCGGAACGTCCCTGGTTCAGAAACACCGATGCAGCCAGCACCGCCACTATCAATATAGCCGACAGGCTCAGACGACGGAGCCTGGCTCTATCCCTTCCCAGTGCTATCATCAGGGCCAGCAGGAATATTCCTACCATCAGAGAGAGGATGGCCGATCGACTGGTGCTATTCCAGAGTCCCCACAGCAATATGGGCAGAAAGATCAGGTTGGTAGCGGCGAAAAACCGCCCCCAACCTTCGGTCTCTCTGAGACCATGACGAAGATATAGAAAGATGGACCCCAGAGCGGTAATGGCCAGCCAAAGACCCAACATGTTCTGCTGCCCGGTGTTGCCGATGTAGTTTCCCGGGGTCGGAAGTATCAGCTTAAGCGGAGCGAATAGGTTCACGTTGTTGGCGACCTGCAGCTCCGCGAAGAAAACGTTGATCGTACCGTTTAAGGACGCCAACCAGAGGATCGGCCTGAGCCAGCTTTCCCTGAACAGATTTAGACAGAGGACGTAGAACCCCCAGAGGGATGCGAAGAAAAACCACTCTCTGTAAAAAGTCGGAATCGATTTTATAGGAGCCCATATGGGCTGAACCGTAACGTATATCAAAAGAGCGAACCATATCCAGCCGAAGAGGTCCACCCTGAAGCCGGTTCTCTCCGATCCTCTCCATGCCACCACGACCCCGGTCAGTATGGCCATGATCGCCACCGGAACCAAGGCTATGGTCCATTTCATTATATGAAGGGTCTGAAAAAAGAAGACTCCCGAGTATATAAGGTTGGGCAAAGCAAGAGAAATGGCGGCGGAGACGAGAAAAACTACGTCTAGTGTTCTGGATCGTTCCATCATATCTCTTCGTCCTCCATGAGAAGCTGTTTTTTAAGGTCGACGATTATCTCGACCACCAGCTCGCTCTGAGCCAGTTCCCGAACCTTCCATACGACGGGAATCCCTTTTTTCCTCTGTTTCTCCACAAGATCCGCCAGTTGATGTAATAATTCTCCCGTCGGGCCTTCAGGACCGTTGAAGGATAGGGCCTTTTTTTTCGAGTTTCGACGGCGTATCGAGTCCTCGTCCAATCTACCTTCATCGGTCTCGTCAACAGTTTCGAGAAAGCCTTCCCCGACATCTCCGATTTCGACCTCCACGTGGGGCTCGTCACTCAAAGACGTTTTGGGTTCAAGGGGTTTGCCTTCCTTGAGGTCGTTTACCAGTTCCTCGACCTCCTTAGAGGTCAGCTCCCGATCGATGACTTTTTTGGCCGCGGCTATCTGAAGCGCCGGAGGAAGGCGGAGAAGAGCCCTTGCGGAACGCTCTCCCAGCAACCCCTCCATGACCATTTTCTGCACCGGCTCCTCCAGTTTCAAAAGCCTGAGCTTGTTTGCCACCGACGCCTGCGATCTGCCAAGCCTCCTGGCCAGTTCGGACTGCCCCCACCCGGTCCTGTCCAGTATGTCTTTAAGGCTCCCGGCCTCTTCGATGGAGGAGAGGTCCTTTCTGTGAATGTTCTCGACGAGCGCCATTATCTGCTGGTCCGCCGAATCGACCTCTAGGACTATGGCGGAGACCGCCTCGAGTCCCGCTACGAGGCAGGCTCGAAGTCGCCGCTCTCCCGCTATCAGCTCGAAAAAGTCACCGCTGGGCCTCACCACCAGTGGCTGTATCAGGCCGACCTCTCCTATGGATTCGGCTAACTCCAGTATATCGTCCTCGTCGAAGTGTTTTCTCGGCTGATAGGGGTTAGCACGGATACGGGATAGCTCTATCTCCGCCAGTCTGCTGTCCTTCAAGACAATCGCCTCCTAGAATCCGTCGATGGAACTCTTGCTCTCGAAACGGGTATGTTGTTTCATAAACATCAAATGGATCACTCCGGTAGGTCCGTTACGATGCTTTGCTATATCCAGTATGGCGCTATCGTCCTGCTGATCCTGGGGGACATCCTTGGCATAATAGGCTTCCCTGTAGAGAAGGGCCACTAGGTCGGCGTCCTGCTCTATGGCTCCGCTGTCCCTAAGATCCGACAGCTGGGGACGTTTGTCGTTTCGGCTCTCTACTGCCCTGGAAAGCTGCGAGAGGGACAGCACCGGAACCTCCAGCTCCCTGGCGATGGCCTTAAGTCCCCTGGAAATCTCAGCGACCTCCTGCTGTTTGCTGTCTATCTTCCTGGACATGCTCATCAATTGAAGATAGTCCACCACTATAAGCCCCAATGACGCATACTGGGCCTTGAAACGGCGGCATCTGGCCCTCATCTCCGTGGTGGTCAGCATGGAGCTGTCGTCTATGTACATCGGCGCCTTGGTCAGGCGACCGGCGGCGGTGGTCAGTTTCTCCCAGTCCTCTCTGGCGAAGTTGCCCGTACGAAGGTCCTGTATGTTGACCCGAGCCTCCGATCCCAACAGCCTTTGAACCAGCTGGTCCGCCCCCATCTCTAGACTGAACACGAGGACCGGCAGATTCGACTTGACCGCCACGTTCCTGGCCAGATTTAAAGCCAGAGCTGTCTTCCCCATGGAGGGCCTTGCCGCCAGAATATTGAGACTCCCGGGCTGAAGCCCTCCGGTAAGCCGGTCAAGGTCGTCGAATCCGGTCATTACTCCCGTTACCGTCTGTTCGGAACGGTAGAACTGCTCCTCTATCTGATGGAAGGTCGGACCTATAACGTCGGCGACCTTCTTGAAGTTGGACTCGTTCCTATGACGGGAGACCTCGAAGATGGCTCTCTCCGCCTCCTCCAGAAGCTCGTCGATCTCCCGGTCCTCCGAATATCCCATTCTGGCTATGGACGTGCCGGTAGAGATAAGGCGGCGAAGCACCGCCTTATCTCTGACTATTTTGGCATGGTATTCGGCGTTGGCAGCGGTGGGAACGCTGTCCATGACCGCCACGATAAAGGCCTGACCTCCCAGACTTTCGGACAATCCTCTGCGAGAGAGCTCTTCGAGAAAGGTCAGAGAGTCCACCGGACGGTCCTGATGGACCATGTCGGTCAAAACGTCGAAAGCGACCTGATAATTCTTGTCCCTGAAGTCCTCCGGCGAGAGTATCTCCGATATCTGGATGAGGACATCTTTATCCATAAGACAGGATCCGATGACCGCCCTCTCTGCCTCCAGGTTCTGAGGCGGAACTCTATCGTATATAGACGGACTCACAGAGTCACTGGGCCTCCACCTTTAGAGTCATGGAAGCCTCGACTCCCTGATAAAGTTTTACGGTAAAAGGATAACTTCCCAGAGACTTTACCGCATCGGCCATTTTGATGTTTTTCTTGTCCACCAAGATCCCGAACTGCTTCGATATTCCGTCGGCTATCTGGGCGGTGGTCACGCTGCCGAATAGACGACCTCCTTCTCCGGTCGTCACGGCCAGTGTTACCTGTCGATCCTGAAGGTGTTTTCTCTGTTCCTCCGCCTCGGATCTAGCCTGCTGATCCTTTCTCTTGGACGATTCTCTCTTTTCCTCGAGCTTTTTAAGGTTCGCTCCGTCGGCCTCGACGGCCAGCTTTCGTGGAAAAAGGAAATTCCTTCCGTAACCGTCGGAGACCTCGACTATCTCGTTTTTTCTACCAAGCTTTTTCACGTCTTCCAGCAATATAACCTTCAATTAAGGTCACCTCCTGTATCTTTTTCTCAGATCTATCCAAATATCCAACAGACCGGCGATAACCGCTACCTGGGATAGCAAGGGAATCAGTACTGCCAGTGCCAACAAGGCGTATCTCCATCCCTTTCCCACTCCTCGAAAGTCCATGTAGTCCCATCCGACTGCCATTCCCTGGATCATGAACAACATGCTCACCAACAATCTCAGGTTCAACCCGACCCTCGACAGAAGAGGGTCCTTCATCGACGATTCGAACACCAACAACAACACGGAGAGGGCGAAGGCCCAGAATAGACTTTTGGGAAAACGCCAGCTTCCAAAAGGTGGAACCGGAGGCAAGGAGCCTCCTCCTATCCTGAGAAGTATCCTGCGGGACACGACGTAGCTGAGAAGGCAGTCCAGCGCGCTGGCCATGGTTATCATAGCGGGAAACATCAGAGGAATGGCCTTCAAAGTCATCTCCATCTGTGTCTTTACCCCCTCTATGGACTCGACGTCCCCTCCTCCATAGAGCGAGAACACCTTCGTCATAGTAGCCCTGAGCTGCTCCACATCGGGGTCGAAGGGGTTGACCCCGGTTATCCAGGTAAGGACGGACATGAGGATCAGTTTGCTCACCAGAGAAAGGACGATGCCGTAGAGCATTATATCGACCGCCTTGTCGAAGCGAGCAGCCAGAATTCCGAGTCCTACTCCCAGTATCCCGAATCCCAGAAAGAAGGAGATTGAGGATATCGGTCCTCCCAGTAAACCGACGATGGCGGTGGCCACGCAAAGGGCCAGAGCCGCCCTCTGGGGACGGTGTCTTAATCCCAACACGACGAGAGGGGCGGGACATAGCAAGGACAGGACGATCCCAGCTACCGGTATGAACCGAGCAGCCAGGAACAGGACCACCGCCAACCCCGTCAAGAGGGAGGATTCCACCAGGCTTTTGGTTCCGTTCATGAGCTTCTTCCTTTCCTATTCCCTTGGATAGTCCAAAACGGGACCATTATATACGACCGACGGTACCTACACAAAAAAAGGGGAAGAAGCTACGCTTCTCCCCCTTTCGAAATCTCAAGGCACTCCCGTCCCGGATTACTCGGCGCTGTAGGGAAGAAGAGCCATATAACGGGCTCTTTTGAGAGCCACTGTCAACTGGCGCTGATGGTTGGCGCAGTTGCCGGTAACGCGACGAGGAACTATCTTGCCCCTCTCGCTGATGTACTTACGAAGTCTGTCTACGTCTTTGTAGTCGACCGAGTCGATCTTGTCTACACAGTAGAAACAGACCTTAGGACGGCGCTTACCACGTCTTTTGTTTCCTCCAAAAGCCATGTCCATCCTCCTTTCTCTGGTTTAAAAGGGTATATCTGCCTCGTCTTCGTCGGCTGTGGAGCCCATCTCCGATATATCCATGGGGAAATCGCCTCCGCCGAAATCGTCACGGAAACTGCGAGGCTGACCTTGGTCACTGTCATTCCGATGTCCTCCGTCGTAATCGCCCTGAGAGGATGGACGGTCATCCCTCCTCCCACCGGACGGCAGGAAGGTGATATCGTTTGCCACGACCTCGGTGACCCATCGTCTCTGTCCCGATTTATCGTCGTAGTTGCGGACCTGTATGCGCCCCTCGACCAGGACGGGACGTCCCTTGGAGAGATAGCGCTCGCAGTTTTCAGCCTGAGCGCCCCATACCACGACGGGAATGAAATCCACCGATTCCTGTAGTTCGCCGTTTTTGCCTTTCCAGCTGCGGTTTACCGCCACGGAGAAAGTGGCCACGGCCTGCTTACTGGCGGTGTAACGAATCTGAGGATCCTTGGCCAGGTTCCCCATGAGTATAACCTTGTTGAATCCACGAGCCATGCCGAAAACCTCCCTCGACTACTCCTGGTCCAGTCGGATCACCAGGTTACGAACGATAGCGGTACGCAGGCCTAAAAGCCTGGTCATCTCCTTCTGCTTGGAAGGATCCAGCTTGAAGTAGACCAGGGCGTAATATCCCTCGGTACGCTTATCGATAGGATAGGCGAGACGCCTTTTTCCCCAGATATCGACCTTATCGACGTCGCCGCCAAGTTTGGCGATGACCTCCTTGATTCCATCAAGCTCTGCGCTGTGGTCCTCAAGGTCGGCCTCGAGAAGCACCATCATCTCATATGGACGCATGAGCTACACCTCCTCCCTTTGGACGTTAGGCCCCCCCAGGGGGGCAGGGATTGCAAAGAGGAATTATACCCTAACGGCCGCTTTCAGGCAAGATATCGTCGGACTCAACCGAGAGACGGTATATCCTCTCGCCGGGAAAAACGAGATTGAACTGATCCCTTGCCAGCCTTGCCTTGCCTTTATCGGTGCCGTAGAACTCCAGTTTTTGTCTGGACCTCTCCAGATCGTCGCTCAGTTTTCGAAGCTCCTCCTCCTTGAGAGAGACCGCCTGGGAGAGTTCTGCTACCCTGCGTCTCTCCCTTATCATGGCCGTGGAAAACACAGCGAAAAACAAAGCGACCATGGCCCAGAAAAGAATCCATCTGAGCCGAGGCACTTTCGACTACATCCTCTCGGGGGCCGATATGCCCAATATCCTCAGGGCGTTTGTCAAAACTACATGGGTGGCCTTGACCAGCAGAATCCTGGAGGGACGACTCGGATTCTCGTCCAACACCCTGTGAGCGTTGTAGAAGGAGTGGAAGTCTCCGGCCAGGTCGTGAACGTAGTTTACGATCCTGTGAGGTGCCATCTCGACCGCGGCCTTCTCCACCTCCTCGGGGAACATGGAAAGCCGGGTGATTAGTTTCTTCTCCTCCGAACTGGAGATCAGGGATTCGTCCAGTTCGTCCACGGAGGGCATGGCGATTCCCTTGTCTCTGAGGTTTCTGGTTATGCTGGCGATCCTGGCGTTGGCGTACTGGACGTAGAACACCGGATTGTCGGAGGACTCTCTCTTGGCTAGCTCCAGGTCAAAATCCAGATGGCTGTCGGAGCGACGCATAACGAAGTAGAACCTTGTAGCGTCGACTCCGACCTCGTCTATTACGTCGGAAAGGGTTACGAACTGCCCCGACCTAGTCGACATGGACACCTGCTCACCGTCCCGAAGGAGGTTGACGAACTGAATCAATGTGACGGCGAAATTATCGTCCGGCGACTTGCCCAGAGCCTCCACCGCAGCTCTCATACGGGGGACGTAGCCATGGTGATCCGCTCCCCATACGTCTATGGCCAGATCGAAACCCCGATCGAACTTGTTTTTATGGTAGGCCACGTCGGAGGCGAAGTATGTTGGGACTCCGTTGGAGCGGAAAAGAACCCTGTCCTTATCGTCTCCGAAATCGGTGGAGCGAAACCAGATGGCCCCATCTTCTTCGTAGGAGTAACCCCTCTTTCTGAGGGCCTCCACCGTATCCAGCACCTGATCGTTCTCGTAAAGGCTCTTCTCGGAAAACCAACAGTCGAAGGTCACTCCGAAACGCTTCAGGTCCGCCTTGATACCGTCCAGAATGACCTTGCTGGAAAAATCTCTGAAAAATGGAAGACTCTCCTCTAGGTCGACGGAAAGGTATTCGTCTCCGTGATCGTCTATGACCTGACGGGCCAGATCGTATATGTAGTCCCCTTTGTAGCCGTCCTCCGGAAAGGGAGCCTTATCGGCCTGTCCCAACAGCTCAAAATACCTGGATTGAGTGGATTTTCCCAGATTGGACATCTGTAGACCGGCGTCGTTGACGTAGTACTCCTTCTCGACCTTCCAGCCGGAGAAGTCGAGTATATTTCCGACTATATCTCCGACGGCAGCTCCCCTGCCGTGTCCGACGTGGAGCGGGCCTGTCGGGTTGGCGCTGACGAACTCGACCTGCACCTTTCTTCCCTTGCCCAGATCACACCGCCCGTAATCGTCTCCCGACGATAGAACCGAGGATATGACGTTGCCGATCCACCGATCTGCCAGAAAAAAGTTGATAAAACCTGGCCCGGCCACCTCGACGGAACGGATATGCTCGTCGTCCTTCAGCCTGTCCACCACCATGGCAGCCAGATCCCTAGGTTTTTCCCCCAGAAGCTTGCAGGCCTGCATGGCCACGTTGGTGGCCCAATCTCCTTGATCCTCCCTTTTCGGACGTTCCAGGTGAACCTCCGGCAGAAGGTCGGAGGACACCTCCTTCTGCCGAGCCATATCGGAGAGAGCCTCTCCGATAAGGTCCCTCAAGATGGTGGTAACATCTGCCATAAATCTCATACTCCTTTTTTATACCGTTTTCGGCCCGGCCCTCATCTGTAGGATATGGGCGCAGACAGATCTTTCCAACGCAACCAAGCCCCTAACATACGACCGAGAGCGACGCTGAATCCGTCGTCGTAGTCGGAAGACCAGGTTATTAGCTTTTCCTCTCCCTCCAGAGTTCGACGTTTTCTGTTGAACCGCATGGACTCGGAGAAACGAAGCTCTCCTTCTTTCCTCTCGTTCATGGGAGGAACGGAGAGAAGTCTCGAGCCCTCGGGCAACGAGATCAAGTATTTCTGCTCCACCACGAAGGGGAATTTCAGTTTCTTGGGAGGAGCGGTGGACGCTAGATCCTCCAGAGCCCCCGGGAGAAGACAGGGAAGACGCAACAGCATACCCGGACCTCCGGGGATGCCGCTTACCCGTCGTACCGGAAGGTCTATCCTGTAACCGTAATCCATGGGGCGAACCTTGGGCCTGCCGGCGCCCCAGTCGGAGATCCCAGGTATCACCATCTCAAGCGATTCCCACGTGACGTCGTCTCCGTCGGGGAAGAGCCACAGCCAACCGTTTCTAACCCAAAGACGCAGCTCGCCGGATAGAACCCCGTCGGAGCCAAGGGACACCGACCACTCCATGGTCAATCGATGGTCCGCTGTCTTACCCTTTTCCACGGAATAAACCGACAACCCAGCCTCCGGAGATCCGCCGTAGAGGGTCTTCCCGGTCAAGACCGCCGGGATCTCTCCTGGCTCGACCGTCTGCCCCGGCAGATAGAACCAAGGATTGGATCCCGGAGGGGCCAGCCGCAAGGCGGGAGAGACGAAGTTATCAAGGGTGGCCGGTTCGTTCGAACCTATGGGGAGATAGGTAAGCCATACCAGCTCGGACCGCCAACCGAAATCCTCGAGCCAACGTCCGAGAAGCAGCGTCCTTTCCCATTGAGTCCAAGGCCCTTCGAAGGGGATTTTCTCCCTTATGAAACCGGCACTGTGGGGTATGGTCATCCCCTCGACGGAACGAAGAAGCCTCTTCCCGGCCTTCACCTTGTCGCCGATCCTCTTCAACCCCTCCAGCTGAGATGGGAGAGGAGGAAGATCCAGGGCCTCGAGGGCACCCATATACTGGAGAAAAGGCACCTTTCCGGACCTAAGACCGAAGGCAAGATAGGGCTCACCCATCTCCACCAGGGAGACCCTCTTATGATCAGACAGATTGTAGACGGTCCAAAGATACTTGGTCGCTCCGGCTCGGTCCGTCTTTTTAGGGGGATCTAGCCGATTGCTCTGGACGTATAGCTCCGACCCCTGAGGCACAGACACCGAAAAACGCCCCTCCCACATGGGAAGATCCGAGGTCAACTTGACTATCCCGTCGACGGAGAACCTGCGTGCGTAAGTCTGCCTGAATCTCAAGACGAGGACGGCTTCGTCTGCGTCGCCCAGGTCCATCCGACAGACCGGATAGCCCTTTTCGTCCTCCAATCTGTAGGGAACGGACCTTATCCTCTCTCCCGACACGGGATCGAACAGATCGGCCCTCTGTATCTTGAACTCTCCCGCGGCAGGAACCGACAGGATCGTCTCTGGCCAGTCCCTTCTCAGTTTATCCGTAACCATGACGACCCAGAGACTATCCCTGAACATGGCTCCGTCCGGAAGCAGGCCGTAATCCTCGTGACGCTGCCAGATCACAGCGGGGACATCTCCGTAGGTCTCAAGAGGAGGAGCCTCCTGGACCAGCCGGGGGATATCCACCTCCGCCGAGGCCTCCAGGGACAGCACCAATAAAAGCCCTACTACCATAAGGCACAGGGACGGAAAAGTCTTTTTTCTCACGGACATCCTCCTAACTGCGTGGTTTTCAAGCGTTCCTGCCACAGCAGTTTTTATATTTCTTGCCGCTGCCGCAGGGGCATGGTTCGTTTCGCCCTATCTTTCTGCCCTGGCGACGGAAGGGTTCGTGACGGCCATCCCCCGCGTCAGCCCCCGGAACGGGAGCTCCACCCGGGCTCGGAAGCAAAAAGTCTCTGCTCTCCTTGACCTGATTACGTCTAGGTACCCTCTCCTCCGATACGACCGCAACTCGGAACAGTAGCTGGGCTATGGACTCTCTGACCTGAGACATGGATTCTTGGAACAGAGAGTAGGACTCGAATTGATACTCCAGCAGGGGATCCTTCTGACCGACCGCCCGAAGCCCTATGCCCTGTCTCAAAGCGTCCATGGCCAGAAGATGTTCCTTCCAGCTGCCGTCCAGCACGTGGAGAGAGATGAAGCGGAACAGGTCTTTGCATACGTCCTCGCCCAACTTCTCCACTCTATCATAGTAACGGGACTTCATATCGTCCAGAATGGCTTCCTTGGCCTCCGGAAGACCCTGTAGACTGTCCACTCCGTCAAGAGGAGCTTCCACCCCGGGCCAGAATATGGCCTTAAGACGACTTTTCGCGCTCTCAGGATCCACCTCGCCGTTCTCCGGAAAGGCCCGGTCCAGCACGTCTTCCACGACTCCACCGACTATCTCCCAACCGTGAAGGACGACGTCCTCGTCGGAGAGAATCCTCTGTCTCTCGTCGTAGACCGCTTCCCTCTGGCGGTTCATCACGTTGTCGTACATGAGGAGCTGACGACGAATATCGTAGTGAAGCTGCTCCACCTTTTTCTGTGCCGACTCTATGGCCCTGGTCAAAAGACCGTGTTCTATGGCCTCCCCTTCCTCCAGCCCCAGCTTGCCCATTATTCCCTGAATTCTCTCCGACCCGAACAGCCTGAGAAGATCGTCCTCCAGGGAGAGAAAGAATCGGGAGCTTCCGGGGTCGCCCTGTCGACCGGCACGGCCTCTCAGCTGGTTATCTATGCGTCTGGCTTCGTGGCGCTCCGTACCGAGTATACATAGACCGCCCAAATCCAAGACCTTTGCCTTTTCCTCGCTACAGGCTTTTTTATAGCTCTCCAGAAGCTCCCCGTAACGTTCCGGAGACGAGTTGGGGTCGGCACCCTCCTTGCGAAGCTCCTCCTGGGCGAGATATTCCGGGTTACCTCCCAGCAATATGTCGGTTCCTCTGCCGGCCATGTTGGTAGCCACTGTGACGGCTCCCAGCCTTCCCGCCTGAGCCACTATGAGAGACTCCCTCTCATGGTATTTAGCGTTCAGAACCTGATGAGGTACCTTTCTGGCTTTGAGCATCTTCGCCAGTCTCTCGGACTGCTCCACCGACGTGGTCCCGACTAGAATCGGCCGCCCCTCCGAGGAGATAACCTGTATCTCATCGGCCACGGCGGCGAACTTCTCGGTCTTGGTACGGTAGACCTGATCGGCCATATCTTCCCTGACCACAGGACGGTTCGTCGGTATAACCACGACCCCGAGACCGTATATCTCCTTGAACTCCTCCGCCTCTGTGGCGGCGGTACCGGTCATACCAGCGAGTTTTCTGTACATACGGAAGTAATTCTGAAGGGTTATGGTGGCCAGGGTCTGGCTTTCCTTGCCTATTTTGACCCCTTCCTTGGCCTCTATAGCCTGGTGCAGGCCGTCGGAATAGCGGCGACCGAACATCAGACGACCGGTGAACTCGTCGACTATGACGATCTCGCCATCCTTGACCACGTAGTGGGTGTCCCTCTGGAAAAGGGTTCTGGCCTTGATGGCCTGTAGGATCTTATGGGCCATGTCGGCATGGGCCATGTCGGTGAAAAGATCGGGGGTCCCCAGCATCTCCTCGCATTTGGCTATCCCTCGGGAGGTCAGGGCAACTGAACGCTCTTTTTCGTCATACTCGAAGTCCCCGTCCGGTTCCGGTCTCTCCTGACCGTCAAGCATGGAGGGTTTGACCTCGTTGGGGTCCTTCGCCACGCCGGATAGCCTGGAGGCTATCTGGTCCGCCCTGCTGTAGGGCTCCTCGCTGTCCTCCGATGGACCGGATATTATGAGAGGCGTCCTGGCCTCGTCGATGAGGATCGAGTCCACCTCGTCGACTATGCAGAAGTTATGGCCTCTTTGGACCATCTGAGCCTGGGAGAGCACCATGTTGTCTCGAAGGTAGTCGAAACCGAACTCGCTGTTGGTACCGTAGGTTATGTCCGCCTCGTAGGCCTTCCTACGCTCCTCGGGATCCATGAAGGAATAGATGACCCCTACGGACAGTCCCAAGGCGTTGTATAGGGGCTCCATCCAGGAAGCGTCTCTCTTCGCCAGATAGTCGTTCACCGTTACGACGTGTACGCCCCGACCGGTCAGGGCGTTGAGGATCACCGCGAGAGGAGCCACCAGGGTCTTTCCCTCTCCGGTCTTCATCTCGGCGATGTTACCCTCGTGAAGGGCTACGCCCCCCATGAGCTGCACGTCGAAGTGGCGAAGTCCCAGATTTCTGACGGAGGCCTCCCTGACCATGGCGAACACCCGAGGTAGATGGCGATTCAGAGCATCTCGAAGATCCTGACCGTCCAGGGAAGACAGATCGGACTTGATCTCCTCTACCGCTCCGAGGATCTCCTCGTCGGACAGTTTCTGAACGGAGGATTCCAGACCGCCTATCTCCTCCGCTATCTTACCGTAGCGCTTCAGGGCCCTCTCGTTGGGATCCAAGCCGAGGGCCTTCTTTAACTTGCCTAACAATACATCCACCTCAATCCAATAGTATCAGTCTGTATCGACTATAAGTTCCCATCCGTTGGCGAGATACACGGCACCGGACCAGACGGTCAGAGCGAGGGCCAACCACATGGCCGGAAAAGCCAAGGGAACATTGAATATCATCATGCTTATCGCTACTATCTGCACCACCGTCTTGGCCTTTCCAGCCCAGGAGGCGGCGATCACGACTCCCTCCACCGCAGCAACCATCCTCAGACCGCTTACGACGAAATCCCTGGAAACGATCACCACGACCATCCAGGCAGGAAGACGCCCGAGCTCCACCAGTGAGATCAGGGCCGCCACGACCAGGACCTTGTCGGACAGAGGGTCTATAAACTTTCCGAAGTTGGTGACGATACCCTTTTTCCTCGCTATATAGCCATCGGCGGTATCTGTGAGAGCGGCTATTATGAAGACTACCCCGGCGAAAATATCCCCGTAGGTTATGTTAAGTCCGAGGTTCACCAGATAGGGTATGTCGAGATCTATCCTCACTGTGAGAAGGAATACCACCAACGGGGCCAGAAAGATCCTGGACAGGCTCAAAAGGTTAGGGACGTTCAAAGACGAGGGCATACTACTGCCTCCTTAATAAGTGGTGAGCCCCAAAAGGGCCCGTATATTATGACACAAAAGACGAGACTGTACATACGCAAAGGGTACAAACGGACCCAGCCGAGAGAATAAAGCAGGAAGCCGGGGGGCCCCGGCTTCCTGCTTTATCTTATAAACTCAAAGACGACGCTTAACCTCCCAGATAGGCCTCTTTGACCCTGGGGTCGGCCAGAAGCTCCTGTCCCGGTCCCTCGAGGGAGACGGCACCGACCTCTAGAACGTAGGCGTAATGGGCTATCTTAAGAGCTGCGAAGGCGTTCTGCTCCACCAAAAGCACGGTCTTCCCCTGGGCGTTTATCTCTTCGATTATATCGAAGACCTCCCTGACCAAGAGGGGAGCCAGCCCCAGAGAGGGCTCGTCCAGCATTATGACGTTGGGGCGACTCATCAAAGCCCTTCCTACCGCCAGCATCTGCTGTTCCCCTCCGGAGAGGGTCCCTCCCTTCTGCCAGGATCTCTCCTTCAGCCTTGGGAAAAGCTCGTAAACCCAGTCTATATCCTTTTCCACTCCGTCTTTATCGGTCCTTATATATGCTCCCAGGCGAAGGTTCTCCTCCACCGTTAGGTGAGGCAGAATACGCCTTCCCTCGGGACACATCACCACTCCGGACCTGACGATCTCCTCCGGGGTCTTTTTGAGCAAGTTAGCGTTGCCGGCCCCATTGTAGACAACCTCACCGGACGTATGTTTCAGAAGTCCCGATATGGCCCTTATGGTGCTGCTTTTCCCTGCTCCGTTTGCCCCTATGAGGGTAACTATCTTACCCTCCGGAACATGTATGGAGACGTCCTTGACAGCGTGGATTCCTCCGTAATAGACGTTGAGATTCTTTATCTTAAGCATTGGCGAGGTACTCCTCTCCAAGATAGGCCTCTATGACCCTCGGGTTACCCTGGATCTCCGCCGGGTTGCCCTCGGCTATGAGCTTGCCGTAGTCCAAAACCCAGATATGCTCGCAGACTCCCATTACCACCTTCATGTCGTGCTCTATCAGAAGTATGGTAAGGTCGAATTCATCTCTAAGTCTCCTTACGAAGTTCATCAGCACCTGGGACTCCTCGGGATTCATACCCGCGGCTGGCTCGTCGAGGAGCAGAAAACTGGGTTCCGTCGCAAGAGCTCTGGCGATCTCCAGCCGTCTCTGTTGACCGTAGGGTAAGGAGTCGGACCTCTCGTCGGCCACCTTATGTAGGTCGACCCTCTCGAGAAGCTCCATCGACTTATCCCTTATCTGACCCTCCTCCCTGTTGAAGGAGGGTAAATTAAGAGGAGCCTGCCACCAACGGCTCTTCTGTCTCAGATGGGCCCCTATCATCACGTTCTGAAGGACCGTCTCGTTCTTGAAAAGCCTTATGTTCTGGAAGGTCCTGGCTATTCCCAGACGACAGACCTCGTGGGGACGGGTTCCGGTGATGTCCTCTCCCTCGAACAGGACACTGCCCTCGGTAGGCCTATAGTAACCGGTAATCATATTGAAGGAGGTGGTCTTACCGGCTCCGTTCGGACCTATCAGTCCAACTATCCGGTTCTTCTGGATCGCCATGCTGAAATCGCTGACCGCCGTTACCCCTCCGAACCTCATGGTCAGGTTTCTGGCATCGAGAACTATCTCGCGATCACTCATGGTCTTTACCTCCTTTTCCGAGGCCGAAAAGCCCCTCCCAGCTGAGTTCCTTGTTACCCATAACCCCTTCCGGCCTGTAGAGAATTATCATTATAAGGGACAGGGCGAATATGACCATCCTCATCCCGGGAACGCCGGGTATCTCAAAACTACCGAGGGTTATGGGGTTCTCAACGAACCGGAGCCACTCGAGCAAAACCGTCACGACAACCGCCCCTATTACGCTGCCGGAGAGAGAGCCCAGTCCACCTGCGACCACGACCATCAAGACGTTATAGGTCATTATGACCATGAACATCTTGGGATCTATGGTGGTCAATAAACTGGCCATTAGAGCTCCACCGATTCCGGCGAAAAAGGATCCCACCGTGAAGGATATGACTCTGTACTTAAAGGTGTTTATACCCATGGCCTTGGCTGCCAACTCGTCGTCCCTTATGGCCTTGAGGGCGTTTCCGAAATTGCTGTTGACCAAACGATACATGACGTAAAGGGTGAAGAACATCCAGCCGTAGTTCCACCAAAGGTTCGCGTAGGCCGGTATCCCCTTCAGCCCAAGAGCTCCGTTGGTGATGGTCGGAATGTTGTTGGCCACCACCCGGATTATCTCGGCGAATCCAAGGGTCGCTATGCCCAGGTAGTCTCCTCCCAGGCGAAGGACCGGAATGCCAATTATCAGTCCCGCGATGGCTGCCGCGACTCCTCCGGCTAAAACCGCCACCACGAATGGAGCGTGGGCCCCGTACAGAATCGGGTTCAAAGGCTCCAGTATGAAGATCATGTCCTTCTGCATCTCCGGGAGGATCAACAAGGACGACACGTAAGCGCCGATACACATGAAACCCGCAGTTCCCAGCGAGAACATCCCTGTGAAACCGTAGATCAGGTTGAGGCTCAGCCCAAGTATGGAATAAATGGCTATGAGGTTGAGTATCTGTATCTTATATCCATCCAGGTTCTCCGGTGCCCACCACAGGAGGCCGACCACCACCACGAGAAGCAACGCGTTGAGGAATAGGTTTTTCGTCTTTTTGCTCTCCATCATACTTTCTCCTCGATCTTCTCACCCATCAGCCCAGTGGGCTTGGCCAGCAGGATAACGATCAAAAGAATAAAGGCGAAGGCATCCTTGAATCCCGACAGCTCAGGGAAAAAGGCCACTGTCATTATCTCCACGAAACCGAGTATCAATCCTCCTATGACCGCCCCATGGATAGAGCCGATCCCTCCAACGACGGCGGCGATGAAGGCCTTGATCCCCGGCATGAAGCCCATTAGAGGCTGTATCTGAGGGTATCTAAGGGCCCACATTATTCCAGAGGCGGCGGCAAGAGCGGAACCGAGCCCGAAGGTCAGGGCTATTATCCGGTTGACCGACACACCCATCAGTCTGGTCGTCTCGATATCCTTCGAGATAGCTCTCATCGCTAATCCCGGCTTTGTCTTATAGACGATGAAAAGAAGCCCCAGCACCAGGACGAAACAAACCACAGGAACTATCACGGCGAGAGGCAATATCCGCACTCCCTTAATAACCATGATCTTGACGAAAAAATCCGGCCGGACCACCGGTTTTGGTATTCCCGAGAACACCACTATAGCCAGGTTCTGTATCAGGAACGACATCCCTATGGAGCTTATCAGAGCGGAGATTCTAGGAGCGTCCCTGAGGGGTTTATAGGCGACCTTGTCGACCATAATGCCACAGAGGGCACACAGGACGATGGATATAACCGCACCGACAACCCAAGGCAGATTAAAAAGCGAACCTGTGTAAAATATGAAGTAGGCCCCCAGCATGAATATCTCGCCGTGGGCGAAGTTGATCAATCTCAATATGCCGTAGACCATGGTATATCCTATGGCGATAAGGGCATAAAGGCTCCCTAGGGTAAGGGCGTTAAAGAAATGTTGAACGAACATCTGACCTGTCATCTAGGCACCCCCCGAAAAAAGGGGGGGAGACTGGGCTCCCCCCTGGAACTTTATCTAACGGAGACTACATCTCCGGCTGGACGGAAGCTGTGTATACCTGGACTCCATTCACGATAACCTTGATGCCGACCGGTTTCTCCGCATCGTGGGTCTCGTTGATCGTGGTGGATCCGGTAACTCCGGGCCAGTCCTTGGCAGTGGCGAAAGCTTCGGTGATCTTCTCGGGATCGGCGCTGTTCGCCCTCTTGATGGCGTCTATGACGAACATATAGCAGTCATATCCAAGAGCCGAGTTGGCGTTGGGCTCGGACATGTCGGTTCCGGCGTACTTATCCCTCCAGAGCTTGGTGAAGGTCTCGGCCTCTTTGGTCATGTCTGGCATCTCCGGGGCATAGGGGAAGGTGGTGTAGGAGAAGCCCTCGGCGGCATCTCCGCCGATCTTTACCAGATCGGGATTGTCCATGGCATCTCCGCCCATGATGTAGAAATCGGCTCCAAGCTCCCTGGCCTGCTTCATGATGATTGCGCCCTCGGCGAAATAGGAGGGAATGTAGAGGAAGTCGGCCCCTTTGGAGATGGCGTCGGTCAGCTGAGCAGTGAAGTCCTGGTCACCGGACTGATACTTGTAGATTCCGGCTATGTTTCCACCCATCTTGACGAAAGCCTTCTTGAAGAAGTTCCCCAGTCCAACCGAATAGTCCTGGGCTACATCCAGAAGTAAAGCGGCGTTTCTGGCCTCGAGATCGTTATAGGCATAGGTGGCCGCAGCGGCTCCCTGGTAGGGGTCGATGAAGCACATGCGGAAATAGTATTTCTTGCCCTGAGTCACCAGGGGATTGGTGGCGGAGTCGGTGATGCAGGGAATACCGGACTTCTCCGCGACCTCTCCTCCCGCCATGGACAGGGAAGAACCGTAGCTCCCTATTATGGCGACGACCTTCTCCTTGTCGATAAGTCGCTTGACCGCATTGGCCGCCTCGACCTTATCGGACTTGTTGTCCACTATGAACAACTTGACAGGACGTCCGAGAACCTCGGGAGCCTGCTCGTGGGCCAGCTTGATACCCTCTACGGTCAACTGACCGCCGAAGGCATTCTGCCCCGTCATGGGTTCATAGACGCCTATGCGGATTTCGTCCGCGGCGAAGGCGGACCCTACGAGGATGAAGACCAACAATACCGCTGAAAAAACCTTGAGTGCTTTCAACTTAGAAGTCCCTCCCTACTGAGATATTGTGTGAACAGTACGAATCTATTATATACTAGGAACCCTACAAAAACAAAACCCCCGGTCGAATTTAAAGACCGGGGATCTGAAGTTTTTATAGACACCTCTATATATTTCGTTTCCTCTCCAGGATATCGGAGATCTCCTTCTGGAAGCTGGCCAGGTCGGAGAACTCCCTGTATACCGAGGCGAAACGGACGTAAGCGACCTTGTCAAGCTCCGCCAGCTCCTCCATGACGAGTTCTCCGATCCTAGAGCTGGGAATCTCGCCGGCTCCGGCGGCCAAAAGCCTGTCCTCCACCTTGCAGACGACCTCCTCCATTTTTTCAAGAGAGATCGGGCGCTTCTCACAGGCCTTCCTCACTCCACGGAAGATCTTCTCCCTGTCGAAGGCCTCCCTACGACCGTCCTTCTTGGAGATCCATATAACCTTTTTTTCCTCCACTCTCTCGTAAGTGGTGAACCTGGAGGAACACTGAGGGCATTCCCTTCTGCGCCTCACGATACGCCCTTCGTCGGCGGTCCTGGTCTCTATAACCCTGGTCTCCGAAGCCTTGCATTTAGGACATCTCACGGTCATTCCTCCTAGAAAAGAGGACCCGGAAAGATCTCCGGGTCCTCTGGCGATTCTTACTTTCTACGGCGTTTCTTGGCCAATTCCTGGCGCTTACGCTTCTTGGCCTCGCTGGGCTTTTCGTAATGCTCCCTCTGACGGGCCTCTCTAAGGACTCCCGTCTTGGAGACATCTCTCTTGAACCGCCTGAGGGCGTCCTCAAGGGACTCGTTGTCACGTCGTACAATCGTCGTCATATCCGTTCCCTCCTTTCTTCTCCACCAACGCCTATCCCGGAGGCCATCCCATTGGACGACCAGACAGCAGGTGGACGTGAAGGTGGGGGACTGTCTGACCGGCATCCTCGCCACAATTGACGACTAGCCGGTATCCTGAATCCGGAGAGATTCGGTTAACGACTTCCCGGACCGCAGCCATGATGGAAATCCAGAGGGTCGGGTCCTCCACTTGATCGATAGAAGGGATGTGCTCCTTCGGAACGATCAGGACATGACGGGGGGCTTGGGGGGATATATCCCGGAAAGCGAGACAACGATCGTTTTCGTAGACGACCTCCGCCTTCGATTTTCCTGCCACTATCGCACAAAAGGGACAATCACGACCCAAAGACCTCACCTCTCGCCTCTCTGACTCGTCTCGTCGATCGAACAAACAGATCGAAAGAACTAAAGATCATTTTATACTACTGTGCTCCGACATACAATAGCACGAGACCAAGCTTTTACCGCAGGAGAAGGGGAATTTTGCGAAATCTCCTCTATTCGGGGCAGAAAAACCCTGGGACATCCTCTCCGATATAACTGCCTGAGGAGAGGAACCAACAGATCTTCCTGGTCCCTACCCAAAAGCGAAGACACCCTAGACTCCGGAAGAAAGGGCAGATCCTGCGGCCAGAAAGAGACAAGCAAGCCCGCCACCTGAGAGGAAACCGGGTCCTGAAGTCCGGCGTATACCGCTGGCCCCCCGGGAAGGGCTCTCAACCATCGAAGATATCTCCGTGCCGTACCCAGAGTCATATCCCCGAAATGGGGAGCCACCGCCATTGCCAGTCTCAGGGAACTCATAGGATCGGAGATGGAGACGACAGCTTCGACACCGACCTCGTCCATACCGTAGAGGGAGATGCTCTCCTCCACAGCCGACAAAACCTCCTGAGAGCACAGAGAGCCCTTCAACCCCTGCAGGGCCAGTCCCCGAACCTCGGGCAAGGCACTCTTGAGCCGTCTGAGCAGCCTCTGCCTTTCCGAAATCCCCCCCGACCTATCGACCCTGGAGAGCAACGAATCTATATGGATCTCCGTCCCGGAGAGTATATCATCCACCTTTTTAGCCCTCTTCAGTCTCTCTTCTCTGAAACGGCGTTCCTTTTCCTCCTTTTTTTCCCGTCTCTTCCTGGAGATATCGCCGACGGTCCTGGAAACCCAGGAAGAGGCCCTTACCAGGGGATCCATAAACTTCCTGAAATCCACTGTTCTACCTCTATCCGGCGGCTCCTCTTTGAAGGTCTCTCCGGAACGAAACATGTCCCTGAGGACCATATACGCCTCGGAGATTCTCTCGAAATCGCCCTCCTCGACGCCTTTTCCTACGTCCGGATGGGTACTACGAGCGAGCCTCCTGAAAGCCGATTTGACATCCGACCAGGGAGCCCCGACAGGAAGACCCAGTACAGAGTAGCAATCGCTGGCTGAAAGCCTCGTCATCCCATGATCACATCCTCCAAGGCCGAGGTCATCCTGGCCAGCTCACCTATGCCGTCCTCGTATAAAAGGGGCTCCAGATCGCGCATCAGTGAGACCTTTCCAAAGGCCTCGTTTATCTTATCCTGCTGTTCCGGCGACAATCCGGGAGAAAGCCGAGCGATGCGAATCTCCAGAGAGCTCAGCGATAGCTTATCCTCGCCCTTGCGTGAGGTTACCCCCAATTCCATCGGAGCGATATGAATGGAATCGCCGAACTCTCTGGAGAGGACCACGTTCAAGAGCCCCCCCGAATCTACACGGAAGTTCAGGTCCACCTTCTCGCCTTCCTTCATGCCCTTAAGATCCAGTCTGGCTATTTCCCTGCATCTTCTTCTGGAAAGATGGTCTCCCTGATACATACGGAGTTGAAAATCCCCGTCGGAAACGCTACGAAAGGCTCGATCGGACCTGGCTGGAAGGGGATGTCCCTTGCCGAGAAGGGGGACAGGGGTTCCGTCGAAGGCGATCACGCCAAGGCTCTCGGAGAGGACGTCCAGCAGAAGACGGTTCTCCCCGTTGACCCCATACATTGCAGCACCCAGCGCCACGGCTTCGTCGGGACAACGACCCATCCTCACCGGTATGGTTATCTCCTCCGACAACATACGTCTGAGGACCGGGATGCGACTGCTTCCTCCCACCATAACGACGCTCTGAGGTTCGTGCCGACGGCAGAGCAAGGCTGCCAGGTCGATCGCCTTTCTTATCAAGGGCATGAACAAGCGCTCCAGATCCACCCTGGAAAGTGACAGTTCCCTTATGTCTCCAGCCAGAGGAAGAGGCGGATTCCAGGTCAATTTTTCCCTGAAGGACAGCTCGCATTTAAGCCTTTCGGCCTCCACCATAAGAAGACCGTGCATGGGGTTATCATCCTCGAAGGAGACTCCCAGCCTCTCTGCCAGATACCTCACTAGAGCCTTATCCAATTCGACCCCTCCGATGGAGGAGTCGCCCAGGCTTTCCAAGACCTGCCAGGTGTCTCCGTCTCTCTCCACCACGGACAAATCTACGGTTCCCCCGCCGAAGTCGAAGACCAGAATCCTCCCGGAACTCTCGCAATACAGGGCGGCGGCGGTCGGCTCGTTCAGTATGCGAACCTCCTCGAATCCCGCCTCCCTGGCGGCACGGGCGGCGGCGGAACGCTCGAGAAAGCTGAACTGAGCCGGCACGGTCAGCACGCAGTCGGTCACAACATGACCCAAAAAGGCCTCGCAGTCCTCCCTTATCTCGGATATGAGGGGAACCAGCATTTCCTGAGCGGATCGATTCCTTCCTCCTACGGAGGGATACCAGTCGGAGCCGAGATGCCTCTTGACATCCCACCAACAACGACGATCCGGTCGGGAGACCATGCGTCGGGCCTCCTCCCCTACAAGCCATTTTCCACGGTCGAAACACACCACCGAGGGGGTCTTGACCTCTCCCCATCGGTTAGGGATCAACACGGCACCTTCCAGGTCTTTGTGTACAGCCGCAAGGGCATAGCGAGTTCCCAGGTCTATACCCAATACGATTCGTCCGGATCTCACGGGGAGATCACCTCTCCTCGGAGCTCTCCATCGACCATATCAGCGATACGGCAACGAACTATCCCGTCTACTTTTCCGCATCCCAGGGCGGACAGCCTTATGAAATGAGGCGTGTAACCCGAGACCCTCCCCTCGGAGACCTCTTCGATCAACAGAAGTTCTTCCTTGCCTACCCAGCGGGATACGTAACGGTCCAGCAGTTCCCTTCCCTTTTCTATCACGGTCTTGCATCTTTCCTCTGCGATCGATTTAGGAGGTCTGTCCGGCAAAGAGGCCGCCTTCGTTCCCTTCCTGGGAGAATAGGGGAAGCTGTGGATACGGCCTATGCCGCCCAATTCCAGAACCGATAAGGTGTTTGCGAAGGCTAGATCGTCCTCTCCGGGGAACCCCACCAGGATATCCGTCGATATGTGGACGTCCTCTCCCATGGCAGACTTTATTCTGTCGAGCAGACTCAGGTATTCGTCCGCTGTGTGCCCTCTTCCCATGGCGTTCAGTACCCTATCGTCCCCGCTTTGAAGGGGCAGATGGAGGTGAGGACAGAATGACTCGATCTCGGCCATGGCATCCAACAAGTCGTCTCCCACGGAAAAGGGCTCGAGAGATCCAAAACGGATACGTTTAACCCCGTCTATCGCTCCGACCGCTCTCAGCAGATCCGCCAACCCCGGACCTCCTTCTCTGCCGTAAAGGCCGAGATGCACCCCGGTCAGGACGATCTCCGGACATCCGGATTCGACCACCGAGCGGACCTCCCTTTCCAGATCGTCCAGAGGACGACTTACAGGTTTCCCCCTCAAAAAGGGGATTATGCAGTAACTACAAAAGTGATCACAGCCATCCTGAACCTTCAGAA
Organism: Dethiosulfovibrio peptidovorans DSM 11002; assembly: GCF_000172975.1. Taxonomy (NCBI): domain Bacteria; kingdom Thermotogati; phylum Synergistota; class Synergistia; order Synergistales; family Dethiosulfovibrionaceae; genus Dethiosulfovibrio; species Dethiosulfovibrio peptidovorans. The sequence goes on from NZ_ABTR02000001.1 coordinate 172,995, forward strand.
ACGCCCTGGTGGTCAAGCTGGGCCTGTCAAGAAAGAGAGACTCCCAACGAGACGAGGTTGCGACCGTCTCCATGACTCCATGGGGAACTCCGCCTCTCAAGGTCTCCATCACCAAAGGAACGACCTCGTCCTTTCTCCTGTTCCCTACCAGCAGATCCACCCCAAGGGCCTTTGCCTCATCGTACGAGATTCCCTGGGCCCAGCAGCCGGTGGCCACGACCAGCCCTTCCGGAGAAGCCCGTCTGAACCTCCGGACGATCTGTCTCGATTTTCTGTCCGCCTCGGCCGTTACGGAGCAGGACACCAGCACAGCGGCATCCCAGTCGTTTCCTTCCGTGATCCTGCATCCCGCTCTCGTGAAGGCCGAGGCTATGGCATCGGCCTCGTAGAGGTTTGTCCGACAGCCCAGTGCCTTTATTCGAACGGAGAACTCCGTCACCCCTTCTTCACCGCCAAACCCAGCCAGTCGTCGCTGGAAACCTCCTCGACGACAGTCAGCCCCGAACGGGATAAAGCGGATACGAAAATATCCCTCTCGCTGACCGTAAGCCCTGAGAATATGGCGATCCCGGCGTCGCCTATCGCCTCCGGAACCTGAGGAATCATCTTGAGCAGAGGTTCAAGAAGGATGTTTGCGACGAGCAGGTCCACCACCTTATCGAAACCGTTTAGCAGATCGCCTTCCTCAACGTGAACCGGGACATCGCCGAGATCGTTAAGGTCGAGGTTCGACCGGACTTCGTCCATAACGGCAGGATCGAGGTCTCTGGCGTAAACCACCCCAGCTCCCAGCTTGGCCGCGGCGATGGAAAGTATGCCAGAACCGCAGCCGATATCGGCCACAGCGGCCTCGTGGGAGAGGTATTTCTCCATCAGTGACAGTACGTTCTGGGTGCTCTCGTGATAACCGGTTCCGAATGCGCTTCCGGGATTTATGTACAGAGGTATTCTTCCCTCCGGCTCCTTGCCTCTATGCCAGGGAGCCAGTACGACGAACCTCTCCCCTATGTTGAGAGGGGGGAACGCCTCCAACGAGAGGGCGTTCCACTGACGGTTCTCCAGTCTTCCCATATCGTAGACGGAGACCTCGGGCCACTCGGACATCAAGGGAGTCAACTGTTCCATCCAGTGTCCCAGATCGTAGTTGCTCCTGTAATAGGCTCGAAGCTCGACGGCAGAAGGTTTATCGTCCTCTTCCGATCCGATACAGCCGGAGGCCTCGGCAAGAGATTGAAGAACCTCTCCCTGCCCAGCAGGTCCTTTCAGGGTTATATACCACCAGTAGCTATCGGTCTCAGTCATAAAAATCCCTCCGCAGTGCCTCAGGAACAGCCAGGCTCCGTCAGCCACAAGATCAGTGCCCTTCGGCACCGTCGCCATCTATTATAACAAGAGCGCCAAAAAAAACGAGGAGGGATATCCTCCTCGTTAGAACAGACTAACTGAATAGCCCTTTCAATTTTTCGAAAACGCCTCCGCCGTCGGTCTCGACGTCGACCTTCATCTCCGATGCAAGAGCCTCTATCAGACCTCTCTGGCGATCGGTGAGTTTCTTTGGGACCTCCACCGTCGTATGGAGGAAGAGGTCGCCTCTTCTGGACGTGTTTCGAAGGCTGGGCATACCGCACCCCTTTACCCTCAAGACCTCTCCTGGCTCCGTTCCGGAGGAGACCGTCACTTTTTTCTCGCCGTCGATCAAGGTCGAGACGGTGACGTCTCCTCCCAAAGCCGCAAGGGGGAAAGGCAGAGGAAGCCTGCGATGAAGATCCATTCCGTCACGCTCGAAATCCTCGTGAGGAAGGACGTCTATCACCAGGTAAAGATCCCCGGGAGGTCCACCGTTCTGACCAGCCTCCCCTGAGCCGGGGACCCTGAGCCTCGTGCCTCTGTCCACCCCCGCCTGTATGTTGACTTTTAGATCTCTCTTTTTACGAACACGCCCCTGACCGCCGCACTCGTGGCATTTTTTCTCGAATACCTTGCCGGAACCGCCGCAGTCGGGACAGGTCCCCACGGTAACGGCCTGACCGAACAGGGTCTGGGTTTTCCTTCGGACCTGTCCAGATCCATGACAGGTCTCGCAGGTACGGACCTCCGATCCGGGCTCGGCTCCCTTTCCGTCGCAGTGGCTACAGGTCTCCCACCTGGGGACCGATACCTCCTTGGCGATTCCCAAGGCCGCCTCTTCCAGGGTGATCACAAGCTCCATCTCCAGGTCCGCACCCCTTCTGGGACCGTCCCTACGGGCTCCTCCTCTTCCGAACCCTCCGCCGAACATGTTATCGAAAAGGTCGCCGAAGATATCCCCCATTCCGCCCATGTCTCCGAAGGGATTGCCTCCCTCGCCTACATGACCGAATTGGTCGTACTGGGCCCTCTTCTTGGAATCACTGAGGATCTCGTAAGCCTCGCTGATCTCCTTGAACTTGGCCTCCGCCTCCGAGTTTCCCGGGTTGGCGTCGGGATGGTACTGCCTGACCAGACGGCGGTAGGCCTTCTTTATCTCATCCGCCGAGGCCTCCCGGGAGACGCCGAGGATCTCGTAGTAATCGCGTCCCGTTCCGGCCGCCATCTACTTCCTCTCCTCCGGACTATTCGGTGAACTCGGCGTCCACCGTCTCGTCCGAAGCTCCGGACGGTCCACCCTCGGCCTGCTGCCCCTCGCCGGGCTGTTCACCCGCCTGCTGGTAGAGCCTGGTGGAGAACTTCTGGACCTCTTCGTTGAGAGCTGAACAGGCCGACTCTATAGCAGAGGGATCTTCTCCCTCCAGGGACTTCTTGACATCGTCTATCTTGGACTGGATTGATCCCGTCTCTTCGGCGGTAATCTTATCGCCTAGATCGGATATGAGTTTTTCGGTCCTGTAGACCAAGGCATCCGCCTCGTTCTTCGCCTCTATGTAAGCCTTTTTCTTGGCGTCGGCGCTTTCGTTGGCCTCCGCCTCCTTTTTCATCCTGTCGATCTCGTCCTTGCTGAGATTGGAGGACTGTATGGTTATATGCTGTTCCTTGCCCGTCCCCTTGTCGGTGGCCTTGACGTTGAGTATACCGTTGACGTCTATGTTGAAGGACACCTCCACCTGAGGGACACCTCTGGGAGCGGGGGGAATTCCGTCCAGCACGAAGGTTCCCAGTACCACGTTGTCCGCCGCCATCGATCTTTCCCCCTGAAGGACCTTTATCTCCACCTGGGTCTGTCCGTCCGCGGCGGTGGTAAATATCTGGCTCTTGGTCACGGGAATGGCGGTATTCCTCTCTATTATCCTGGTACAGACGCCGCCTAAAGTCTCGATGCCGAGGGAAAGAGGGGTAACGTCGACGAGAACTATGTTCTTGTCCGAATCGCCGCTCATGATCGATCCCTGAATGGCGGCACCGGCGGCAACGCACTCGTCGGGGTTTATACCCTTGGTGGGATCCTTGTCGAGAAGCTCTTTTATCTTCCTCTGAACCATGGGCATCCTAGTGGAGCCTCCGACAAGTAGAACCTTGTCGATGGACGAGGCGTCGAGGTCGCTGTCTTCCAAAGCCCTCTTGACCGGTCCTACAACCCTGGCCAGAAGATCGGAGGTTATCTCCTCGAACTTGGCCCTGGAGAGGGATAGCTCCATGTGCTTGGGCCCAGTCTCGTTGGCAGTTATGAAGGGCAAGGATATGGAGGTCTCCGGCATGGAGGAAAGCTCTATCTTCGCCTTCTCAGCGGCCTCACGAAGCCTCTGGAGGGCCATCTTGTCGGAGGAAAGATCGATTCCCTCGGACTTTTTGAACTCGGCTACCATCCAGTCGACGACGGCCATATCCCAGTCGTCTCCTCCGAGCTGGTTGTCACCGTGGGTGGCCAACACCTCGAACACACCGTCTCCAACGTCGAGGACGGATACGTCGAAGGTTCCTCCTCCGAGGTCGAACACCAAAAGCTTGGCCTCTCCCTGCTTATTCATGCCGTAGGCCAGGCTCGCGGCGGTAGGCTCGTTGATGATACGAAGCACCTCGAGACCTGCTATGGCTCCGGCGTCCTTGGTGGCCTGTCTCTGAGCGTCGGTGAAGTAGGCAGGCACGGTTATGACCGCCTGCTTGACCTCCTCTCCAAGATACTCCTCGGCGTCCCTTTTCATCTTCTGAAGGATCATCGCGGAGATCTCCTGAGGGGTATACTTCTTCCCTCCGGCGGAGACGACATAATCGGTTCCCATATGCCTCTTGATGGACATCACCGTGTTGTCCGAATTGACGATGGCCTGTCTCTTAGCGAGCTGGCCGACCAATCTCTCTCCCTCTTTGGTAAAAGCCACCACGGAAGGGGTTGTTCTGGCTCCCTCCGAGTTGGGGATAATAGTTACGTTGTCGCCTTCCTTAACCGCGATACAGCTGTTGGTCGTTCCCAGGTCTATTCCCACTACTTTTGCCATAATAAGTCACCTCTATCGATACTTGGAATTCCCCGCTTTCAGGGGGCTTGTCTATCCTTTATAAGATCCTACTCTAACCTTGGCGGGACGAATTACCTTCCCCGCCAGGACGTAACCGGTCTGAAACTCGTCGATAACGATCCCATCCTGTTCCTCGTCCTCTACCTCCACCATTCCGATAGCCTCGTGATACTGTGGAGAGAAGGACTTCCCTACGGACTCTACGGTCTCGACGCCCAACGCCTCGAGAGCACTTAAGAACTGCTTTCGAACCATCCGAATACCCTCTACCACCGTGTCTAGATCGGATCCGTCCTTAACCTGAAGGACCCTGTCCAGATTGTCCAAAACGGGAAACATCTCGAGAGCGCTTCTCTCGCAGGCCAGTTCCTTGGTCCTGCTCATCTCTCGTTCCATCCTGGTGCGATAGTTGATGAGATCCGCCTGAGCCCTGGCGGCGAGCTCCTTGAATCGATCCCTCTCCTCCTCCAGTTCCTCTATCCTGGATTCCAGATCGGTTATATCGGTCGAAGGATCCTCGCCGACCACCTCACAGGCAGCCTCGTCCTGAACCTCTCGGCCCTCCTCGTCATGAAGATCTTTGATCTCTTCCATGGCGGTCATTCCTCCTCCATATCGTCTATATCGAAATCATCGTCGCCAAGTCCATCCAGGACGGCCTCTAAAACGGCGATGGAATGCTCGTAGTTCATCCTCATAGGCCCGATGAGCCCCACCACAGACCTACTGGATCCGCTGTTGGCAGAGGCCATCACCACCGAACAATCCCTCATGGGCTCGAGAGCGTTTTCGCTTCCTATGGTGACACGAACGCCCTCGTCGGTAGAACATGCCTTGATCATTCCGACCAGTTCGCTCTCCTCCTCCACCAGAGCCAGAAGAGCCTGAAGTCTTCCGAGATCGGCAAAATCGGGAACGTTGAAAATCTGGCTCATTCCTCCGGTGCTCATGTGATATGACTCCTGAGCCAACATAGAGTCTAGCCGTTCCAAAGCCAACCGGCACGCCCCCCAGTACTCCTCCAGCTGTGCCGTTATATATCCGTAAAGAGCGTCTCTTACCTTGCTCCAGGATTTTCCCGACGCCACTCTGTTTACCGTAAGTGAAAGCTCGTCCAACTCCTTCTGATCCAGGTCGCCTCCAAGGGCTATCCTCCTGTGACGGATAACTCCACCCTCCAGGACCACCAGAAACAGGACCGATCCGTCCTCCAGACGGACGAAATCCACCTTCTGAAGTTTCTGCTCGTCCACGACGGTAATCGCCGCCACCCCGATATAGCTGGTGACCTGCCCCAGAAGACGGGACACCTTGGACAAGGCCGCCTCGACGCTGTTCCTCTGCCTCTTGACCGTCCTCACCCAGGATTCCAACCCTGGAGGGGCCATTCTCCTTCTGTGCATTATCGAGTTCACGTAGACTCTATAGGAAGAGGGTGTCGGTATTCTACCCGCCGATGTATGGGGTTGAAAGAGATATCCCATATCCTCAAGGTCCGCCATCTCGTTTCTCACGGTAGCGGCACTACATCCCTTGATGTACTTTTTGGATATAGTCCTGGATCCGACGGGCTCTCCAGTCGAGATATACTCGTAAACGACGGACAGGACTATCTCCAGCTGACGTTCCGTGAGCATGGCATCCCCTCCAAGAATACTAGCACTCTACACATGTGAGTGCTAACCGATGATTCACAAGCAGTAGAGTACCAATCCAACGTCTGATTGTCAATACTGGTCAGACGAAAACCACGTATTTTTACCCTAGGACGATTATAATCTACGGGGATTAAAGACAATATCACTGGAGGGATATATATGGACCACGAAAAAACCACTTTGATACTGGTCAGACACGGTGAATGCGACGGCAACAAAGAGGGCATGTTCAGAGGTAACAAGGACTTTCCCCTGAACTCCCGGGGGATGAGACAGGCAGAGGAGGTCGGCAGGGCCCTCGCGAACCTGACGATAGATCGCATCTACTCCAGCCCTCTTCTAAGGGCCAAACAGACAGCTCAAGCCATAGCGGGAAAGATCGGCCTCTCCGTCGTGGAATGCCCCGAGATAAACAACATCTCCCTGGGCCGATGGGAGGGCAGGAGAAAAGACGAGATAGCCGAGGAAGAGCCGGAGCTGTGGAGTCTTTGGCTGAACGCTCCGGAAAAACTGAACTTTTCCGGGATGGAGCCCCTCACGGACGTGATGAAAAGGTCCAGGGAAAAGCTGGACAGCCTGATAGAGCTTCACATAGGAAAAACCATAGCCCTGGTAAGCCACAGGACCGTTCTGAAACCCCTTGTCTCCTCCTGCATCGGCATAGGCGATCCCTGGTTCTGGAAGCTTCACTTCGACACGGCCTCCATCTCCGTTATGGTACACGGCGGTAGGGGCTATTCTCTGACGGCGTTGAACAGAACCGACCATCTGAGCGACTACGAATCGGAGTGGAACTGATGTGAGCGGTATCGCCGGCGACCTCAGTCTGGTAATACTGGCAGGGTTGCTAGGAGGCTCGTTAGCGAGGTTCTTCCGTCAGCCCCTCATATTGGGATACATAGTGGCGGGGATCCTTATAGGTCCCTACACCGGGGGAGCCACCGTATCGGAAGTGAACAACATCGAGAGACTGGCCGACATAGGGGCGACCTTGCTTTTGTTCTCCCTGGGGCTGGAGTTCTCCCTCAAAGACCTTCGCCCCATAGGCCGTATAGCCTTCGGAGGAACCCTGATACAAGTTGCCTTAACCATGGGGTACGTCACCTTCATCGCCGACGCCCAAGGATGGGGTGGACAGGCCCTGTGGTTCGCCGCCGCCATGGTATCCTCCAGCACCGCCGTAATACTCAAAACCTTGACCTCCAGAGGATACGACAGAACCCTTTCGGGAAGGATCATGCTGGGGATGTCCATAGTGCAGGACCTCTGCGTGATTCCCATAATGATATTCCTCATCCACGGAAGTCAGGGAGGAGGATGGGCTCCTCTGGCGAAGTCCGCAGGATACGCAACGGCCTTTCTGGCCTCCATGGCGATCATGGGAACCAAGGCCATTCCCTGGGCCCTTCGAAAAGTATCCCAATGGGAGTCGAGAGAACTCTTTCTGCTTTTCGTCATGGCCATGGGGCTTGGAATCGGCAGTCTCTCCGCGACTATAGGACTGTCGTCTGCCTTCGGAGCATTCGTGGCAGGAGTCGTGTTGAGCGAATCGGACTACGGACACAAAGCCATGTCGGAGCTGATCCCCCTGAGAGACATTTTCGGACTCCTCTTCTTCGTCTCGGTAGGGATGCTTATGGATCCATCTTTCCTGATAAATCACCTTGGAACGGTCCTCCTGCTTACCCTAGCCGTAACGATGGGGAAAGGCGCCATACTGAGCGGAATATCCTGGATAATGGGTTATCGCAGGGTTATACCTCTGGCCTTATTTCTGGGAATGCTACCTATATCGGAGATGGCCTTCGTTCTCATACAGACAGGCAACTCCATGGGCGTCCTGGGAGAGGAGGTTTACTCGATAACCCTGAACGTGGTCATACTCTCCATGCTGGGGGGATCGATCATATCGGGTTTCACCGACACCATATACAAGACGGTAAAACGGAGACTTCCCGAGGGCAGGATAACCGCGGTCAACCTGCCGGAGGAGCAGTCGGGTCACATAGTCGTCACAGGCGGAGGAACCATATCTACCTACGTGGTGGACATATTGAGAGAAAAGACAGATACCCCGATCGTCACTATAGAGCCACAATACCGCACGTTCGAGTCGATGAAGAAAAAGGGGCTCTCTCTAATATACGGGGACCCCTCGATGATATCGATCCTCGAGGTTGCCAAACTGGATAAAGCATCTCTTCTCATAGTAGCCTCCGAGGATCCCAGAACGGCCAGGACCGTGGTGGAGACGGCAAGAAGACTGTCTCCGAACCTTCCGATAGTGGCAAGAGGAGAGGACGATCTGGAGGTAGAAAAGCTGACCTCCTTGGGAGCCACCAAGGCCGTTCTCTCCAGGCGAGAGGCAGCCATGGCAATGGTAAGAATGGGGCAGGAGGTAACATAAGTCGAAAAGACGGAAAAGCCCCCGCCTCGGCGGGGGCTTTTTTATTCTAGCCTTCGTGTGGAAGCAGAACGTGAAGGGCTCTGGTGTAGCCCTCTTTCAGAGTCCAGTGTATGTCACGAATGAAATCGGCGACCTCTCTCTTTTTACCTCCTTCGATCAGACCGACTATCGTAGAATGCTCCCTCCAGTACCCCAATTCCTCCGCCTTGACCTCGGGAGAATCGAAATCTCTGGCAGGAAAGTTAAACAACCTGTCGTAAACGTCGTCCAGCTGTTTCCTCAACGGAACGTTTTTAGATAGATCGTGGAAAACCGAGTGAAACATCCTGTTGAGTTCGTAGGCATAGGTGAAATCGTCTGATTCAAAGTAGTTCATTGCTTGATTAATGACATCCTTCATTCTGTTTATGTGAACCGGAGCTATGTAGTCGAAGACCGACATCATCAAAACAGACTCCAAACCAGCTCCTATCTGATATATGTCCCTTATAGTATCCATAGTAACGGGATTCACCATTATGCCCCTTCTGGGGTATATGGTAACTATTCCGTCAGACTCCAAAAGAATCAATGCATCCCTCAAAGGAGTCTTACTGATGTTCAAGGTTTCAGCCATACTACCCATATCTATATACCTACCAGGCTCCAAATTCCCCTGAGCCAATTCACTTCTCAGATAGTTATATACCTTCTCTCTGAGTGGAGTCCTGTCTTTTTCCACCTTGCCACCTCCGTATATCGACTCTCGACTAACCACCGTATTGTATCAGATAGGAGCTCAAATTTTTCTGCGGAGATTCAAAACACATACTATCCCTATATCTAAATAAAGAGATAAAAAAACAAACTAGCAAGACAACGAATACGTTGAAATATCAGTCTATCATATGATATTTTATATCTAGACCTGATACTTCAGGCATAGGAGGGGATTTAAAATCTAAAAAAATGCGCTCAGGCCATCAGAGACGACCCGGTCGTCGTGTTGGATAGGTTCGGAGGGAAAGAGATGCTGGGAACGATTGATAACGTCATCATTCTGTTTTTCGTAATGTTAATCCTAGGAATAGGATACTACTTTTCCAAAACGGCCAAGAATATGGAAAGCTATTATCTGGCCAACAGAAGCCTTCCTTGGTCCCTGGTGGTAGGGACTTTAGCGGCATCGTGGTACGGAGGAATCGGAGTTGTGGGAACGGTGGGATATGCGGCGGTCTACGGTATCTCCACCTGGACGATCTGGTCCATAGGAGCACACCTGGTCAGGATGCCTCTAGCCCTTTGGGTCGGTCCTCGGATACAGATAAGGACCGACATCACAGTGCCGGACCTGCTTGAGAGTCTTTACGGACGTAAGGTCGCCCTCATAGGGGCAATTATGATGTTCTTCGTCTGCGCCCAGATCGGAGAGATCACCGCAGTAGGTTACATCGGCCAGGCGGCCTGGGGGGTCAGCAACGTTACAGCTGGAACAGTCATGGTGATCATCGTGGTGGTACTAACGGTCCTCGGCGGCCTTATGGGGGTGGCTGTCACCGACATGATTATGTTCTTCTGCATGGTATTCGGGGTAACTATGGTCTTTCCCGGCCTGTTCACCGAGATAGGAGGATGGGAGGGACTCAGACAGGCCTTGGGGGAAAACGTCAAATTAGTGGATCCTACAGGTGGAATGGGATTCTGGAAAGCGGTCATGCTGGTCATATTCTGCTTCAGCCCCTACGCGGACCCCACTTTCTATCAGCGTTTTTCCGCTTCCAATTCGCCTAAAGTCGGTAGAAGGGCTCTGCTTACCTGTTTTTGCATATGGATAGCCTTCGATATAGTCATCTGCACCACAGGAGTCATAGTCAAGGCTCTCCATCCAACAGCCCAACCGGAGGTAGCCTACGTTCAGGTGGTCTTGGAAAATCTCCCTATCGGCATAAGAGCTCTTTTCATAGTGGGACTTGTGGGAGCAATTATATCCACTTTGGACAGCTACTATCTGGTCGGAGGAACCACATTGGCGAACGATATTTACGCCAGGTACAAGGGTATAGGAACCCTGCCCCAAAAGACCATCGTCAACTACACCAGAGCTGCCGTCGTCATGTTGGGGATTATCGGCCTGTCCCTGGCCTTCAAGTTTACCCTGGTCTACGATGCTTTTCTTTTCGTGGGAAGCATATGGATGTCTGCCGCATTCGTCCCCATAGTCGGAGGACTCGTAAGCAAAGGACGAAAAACCGAGCTTGGTGGGCTGATGAGCATGCTGGTCGGAGGGGCTATCTTCGGGATATTGAAAATCTTTCCGGATATAACCGTCATAGAGCCTCTGGTTCTTTCATTGCCTGCATCGTTCGTAGCCTGGTATATAGGAAACCACTTCGGAGTGGACAGAAGCGATCTTTCGGTCCGATAGAGGGGAGGTTTTGATATGAGCGATTACGTTAAAAAGGAAAACAAGGATCTGGAGATTAGCTGGATCGGGATAGACGGTTTTCTCATAGTCCTGTATCTGTCCATAGTGGGAATAATCTTCTACGCCCTCAAGACGTCCAACGACTTTATAGTCGGCAAATTCATACCCTACGCCGTAATGGCGGCGGTTACGGTGATATTTTTGACCTATCTGGTCAACGTGTTCTCTTTCGTGAAAAATCACCACGAGGAGTCGAACCGTTAGCCATGGATTCGGTGGCGATACGCTCCTTTCCCATAGCCCTTTCTAGGGAGGACGCCATGGCACAGGCCTCCAAAAAAGGAGGCCCCTTTGGAAAGCTGCTCCTGATGGGGAAGGAGGTTCGAGAGTTGAGGCTTCACTTTGTGGAGTACAGCATACTGATATTCCAGGCACTCCACTCCCCTAACTTCGTCTCCAGGACCTTTTTCGGAGACAGAGACAAAAAGGCCCAGTTTTGCAGGGTCATAGCCAACGGAACCACCGGAGGGGCAGCCTGGGCGGAGGATATCCCTCAGGGGCTTGAGGATCGGACGGTGCCGGAGGATCGGGTACAGGGTAGCCAGTTTTCCCTGGACCAGCTCACCGGAAGGGGACAGAAGCTGGTCCTTCGGGTTCTCAGGAGGAGGATTGGAGGTCTTCCTGAGGTTACCCTTAAAGAGGCTATATCGGTCTACCGTCCCTTTTACGTCGCCCTCTACGGCGAGGCTGTGGAGGGCACCAAGATTCGCTATCTTCCCATAGCCGCCGACGGCTGGGGAACCCATCGGACTTTTTAAAGGAGCAAAGGGAGGGACTATTTTGATCACGGAAGAGATAAAAAAAATAAGCTGGCGTCAGGCTCCCTCCATATCAAAGGTTATGCTAGGAGGTCCGATCTCCATCGAGGAAGTAGTGGCGGTAGCCCGTCACGGTGCCAAGGTGGAGTTCGGAGAGGAATATATAGACAGGGTGAATCGTTGCAGAGCCCACGTGGATCATTTCTCCAGGGAGGAGAAAGCCATCTACGGCATAACCACAGGGCTTGGAGAGAACTGGAACAGGTTTATTTCCCAGGAGGACAGGGAGATAGTCCAGAGAAACCACGTCCTTTCCCATTCCTGCTCGGTCGGAGAGCCTCTGGAGGATGAGTGCGTAAGGGCCATGATGTTCGTCATGCTCCAGCACTTCGGGTCGGGACACACGGGGATGAGAATGGCCCCTCTGGAGCTTTTGGCCGGAATGCTCAACGCCGGAGTCGTTCCGGTGGTGCCAGGACACGGATCGGTGGGCTATATATGCTACGAGGCCCATATCGGCTCGGTCCTCATAGGAGAGGGGCAGGCGGTATACGGTAGACAGAGGATGAATGGATCGGAGGCCCTGAACGCTGCTGGACTGGATCCGGTGGTGCTCTCCAGCAAGGAGGGGCTGACCATCGTATCGGGGACCACCTCCGTTACCGCCATAGGGGCCCTCGGACTATACGATTCCCTTATGATAGCCCAGACCGCCGACGTGGCGGGAGCCATGTCGCTGGAGGTTTTAAAGGGAACTCTGATGGCGATGGACCCAAGGATACAGGAGGTTCGGCCCCATAGACACCAGGGAGACACCGCCTCCAACGTCAGGCGGCTCCTTGAGGACAGCGAAATCGAGAGGACATACCGAGGACACCGGGTCCAAGACGCACTGTCCCTTCGGTGTATCCCTCAGCTACACGGTGCGGCGAAAAAGATACTCACCGACGTGCTTGAGACAGTGTCGGTAGAGCTTAACTCGTCGGTGGATAATCCCCTAATATTCGACACCGAAGACGGAGGCGAGGCCCTTATGGGCTGCAACGCCGACGGATCTTACGTTGGAATGGGCTGCGACTGCGCAATCATAGCCCTTACAGGTCTTGCCAAGATGTCCGAGAGGCGACTGGACAGGACGGTGAACCACCACGTCAGCGAGCTTCCCGCCTTTTTGAACGCAAACCCCGGCTTCAACAACGGCCTGATGATCCCTCAGTACGCCGCGGCAGGGCTTTTAGGGGAGATGAAGACCTTAAGCCACCCTTCCACGGTGGACAACGGCTTCACCTGCGCCAACCAGGAGGACTATACCAGCATGGGAGCCAACGCGGCGGTCAAGCTCTACAGAGGGGCCTCTTTGGCGAAGTACATACTCTCGGTTGAGATCCTGAACGCCTGTCAGGCCCAGGATTTTTACGACATAGCCCCCTCCCCTGCCACTAAGGCGGTCCACGACAGGGTCAGGCAGGAGGTCCCAAAGGTGGAACAGGATACCTTTATGTCCCCCCTCATGGAGGCCATAGCGAGGATGGTGAAAAACGGCGAGATCCTCTCCGCCGCCGAGTCGGTGACAGGGCCGCTGGAGTTTTAATTATCAGAACCAGGAAGAAGATAACGTAACGAAAAATTCAATTATCCCTATAAAGAGCAACGCCGATCTCTCAGAGATCGGCGTTGCTCTTTATAGTCAGTGATCAGTTATCTCTATTCTGATCTAAGCGCCTTAAAGGCCTCTACCACCAGCAACAAAGCCAGGAGGAAGAGTATCGACGCCACCCCGGCAAGGAGATAGTTGGGCTGTGCCAATCCAAGCCATCCCTTGATGAGGATGACTAGGGCCATCATGGTGGTGACAAGCATGAACCAGAAGGGCGCCATAAGGAAATTGGCGTTCTTCTTCAGTCCTCTTACCACCCAGACGCCTACGGAGAGCAGAGCCAGAGCTGCGACCATCTGGTTAGCGGCTCCGAAGATGGGCCATATAGCCTTCCAGGCCGGAATGGGGTTGCCTGCCGCATCATGGGTCTTGACCATCACAAGGGTCAGGGCCGCTACCACAGCTATTATAGTGGCGACGTACTTGTTGATCTTCATCCCGGAAAGCTCCTGGATCTGATAACGGGCCAGTCGGGTTGCCGTGTCCAGAGAGGTAAGCAGGAAACTGTTAATGGCGATAGCACCGAGACGGGTTCCAAGAACCGGATCGATCCCCACCAAAGAGGCGAACTTACCGAAACCCTCGGCGAAGGTGACCACCGGTCCACCCTTCACTATGGAACCGGCTACCATGAGGGTGCCGATGGCGATACAGGCTACGAGGCCCTCCATAAGCATGGAGCCGTATCCCACGACGATGGCGTCGGTCTCCTTACGAAGCTGTTTGGAGGTGGTTCCGCTTCCGACCAGAGCGTGGAAACCGGATATGGCCCCGCAGGCCACTATGACGAACATCATGGGCCACATGGGCTGTCCCTTTATACCAAAGTAATCGACGCCGGACTTCATCATCGGGATCGCACCGCTGTCGAACTTGCTGCCCAAAAGCATACCGATAGCGCCTATTATAACCGCGAAATAAAGGAAGTAGGAAGCAAGATAGTCTCTGGGCTGAAGCAGAAGCCAAACCGGCAGAACCGAGGCGGCCAGGATATAGACGGCGAGAATGTAGTTCCAGGTCGTATTGGGGAGCTTGAACATCTCCACTATGGTCTGACTGTCAGAGCCCTTCACACAGGCCACCGCGACGATAGCCAGCATGACCACAGTGACCATCCAAAGAGGAGCGTGGAATTTATAGATAAGCATACCTGAGATAACAGCCATGCAGATATAGAGACATCCCACGAAGGCGACTATGGGGTCGGCTGCAAAGGTGTTGGCAGAGAGAACCAAGAAGACCGCCACGATCAGGATGAGGGCCAGTATGGTGAAGCAAAGGAAGAGGATCTTCCCCCTATGGCCTATCCAGCGTTCGACGACCTCTCCGACAGACTTACCGTCGTGGCGCATGGAGGAGACCAACGATCCCATATCGTGAGGTCCACCGAGGAAGGTGGATCCTACGATACACCACAGAAGGGTCGGAAGCCATCCGAACATGGAAGCCGCGACTATTGGGCCGGTTACGGGACCGGCACCTGCGATGGAGGCGAAGTGGTGTCCAAGAAGGACCGCCGGATGGGCCGGACAATAGTCGATACCGTCGAACATGCACTCCGCAGGAGTCTTGTTATCGTCGTTAAGGTCGTAGACCTTGGCCATAAAAGACCCGTAAACTCTGTAACCGATTACAAACACAACAGCTGACACTATGAACATAAACGCAAAATTCATTGTCACACCCCCACTATCCAAATAAGTATAAACCTAAAAAATGACGTCACACGGCAAAAGAATCGTTTCCCTGCAGGTCACCTCCTTCTTCGACGTCCTGATTCACCAACTCCCACGCCTTATCTACCAAAGGAGTGAGATCCTTTATCTTCCTGTATCCCTCTCCCATGGGAGAATAACGATAGGTTTCCAGATACCCCCTAAATCCCATGGTAAAAGCCTTGACCCTTTTCTCGAAGCGATCCTCGTCGGAGACGAACAGCACCCTCTGGATCATGACGTCCTTTATTGGTCCCCAGCTTGATCTAACCAGATCCACAGACTTTGGGTCGTATTTCCAGAGGATATAATCGTCGGCGTAGTAACGAGCCACCTCTCCCATCAATCCCGCTTTTATGAAGGCGACCCTTCTATATACCCCCGACAGCCCATCGCAGGACCAAGGCTCGAAGCGCCAGCAATCCCACACGTCGGAAGCTTCGCCCAAAACGGAGAGATCAACCATCCCATTCACCCCTCTCAAGCTGCACATTTTATACATCATACATGCGTTACAGGTGAACTATATCACCATTCCGCTGTTTCATCAAAGCGAAAAAGATATACTTTTCTTACGATCCAAGTATACGACTCAAACGTCTTACAGTGAAGCGTAAAAGATGGATACAAACGTCGGAGAAGACTTTTTAAGAGGGGTTGATTTATCGGAGCTCGGGTTATATAATGCAACTCATCACGTTATCGGGCGGCTAGCTCAGCGGAAGAGCACTTCCCTCACACGGAAGGGGTCACTGGTTCGAACCCAGTGTCGCCCACCAACAATAGCAAGGGCTCCGGCGGTTTCGCCGGAGCCCTTTTTATTTGGTTCCCCTCCTCATGCACCCAATATGCACCCAAAGGCTATTAACCGCTGAGACAGGTCCCAAGAGAACGAAGTATCGAGCCCGTAGAGCATAACTAGTCCGTCTACATCAGACGTCGGGATAATCTCGCTCCCTTTTTTGAGCCCGAGAACCCCATTCCACTCCTTCCACCCCAAAAACCCGTACCCCGTACTATTCAGGAATAAAAGTAGACAGCCCCATAATATTCATCCCAATAGACTTACACACACGACAAGATTCTGCCATAACGGCGCGACCATATCCCAGTCCCTGCTTAGTCGGACGGGTAGCAACGGCGTCTATATACCCCGCCTTCATCGGACCATGCTCTCCAATCCAGAACGTCCTCTCGGTAACCACGCAATGTGATGAGAGATCTCCCGAGTTATCGTGCATTATAACGTGAACTCCGGAGGTCCCCACAAAATCGAATAATTCGTCGGTCATAAAAGTCGATATCTTCACAGACAAGACGCCAAGTAGAATAAAAACGACGACGTTAGCTCAAAAGCCTCAACACGTTCTCGTGGGTCTGGTTCGAGTGGGCCAGAACCGACATGCCCGACTGGACCAGTATATTAAGCTTTGTGAACTCCATCATCTCCTTGGCCAGATCTGCGTCCACGATCCTTGATCTGGAGGCGGTCAGGTTCAAAGACGCCGTGTCCAGGTTGGTTATGGTGTGCTCCAGACGGTTTATCTGGGCTCCTATTATCGCTCTTTGAGACGAGACAGAGTCGAGAGCGCTGTCCAACACTGTTATACTCCTTGCGGCCTCTTCCCTGGTCCTCACGTCCAGACCGTCTATTCCAAGGGCTTCTGAGGACATATCTCCCAGATGAAGATCGACGTCCTCCCCCTCGTTGGCTCCTATCTGAAGGAAGGCAGAATTGTCCGCCAGATGAACGTAATGTTCGAATACCGAGTTACGATCGCCCTCGAAGGTTCCTCTTCCATCGTTGTAGACCACCCGGTTCAGCCCTATATCGCCTGATATATCTAGGGAGATGCCATCGGCTATTACAGCGGAGATTCTGTCACCAGCCTGAACTTTCGTGCCGCTGGAGACGGTCTTCCCGTTGTGAGCATCCGATACGGTCAATCGGAACTGCGCTTCCTCGGCCTCCTGGATTGTGGCAAAACCCAGAGCCTTCATCAGTTCCTCGCTTCCGTAAAAATGAAGCTGTTTATCCTTTCCTGATATCACCGAATGGGCCAAAAGAGTCGAGACCACCGACTCGTTCGCACTCTCTCCGGAGACTTTGTTGACGAACTGGAGTATCTCATTTTTATCCCTCTCGTTCATCAGGCCGGGACTATAGCCGTAGGGCACAGTGTCATCCTCGTCTCTCAACTGTCCGTCGTTTTGCATCATCAACTTCAACCATATCTGCTCGGAAATATCCTCCGCTAGCTTGCCGACCTCCGCCGTAGAGCCAAGAGACACGGATATCTCTCGGTCATCCTGCCGCACGGTAAGGGATTCCATATTACCATCTAGGATATACCTTCCGTTGGCATCGTAGAACTGGGCAATATCCTCGACACGACTGTAGTAATGGGCCTTACCAGCATCCATACCTTCCTCGTATATAACATCGAAGGACAATGCGTCATCGATGACATCGTCTCCATCGGGGTGATAATCATCGAACATCAGGGACAAGGTGCCGTCCATCACCTGATTCTTATGGAAATTACCCCCAGAAGGGTTAGCTATGTTGTTGGCCAGCTGATATATCCCCAAATCTACCTTGGAATTATCCAATACTCCCTCGTCGAATCGGAAGGCATGGGGCATATTAGTGCCCCTGTTGTCGGAGAACAGGTCTATCTCATCTATATCGGGCTGAAGCGCCGGGTCGGTCTGTTGGTCGTCCTCGCTTAGACCA
Source organism: Dethiosulfovibrio peptidovorans DSM 11002 (assembly GCF_000172975.1). Lineage (NCBI taxonomy): Bacteria > Thermotogati > Synergistota > Synergistia > Synergistales > Dethiosulfovibrionaceae > Dethiosulfovibrio > Dethiosulfovibrio peptidovorans. The sequence goes on from NZ_ABTR02000001.1 coordinate 190,821, forward strand.
TCCTCAAAGCCACTAGCCGTCAAGGATAGGGTGAATCTGTCCCCATCGGTCCAGTTCTCGAAATCCCCCAGGGTGAACTCATCGAAGAAGAGACCTCCGAACTCTGAATCTCTGAAAAGGACCAACGGATTCGTTACCTCCGCAGGAATGATTGGAGGCTGAACGGATGAATCCTGGGCCGTGTTAGGTCCGCAGTTCATTCCGTATTCGTCCTCCTGTACGTACCACTCGTTGCCCTCACGATCTATTACGTGTCCCTGTATCCTGAACTTCACGACCTGATTTTCCGTCTCTATGACGTCGAATATCAGGGAACCGTTGTATTTATTGTATTCCTCCGATCCGGCCTCGTTCAAAGGACCGTAGGTACCGTCAGACCTGGTACCGTAGACATAGTTTGAGTACCCTACTCCCCCGATAAAACTCTTTATGTCCTTGGTCTCGCCTTTTTCCATCTTTCCGAAATAACAACTGGTGACCAAGGCCCCGGCGGATGGCTTCGTATCGCCCTGATAGTTTATCTCCGCCGTTATCCTATGGGAACCACCGTCGTCGTTTCCAGGCTCGCCTACGGTACTCCCGGCGTTAAAGCCCCCTCCTTCGGCCTGAAGGATGAGGGTTCCGTTATAATATCCCAATCCGGGGATGTCGCTGCTACCGTTGAGAGGATCAATATAGTAGCCCAGGAGGTTCAGGTTCTTGCCGTCCTCCACTCCTTCAGCCAGACGATATTGCGCCAGAGCCCCCCAGTCTCCGGGACTATTCTGACGAAAGGGGTCCCCGTCTATGGCGATGTTGGCAGTAGACTGAAAGTTACCTGCAATGGCCGGTCCGGTGTTGACGGCATCCAATTTGGCCGCCGCCGCCACGTTTATGACGAACTTGTCCCCCGCTTTCAGGTTGGCCGTGTCTATCTGAAGGTCGGTGAAATGAACGCCGTGCAGAGTTATGTCAGCTCCGGCCGAGAGACTAGCAAACTCCGCCGCGGTCAGCTCGTAGGGGGTCGTATCGGCAGTGGCAGGAAGCTCCGTGCCGTTTCGATCGAACCCCTTCGCCCTCACCGATAACACGCCGTTATCGAACTCGAACATCATAGACGCATTGATGTCGTTCTGCCTGTAGACCTCGGCGCTGGGTATCATGCTGGCCGGAGTTCCTCCGTTGCCGAAGTAATACGTACTGTCCCCGGCATAATAGGAATGAGAATACCAGGAATCGACACCGGCGGTGTTGTCCCAGTACGTACCCGCTCCAGATCTCTCCCCGTAGGTAAAAGATGTATTGCTGTCGACCGTTCCGAAATCGACGTTATGGGCAAGGCTGGCGGAACCTCCGATACCGGCAGCACTGCGGACCAACTGATTTATGGCTATTGAACTGTTGTCTAAAACCCCGTCGTTGAACGAATATGTTATCCCGTTGGTCACACCCAAATTATTCCCTGCATCGGTGTAAAGACCATCGTAGAGACTAAGCCCCAGATTATCGCTGACACCGACTACTTCCGCCTTGGTGTAGGTCATCCAAGAATCATTAGTAGCCAAATCCGAGCCATGGATATCTCCGTCGCCTATGGAGAAACTATCGTAGGTAAACCCGGCGATACCCATGGCTGCTGTCACCGCTGCGGCGTTCTCAGCCGAGGTTCCGCTGCCGAAGCCACCCTCCCATATCGTCGTGGAGGCTGTACCGTTTACCCTCGCAGCGTCGGAGGCCCTGTTCCCGTCCCACGTGACCTGAACGGTCATTCTGTCGTGGGCCTGAAGGGTCTGGGAGTTTGCGACCGCTGCTCCGCTGCTCTCGGTCGAGGACCACAGGGGACCGGCCGACTCGAACAGCTTCCTGTTTGCGTCCACCACGTTTCCCTGATCCGTCCCGGACTGGATCATCGATATCCTGCGTCGATCGGCACCGGTGGTGACGTTTGTTATGGACATACGACCGTCATGCTGCGGCGTGCCGTGCTCTGGCTGGGTCAGCCAGGCGGTGGAGAATCTGGCGTCGCCGTTTATGGCAGCGTAAGCCTCCTCCATGTTCATGCCCGTAACAGCTATGGTCGACGTCCTGTCGTAATCGAGGGCGTTTCCGTCGTCGTTGACGCCTCTGTCGGTGGTTATGGCTCCTCCCCATACCTCCGCCAGGGATCCATCGGAACCGGCTGTTATGTCTATCTTGTATCCCGAAATTAAGCCGTTGGAGAGACGAACCGTCCTGTTTTGAGTGCCAGCCACAGTGGAGAACGGGTTCAGACCGTTGTTGCCGCTCAGCACATCGGCTCCCAAGGCCGTATTGATCCCGGCGTTGAGGGTAGACACAATATCCAGTGCATCTTGGTCCCCGACGTTTATGACCACGTCGTGATTAACGTAGACCTTGTCGCCGGTATTAGCGAGAAGGTTGCCCCTGTTGATGGTCATCGTGCCGGGAGTGTAGGTCCCGGTGACTAGCTCGTTTATGGATGTCCCGTTCAGGGCTACCCGATAGTTGGTGGCGTTCGCCATGGAAAGACCGTGTAAGGGCCCAGGTCCAGTCGTGGCGACGGTGAAGCCTCCACCGATGACGGCGTTTACACCGTTTTGTAGGTTAGTGGCCATGGTGCTAAGGCTATCTCCCGATGTCCCTATGGTCGTCGTCCTGCCATCCCATACGCCGGTGGACGTGTGGCTTCCCCCTCCGTTTATGACAGAATCCAGGGACAGCTCTCCGGCAACGTCGCCCGCCGTGGTTACTGTGACGTCGTAGTTCTGGTGACCCGTCACGACGACATTGCCCTGGACCGCTCCTCCTCCTGCAACGGCAGCGGAAAAAGCGCTGGACGGCGCTCCCGTTATGGTCGTTGCGATGTTGGACAGGGTCATGTTGTTGAGGTTGCTCGTGAAGGTCCTGTTGTAGTCCCTGGCGGTTCCGTCGCGGATCGCACCGTTATTGATATTACCGTTAAGTCCCAGGCCATGGGCTCCGACCCCGTTTTCGGTCACGGTCAGAGCTCCTCCTGTGGAATTTTGTAGCCTTATGTACCTGGTATCTCCCGCTCCTTGGACCGACGCTGAAAATCCTGCTATCCCCGCTCCGTTGATCGCTCCCGCTATGCCGTCCATGTCCATGCCGCCGATGTTTACTGTGGTTCCCCCTATGTCGAGGTTGGCTCCAGCGAGGGTCCTATAGTGGGAGGTAACGTTTATCGAATTTCCCGCCGTCGAGGTGTAGTAAGTTATTGTAGCGTCGGTATCGGTGCTGGACTGATAGTCCAGGTTGACCGTCATGGCGGCGTTTTGGTGTGTGACGTACCTCTCGGTCAGGTTTATGTCGCCCACCATGAGGTCTCTACGGTCGGTGCCGGTGACGGCGTAATGAGTGAAGAGGTTCACCCCGTTGTTGGCGTTGGTTCCGACGGACACATCGCCAGCAGCACCCGATGCGTTTACCGTTCCTCCCCCGCTCAAATCGCTTCGGTAAACCTGAGAGGAGGAAGGCGTACCACCACCATTGGCCGTCACGGCGATCTCGGCGTCGAAGTTGGAGCCAGCCGCCCGACTGCTCATGTTGACCCCCTCCACCACTCCGGCGGCGAGGGCCGCGTCGAAGTCGGCCATCATGGGGACCCTGTCGGATAGTCTGACATCGTAAGTGCCGGGAGAGACAATGTTAGGGGTCGGTGAAACCTCGAGAGTTCCTCCGACAGTGGGGGGATCGGAATTCGCACTTCCCACATAGTAGCGGATACCACCGAAAGGATGTTCTCTAGTTTCCAAATTCCATATACCCTCGACCATGTTTAGTGCCGTCATCCCGACGAGACCGGATCCCTCTGCGTTGTTGACCACGCTGGCCTCGTGGGTTCCGTGCTTAAGGTACATTATGTTGCTCTTTTGGATATTTTCCATGCCGTTCGAAACGGTGCTGAAGGTGAGTTTGTAGTTTCCGGCAGCGGACTTGACGTTGTTCATCACGTCCTTGGAAAGCAGATTGTCGGAGACTACCACGCTTATGTCCGACGTGGAGGTACTCCACAGAGCTGCCATGCTGCCGTTGAGAAGTTTTTTTCTATTGAACTGGGTCTGGTTCGCTATGTCGTTTACCTGCTGCACCAGCTGTTCTATCTCGTCCTGAATGTGCCCCCTGTCTCCGGACGTTAGGACATCGTTGGCCGCCTGGACCGACAGTTCCCTCATCCTCTGGATCATGGAATGGATCTCGTTCAGTCCGCCCTCGGCGGTCTGAAGCAACGATATTCCGTCCTGAGAGTTCATTGCGGCCCGATCCAGCCCCTTTATCTGAGCCCGCATCTTCTCCGAGATGGCCAGTCCCGCTGCGTCGTCGGAGGACGAGTTGATCCTCAGCCCCGTGGATAACCGTCTGGTGGTTTTTTCAAGACGGCCGTTGACCTTAGATAGCGCATTGTGTGAAATTAAAGAAGCTATGTTCGAATAGATACGCAACCTCCACACCTCCATGCAAAAGGGCACAAGACTTCCCTGTCTCGTAGAAAACTTATAAGACTAGATAAAACGGATACGGTATATTTGTATCACTCCATCAGTTTTTCGACTACTTGAATAAGTCCTGAACTAATGGGCCGAAAGACCCTGACAAAGAAGGAATTAAGAATAGAGAGCTGCCTTCTAGTGCAAGTCAACCCTTTTCGTTTTCGGCAAAAAAAGCTTAAGGGTGTCTCTAAGAACTCACGTCCAAGTTTCCTCGGAGAGGTCGTTTCGGCTCTGCCCTGTCTCGCCCAAACGTATTCCCAACCTGCCTGTTTCGTACAGACCGCCTCGGAGGGCACGTCCTGTGCCCCCTCGGCTTGGGGCGACGTCCTGTCGCCCCATTCGTACTACACGACGGCAGGTCGGAAATACGGGCTCGAATGGGCTCCTCCGAAACGACCTCTCCGAGGACTGGAGTTTTCAGAGGTGCCCTTAAGCCATGAGAGAAAAGACAAATAAAGCTTTGAGCTTGTCATGTAATTAACGAATTCCTCTGCATCCTGATTCCATCCTCGCCGTCCCCGTAATATCCCGGCAAGGTAGCCACTTGGACGAAACCGTTTTTTTCGTAAAGAGCTCTAGCCCCTGAATTGGAGACTCTCACGGTAAGGCCGACCCCGCGGCATCCCCACTCTTCCCCTATGGCGTAGGCGGAACAGAGAAGCTGCCCTCCGATACCGAACCTCCGCCAGTCGGACAAGACCGCCAGTTGCATGATCCACACCAGTTTTTTTCTTCGCTCAAGGACGACAAACCCCAGGAGGGCGTCTTTTTTGAAAGCACCCATGTAGACGATCTCTCCCGAACGGTTTCTGAGATCGTCCATCACCGACGATAAAGGCCAGGGATTCCGGTTGGAACGAAGGTCTATGTCGACTATAGCCGGACCGTCCTCCGGCCCACAAAAATCTATGTCGAAAAGGATCATACAGCCCCTCCTAACGAAAAAACGGGCGAGGTCCCAAAGACCCCGCCCGTTGCGTCTAACAAAATAGACTATATATCCCTGACTATCATCTGATCCCTCTCGGGTCCGACTCCTATGATAGACACTGGGACACCGGTTTCCTCCTCTATGTAGCGGACGTAAGTTCTAGCCGCCTCGGGCAAATCGTCGAAAACTCTGACCGAGGAGATGTCCTCGTCCCAGCCCGGAAAAGAGCGGTATATCGGCTCGACACCGTTGAGATAACGGACGTTCCCGTTGAATTCGGTCCTGTCCTCCCCGTTCGATCGATAGGCCACGCAGACCTTTACCTCTCTGAGCCCGGTCAGTACATCCAGTTTGGTCAGGGTAATGTGGGTCATACCGTTGATCCTTACGGCGTAGCGAAGGGCGACCATATCGAGCCAACCACACTTTCTGGGACGTCCGGTAGTGGCGCCGTACTCTCCGCCCTTATCCCTCAGATACTGGCCGGTATCGCCCTTATCCTCCGAGGGGAACGGTCCTTCTCCTACCCTTGTGAGATAGGCCTTCACCACGCCGTAGACCTTCTCCACGTAGAGGGGAGCGACCCCCAGGCCTACGCAGCCTCCGGCAGAGGTAGGACTGGAACTGGTAACCATAGGGTAGGTTCCGTGGTCCACGTCCAGAAGGGTACCCTGGGCACCCTCGAGCAGAACGGTCTGTCCTTTGTTCAGGGCATCGTTTATGACTAGAGAAGCGTCGTCCACGTAAGGCTTAAGAGATTTACCCCAGCTCAGGGCCTGACGATATATTTCGTCGAAAGAGAGGGGAGCCTCGTCGTATATCTTGGTGAAAAGAAGGTTCTTCTCGTCCAGGTTGGACTCCAGCTTCTCCCTCAGAGCCTCAGGGTCCAGCAGATCCTCGACCCTTATACCGCAACGGTTGTATTTGTCCACATAGCAGGGACCTATCCCCCTGCCGGTCGTGCCTATCTTGCTACCCTGGTCCCTACTTGCCTCCTGAGCCTGATCGAGCTTCTTGTGGTAGGGCATCACCACATGGGCGGAACCGCTTATCACCAGACGGGAACGGTCCTCTCCCTTCCCCTGAAGCTCGGAGAGCTCGTTTAAAAGCTGCTCGGGGTCCAACACCACACCGTTTCCTATGACACAGGTCTTTCCCGAATACAGCATTCCCGAGGGAAGCAGGTGAAAGACGTGTTTCTTGCCCTCCACGATCACCGTGTGTCCGGCGTTGGCGCCTCCCTGATACCGGGCGAACACGTCCACCCGGTCCCCCAAAGAGTCGACGACTCGTCCCTTTCCCTCGTCGCCCCACTGGGCACCTATGATGGCTTCTACTTTTCCCTTCAAGGCAATTGCCTCCTAACTGGAGTGATAACTCCTGGTCCGACTCTTCGTCGGACAACCGAGCCATAATAACCTCTCCTATCGATCGGCGCAACCTTAATCTCCTGCTACCGCGACTTAACTAACCGACGACATCCTCCGAAATAGACAGGATGGGAGCTCCTCCGATAAGCTCCTCCAAGGTCTCTACTCCCTTTTTGAGCTGATCGTCCTTATCGTGCTCTCTGGACCACTCCCCGTCGACCTCTATGTCGGGAGATATGCCGATATGATCTATGACCGTGCCGTTAGGGGTATGATATCGGGCGATGGTCACGTATATGGCTGAACCGTCTATCAGGTTGAACAGGGTCTGAACCGAGCCCTTGCCGAAGGTCTTCTTGCCGACCAAGACGGCCCTGCCTCTGTCCCTGACGGCTCCGGCCACTATCTCCGACGCGCTGGCGCTTCCCTCGTTGACCAAGACCACCAGAGGAAGATCTGTCAAAACCCCGTCTGTAGCGTAAAGCTCTTCGTTGGCTCGCTCGACTCTTCCCTTGGTTCCAACCACCAGTCCACCGTTCAGGAACATATCGGAGATCTCAACCGCGGCGTTCAACAGGCCGCCACCGTTGTTTCGAAGATCTAGGATCAGACCTCTGGCTCCTTCGTTCTTCAGATCTATCACGGCCTTACCCAGATCGGAGGGGCTCGTATCCTTGAACTGAGACAGGCGGACATAGCCTATGTCGTCGCTGAGCATCTCGAAGCGGACGGACTCAAGCTTTATCTCCTCTCGGACCATTTCCTTCTTCAGAAGATCCGACTCTCCCTCTCTACGTATCCATACCGTGACAGGTGTACCTGGATCGCCTCTAAGGGAATCCACCACCTCGTGGAGATCCCAGCCTATGACCATCTCATCCCCTATCTTCACTATCTGGTCCTGAGGCTTCAGGCCGGCTCTGTCCGCCGGAGTGTCCTCTATAGGACTTATCACCAGGATAGCTCCGTCCCTCTGGCCTATGTATATGCCAAGGCCCCCGTATTTGCCACGAAGGTCCGTCTGCTCCTGTTCCAGCTGTTCGGGATCGACGAACCTCGTGTAAGGATCGCCCCAGGCGGAAACCATTCCGTCCATGGCTCCGTAAAGCAGATCCTTCTCCGTGACATCGTCGCTGGCCGCATCCACCTGATAGGCCTCTATGATGGCTCTGGCCTGCTTCATAAGCCAAAGGGAATCAAGGTCGAAAGGCGCCACCCTGTCGAGGTCTCCGTCCCGAGCCTGAGCGGCGACTATGCCCGAGACCAAGGCGGCTCCTATCAGAATCCCCAACAATATCTTTCTAGAGTTTTTCCACATAATCATGTCCTCCGTTCAAGCTACAGATACTTCAAGGGATCCCTGGCATCTCCGTTGACCCTGACCTCGAAGTGAAGGTGAGGACCGGTAGCCACCCCGGTATCGCCGACATTTCCTATGGGTTGACCGTCCGAGACCCTCTGCCCTTCGGAGATGAGAATCCGGCTGAGATGGGCGTAGACGGTGGAAAAATTCCCTCCGTTGTCCAATATTACGATCTGTCCGTATCCCCTCAGCCATCCGGCGTACAGGACATCTCCTTTTCCCGCGGCTCTGACCGTCGTTCCCTTGGGAGCGGCTATATCTATTCCGGTATGGACCGTCTTGGTCTTGAATACCGGATGGACCCTGGTTCCGAAACGGCTGGTAAGCTTGCCCTTAACGGGCCAGCGAAACTTGCCCCTATGGGGCGGCAACGGGGCCTGCCCACCGCCTCCGTCCTTATTGGATCGGGCAAGCTCCTGTTTCGCTTTTATGTAGGACTTGATTTTTGCCCTGATCTCCCTCTGGTCCTCCTCCGCCTCTTTGACGCTCTGTTGATAGGCGGAACGGTTCTCCCTAAGCTTCTTCAAGAGCCTGTTTCTCTCGGCGATCGCCGATTCTAAACGTCTTTTCTGGACCGCCAGGTCCTTCTTCTTGGCCTGAAGGTCCCTCTCCCTGGAGGACAATCCCTCCACTAGCTCCTGGATCCTCAGGGTCTCCCTCTCCACCTCGCCGATCAGATCCTCGTCCTGAGCCGCCAGCTTTCTAAGCAGATGACCGGTGTTCATAGCGTCGGCCACGTTCTGGGAGGACAGCAGAAGATTCAACTCCGCTGTTCCTCCGAATTTATATATGGTGACCAACCTCTCGGCGAGAAACCCCTTGATCCTCTCTATCTCCTTTTCCAGTCGGGAGATCTCCTTCTCCATCTCGGAGATCTCCCTCAGGATTTTTTTCCTCTTCAGTTCCAGGAGGGATATGCTCTGTTCCGCCACCTGCCTCTTCTGATCGAAACGAGCAAGCTCCTGAAGGTAGGCGGCCTCCCTCTTCTTGGATGCGTTTATGAGTTCCTGCTGGTGTTTTACCTGACGCTCCAATATCGCCATCTGGTGCTCCTCTTCCCTTATCCGACGATCGAGCTCCTCTGCCGTCATGGCAGCCCAAGACGAAGTGGACATGGCGGACAGGACCAGAAGAACCAGAGAAAAGATTCCCAATATCTTTTTCATGATCGACCCTCTGCCTACATAGGCCTCATGGCCTGACGGATGAAACGGCTCACAGCCATCCAGCTGCAAAGCCATCCCACCACAACACCGGTTCCCAGTAAAATCCCGTAGAGCCTGTACAGTACGTCCCAATCGGTGACGAATCGAAGCAAGGGAAGAGCGGAGGAGACCGAAGCTATTATATCTCCGTAGAAAAGATGTATGATCCCTATGGCCACAAGCGATCCTCCCAATCCGAGAAAAACCCCCTGGAGCACGAAGGGCATGGCAACGTATAGCCTGGTAGCCCCGACCAACAGCATAACCGATATCTCCTGTTTTCTGGAATAGACCGCTATACGAATGGTGTTGAACAGCACCAAAGCGCTCACGACGACGGCTATGATAAGCACCACCGCCGCGACCCTTCCCGACAACTCGGAGACCCTGGCAAGCCTTTCCGCCAGAGCACCGGCATACACCACGTCGTCCACCGAGGGCTGAGATAGGAGTTCCCTAACAATGGAAGGAACGTCCTGGGCCTTTTTGGCTCCTATATCGACAGTCCAAGGCAGGGGATTTTTGCCTAGCAGGGTGACGGCTTTAGCCTGATTCCCGAGCTTGGCCTTGAGCTTCAAAAGGGCGTCGTCCGGCGAAATAATCTTGACGGAAGACACCCAGGGGAGCCTCCTCATGGCATCCGCCACCGCTCGGCACTCCTCCACCGAATCGACGAAGGCCTGGATAGTGAGATCTCCCTCTATCGACGAGGTCACCTGTTTTATGTTCAAGGAAAATAGGGCGGTCGCCCCGACCAGGAAGAAAACGGCGGAGGCGGTCAGGAGGGTTAGAAAACTGACCCCCCAATGGGAGCCCATTGTCCTAAAAGTATCCCTGAGAGCGTATCTAAAGGTCGCCATCGTTTCGATATTTACCCCCTCTCTCGTCTCTGACGAGACGGCCTTCGTGAAGCTCCACGACCCTCTGTCGATAGGAGTCCACCAACGAACCGTCGTGGGTAGCGACTATCACGGTGGTCCCTGCGGCATGGATGGAAAGCAGCAGCTTCATGACGTATTCGGCCGTGTGGGCGTCCAGGTTACCGGTGGGCTCGTCGGCCAGAAAAAGAGCGGGAGAGCCGACTATCGCCCTGGCTATGGCAACTCTCTGCTGCTCCCCACCGGAAAGCTGGGGGGGCTTGAGATTACGTCTATGCCACATACCTACCCGGTCCACCGCCTCGTCCGACCGGGTTTTCACCACCCTGGGGGATAATCCCATGGCCTCTAAAGTAAAGGCGACATTCTCCCTGGCGGTGAGATGGGGAAGAAGCTTGAAATCCTGAAAAACGACTCCAATATCCCTCCTGTAATGGGGCAATCGGCCTCGCCTCAGCCTCCTTACGTTCACGCCGCCGACGGAGATCTGCCCTCTGCTGGGACGGACCTCCCTGGTTATCATCCTCAACAGGGTGCTCTTACCCGAGCCGGTCTCCCCTATGAGATACACGAAATCCCCCTTGGGGATCGAGAGATAGAGGTCGCTTATGGCCATTATGTCCGGTTTGAAAACCTTTGTAACCCCGGCCATCCTTACGTCCATACTATCGCCTCCTCATAGTCCACGCCTCCACGGCAGCCCCCACTATCTGCTGATACGTAAGGCCGTAATACTCCAGAAGCTCCTTGGGAGATCCGCTCTGCCCCGGTCTGTCGTCTACGGAAACGAAACGGATGGAGACGGGATAAAGGCGACACAGCATCGAGGCGACGGCTTCGCCCAATCCCCCTCTGGAGGAATGTTCCTCCGCCACTACGCAACATCCCGTACGATGGACCGACCCCAGTATGGACCTCTCCGGCAGAGGAGCCACCGAATGACAATCTATAACCTCCGCCGATATATCCTGCTGTTTCAGGATGGCGGCGGCCTTGAGAGATTCGTGAACCATGATACCACAGGCACATATGGTCACACCTGTTCCCTCGACCAAGGGGATCGATACGTTTATGGCGTCCTTTACCGTCGAATCGTCGTACAGATCCTCCGTCGGCTCTCCGGTCAACCTCACGTAGGCCGGCCCGGAGGCACCTGCTATCCTTCGCAGTATGGCCTCCGCCGAGACGCAGTCCGACGGAACCTCCACCGAGACCCCCGGCAAAGACCTGGTGAGGGCCAGGTCCTCCAGCATCTGAGCGACGGCGCCATCCTCTCCGGCAGACACCCCTCCGTGGGAGACTATCATCTTGACGTTGAGTCCCGGAATGGCGATGGCGGTACGCAAAGCGTCGTACCCTCGTCCGAGCAACCTTGCGGCTGTGGAAAACAACCACACGTGTTTTCCCTCCGAGGCCATCCCGGCAGCGGTGGCCACAGCGTCCAACTCGGCCATCCCCAGGTTGATGTACCTACCGGGGAAGGACTCGGAAAAACGGGTAAGCCAGTTGGAGGCCACGTCGGCGTCCAGTATGACTAGATCTGGATCGTCGGAACCCAGGGACAAAAAGACGTCGTCCAGAAGATCCACCATAATCCTATCGGTCATCTCTATCTCCGTTTCCAAGCTCCTCCAGAGCCCTTTCCGTCTCCATCCTCGAGAGGCCAGAATCCTTCTTACGTCCCTCTTCGAAAAAGGATACTCCCTTACCACGCATGGTCTTCGCTATGATCACCGAGGGGCGACCACTTTCACCCCTGATCGATGAAAAAGCGACGTCCAAACTGGAGAAATCGTGACCGTTCGCCAACGTAACGTTCCACCCAAAAGAGCGAAACTTATCCTCCAGAGGATCCAATCTCTTTATCGAGTCGACCGCCCCCCCCATCTGATCGCCGTTTTTATCGACCACCAATGTGACCGAGTCCAGGGCCATGTGAGAGGACGTCATAGCCGACTCCCACAGAGAGCCCTCCTGAAGTTCGCCGTCTCCGACCACACAGAAGACCCTTCCTTTTAAACCGTCCATCCTCATGGACAGGGCTACTCCGTTTGCTATACCCAGAGCCAGGCCGGGAGCTCCGGAGGACACGTCCACTCCGGGAGTCCTGGCCCCGTCGGGACGCCCCTGAAGCAACGCTCCGAGCCTTCTGAAGTTCCAAAGGGCCTCTCTCTCGAAGAAGCCCCTATGGGCCAGCACGGCGTACAACCCGGGACAACCGTGTCCCTTGCCCATAATCAGACGGTCTCTGTCCAAGGCCTTGGGGTTCTTAGGATCCACGTCGAGCTCCTTTTCGTAAAGGTACACCAGTATATCCAAAACAGACAGAGCGGAGGCAACGTATCCCGATCTGGCATTACCCACCATTCTGACTACGTCCTTTCTTATGGACATAGCCAGAGCTTCGAGACTCGAACTCATCCTCTAAACACCTCCCGCCAGGAATCCCTGAAAGTCTCCGACACGCCTTTTCGGCAACGGTCTATCCAGCCTCGATTAGGGGCCTCGGGATCGGGGAAAGAACCGACACCGTCCCAAAGAGGGTAGCCTACGGAGCGGCCGAAGTCCACCACCTTTGGATCGTAGGGAATCGCCGTTCCGGAAAGCCCGGCCAGAGACGATAACAGACAGAAATGCAGCCTCATACCGATTGAAGCGAAACCGGCGGCCCACACGGAGTCGTCCGCCCCCTTTGGCTCCACCACGTTGTAGACTGGCAAGATCCCGTCTTTATCGAGACGATCCAAGAGATCTCGGTCCTGTCCGCACATGGCAACCCCGACGACGGGAAACCCCTTGCGTTCGGCATAATCGGCTATAGCTCCGGCGGCACGAAACTCCAGATCGCCATCCCAGGGCCTCAGGTTCACCAACAGAGAGTCGCCTCGTCCTTGGGGTACGTTCAACGACATCACCGGATCGGGGCATCTCCTCGCCGGTATGCCCATTCGACCAGCTTCAGCCATGGAGTGATCGTCCCTCAAGGCAACCACGGAACAGGCCCTCAAGGCCAACGAGCTTATCCTTCGGCCAAAGCAAGACCGAAATGGCCCCAGGGAATTACCGAACAGCCAGGGGCTGCAACCTGCCGCCCTGGAGATAGCGACCACCCCTCCGTAATAGAGGACGGAACGGAAGCTGGTGACATCCTGAAACAATCCTCCACCGCCGAACAGGCAGTTACGAGACGAGCGACAAGCCCTCCATACCTCTGGCAAAGACCACCTGTCGAAAGCAGCGACCCCGTGGAGCGAGGAGGTGCCCTTCGTGTCGCCGGACAGCACCGCTACACGGTCTCTATCGACTCCTACCGACTCGAGCTCCTTCAGAACGGCGGCCAGTAAAAGCTCGTCTCCCAGGTTTCCCATCCCGTAGTAACCGCATATCAGGGAGACGAACCGCCTTTTCACGCCTCGGCACCTCTTCCATACTTCATGATAAACGGCAGGAAACAGAACCTAAGGACCACTATAGCCAAGAGTCCCAGCAAAATGCCGGTCCACCAACCGTTAAACACCCGGAAAAAAGTGATATAAAGAGCGGTATGGAAATGACAGAAGGTGTTCACCAAAGATGAAAAGGCTACGGTGGCTCCCAACCTCAGAACCTCCCTGTATCTGGGGATCCAATCGTTCCTTCGAACGTAGAACCACAGCATCAGACAGGGATAGCCCAGAAATGCCTCCTTGGTCCTGGGTCGCGTAACCAACAGATCCTCCAAAGCGTCCCTCATGGCTATCTCCCATCCCGGAACAGAGCTTACGTTACCGCTTCTGAATACCATCAACCCCGCCGCAGCGACGAGAAAACCGGCTATAAAAATCTCCCCCCATATGGGAGGACGTCCCATAAGCTCTCCGATATTCTCAGGGTGGACCTTCCTGTGAAGATCGTGAAACAGGACCACCAGAATCGGAAGAAAAAGGGTCAGTTTGACCCCGGAAAAAGGAATCAGCCTCATCATATAGAGAGGAGCGCTGTGGAACGATCCCACCGCCATCCCACCCAATATGGCCACCAAAGGACCGGCGATCAAGGCACGCCCCGGTTTTTTCCACCCCTCTAAAGCTATGAGAACCGCCTCGGAAGCGACGAAGGCTGTGGTAAAACCGCCGATAAGCTTGGCCGCCGAAGACACCCTCAGAGATATCAAAGCGAGGAGAACAGACAGCAAAGTAAAAAACAGGATCGCTTTTATGGAGACATCGTCCTCGACTCCCTTGAACCTTCGAGCCAAACCCCATAACGTCAGAAGACATATGAGCACCATGGCCAAAGCTCCGGTAGGAGAGGACCCCCAATCTGGCATGGGAGACGGCCATCTGTCGTCTATCCCTCTATCGGCAAGCCGATTTCTCAGCTCCGAGATATCGGAGGAATAGCGTTTAAGAGGGTCCCTGCCTCCTCCGAGAGGATCCACCCTAAAGAGCAAAAGCGAAACCGACCTCTCCGCAGCGGCCCGGACCATTCGGTCGACCATGGTCTTTCTATCGATCCGCCGGGACATAACCTCCTCGTCGGTCACGCTGTGCAGCGACAGAATCTTCGGCCACACGGCCCACTGTAACGGCTTGTCCCCTATCTGGCGTGAAAATTCCACCTGGGTCACGAAGAGATTTCTCTCCCGAACGATAGCGGCCAACCCCTTTATATCCGGATAGCCTGCCACGATCTCCCCCGAAGGCGAAAGCCCCACCACGTTGGGGAACCTCTCGCATATCAGCTTTAAAGGATTCACCACGGTTTCGGAAGACTGAGTTCCCACCGGAGCGGGACGATATATCACCGGCAAAGAAAGTTTAGCCGCAATCTCCAGGCCTCTCAGATCCGGTAATATCCCCCTAGCGACAAGGGTCTGTCTGGAAAAGGGAACCACGAAGACCGACTTGCCATCCACCGTGGAATGGCTTCCGTGGGGAAAGCGAAGGGACAAAAAATCCCTCCAGGTTTCGGCATAAGCCCCTTTAGAGTCGAACATCAGGGCCGTTCCCGCAAGGCCTTCGGGCAAAGAGGACAGGACCCTGACGGGCAGATCCTCTAACGGACCGTACCACAGGGGGAGCTCGCCGTTTTCCAGCTCACCTCCGGTAAACTCCCCTATCATGATCCCTCTGGAGCCGGAATCCACCAGCATCTGAAGGGTCTTCTCTATTGAGTTGCCCGACTCCACCGAGAGAGGGGGAATCTGTGACCAATCCACCAAAATCACCGAAGAACGCCTGTTCTTCTCCACGTTCCAACGGGACAAAAGGCCGGGAAGACTGAGTACGAAAACGAGCACACAGACCAACGCGAAGAAACGGCGCCATGAAAAACGCATTACATCACCTTCCATTGCTCAACCAGGGAAAATCCAAGATCGTCCAACATCTTCGAAACCAGATAGAGGGGCAGCCCCACCACGTTGAAGAAATCGCCTCTTATCTCCTCCACCATAAGGGCACCCACCCCCTGTATCGCATAGGCCCCGGCCTTGTCCGCTCCCTCTCCGGTCGCATGGTAGGCCACTATCTCATCTCTGGAGAGAGATCTGAAACGAACGCAGGACCTTTCGAACCGAGAGATCCGTCCCTCAGGGGAAACCAAGGCTACGCCGGTAAGGACCTCGTGTTCCCTTCCGGACAAAGATTCGACCATATCTATGCCGTCGGAAACGGACTCGGGCTTCCCCATCACCCTTCCGTCCAATACCACCACGGTATCGGCGGCCAGAACGATCTCTCCTTCGTTGCGAGAGGATACGGCATCGGCCTTCTCCAGGGCCAGCCTACGGACCATATCCTCCGGAGCCTCACCTTGGATGGATTCCTCGTCTACAGAGGGGACCTCCACGATAAAGGGCCAGCCCAACATGGAGAGCAACTCCCTTCTCCTAGGGCTTCCGGAAGCCAGGATAATCCTATCCAAGGCATCACCTCCCCAAAAAGACGGCGACGAGCCCCAGGATAACGCAATAGACGGAGAGACCTCTCCAACGTCCCAGGGTCACCACCTTACGAAGCAGAGAAAGAGCCCAATACCCGGACAGTCCTGCGACCAAAACCCCCAAGAACCAGCCGCTGGGCATGCCGGACGTAGTGAAATCAGCCAGCTCAAGTATCGACGCACCCAAAATAGCAGGAAGAGACAGCAAAAATGAAAAGCGAAAAGCCTCCTCGGAGGACAGCTTCAGCCCCAGCCCCGCCACTATGGTCGAACCGGATCTGGAGATCCCTGGGATAACGGCCAGCCCCTGAGCAAGGCCTATCGTAGCGCCGCCCAACACCGTCACAGAACCGGTTCCTCTGGGAAGGCGAGAGGCCACCCAGAGTAAACCGCCGGTAAACACGAGAGCCACTCCTACAGCAAAAACGGAGGTGGAAAGTCTCTCCACCAGAGGCTTGAGAGGCAAACCGATGGCAACGGTCAGGACGGTGCCAGCTATCATAGCCCATCCCACGGTCCATCCCGGTTTTCTTCGGTTTTCCCTTTTGGTCAGACCGGAAAACCACTGTCCCCCAAGCTCCATAACGTCTTTCCTGAAATACACCAGAGTCGCCAACATCGTGGCGCAGTGAAGAGCTATATCAAACGCCAGAGCTGGCTCCTTCCAACCGAGAAAGTTCTGGGCCAAAGCGAGATGACCCGAGCTGCTGACCGGAAGGAACTCGGTGAGTCCCTGGATCAGCCCGAGCAACAGCGAATGGATCATCTATCGAGCACCGTGATCAAAGGAATGACCCTAGGTTTGGTTCCTGCATACTTTCTAAGCAGATCACGGCAACGACCTCTAATCTTGTTCTCCAACACCTCCACGGTAACCCCTCTCTGAGAGGAGGCTTTTTTAACCGTGTGCCTTATGGCGTCGGAAAACTCCTTTCTCATGTGCTCAGCGTCGTGAAGGTGCATAAAACCACAGCTCTCGAACATAGGATCGGACAAAAGCTTGAACCTGCGATCGACGGTCATGGAGACAACCAAAACGCCGTCCTCGGCCAGATCCTTTCTCTCCCTCATGACGCTGCTCTCCAACTCGCCGAAGGCAAGGCCGTCAACCAGCACCGCACCGGCCTGAACCTTGCTCTTGGCCTGAGCCGACTTATCCGTTATAGACAGCACGTCGCCGTTATCCATCACAAAGGTGTTCTTGACCGGAACACCCATCTGATTGGCCAGCTGGGCGTGGCGAACCAACATCCGGTATTCCCCGTGAATCGGCACGAAATACTTGGGCCTCACCATGCTTAGCATCATCTTCAGCTCTTCCCTGGAGGCATGCCCCGATACGTGGGTACCCCAGCTCTTCTCGTAGATTACCTCACAGCGACACCGGAAAAGTCGGTTTATCATGTTGCTCACCATCTTCTCGTTACCGGGAACGGGGGTGGCGAAAACGGCCACCACATCCTTGGGGCCGAGCTTGACCCTGTGATGCTCTCCCTTGCTCATCAGCATCAGCCCGGAAAAAGGCTCGCCCTGACTGCCGGTGGTAACCAAGACCAACCTGTTATGAGGAACCTTGTCGATATCCTGCAAAGGAACCATCATATCGTCGGATATCTGAAGGTATCCCAGCCTACGGGCCAGGTCGACGTTGTTTATCATGCTTCTTCCGGCAAAAGCGATCTTACGGTTGAACCGGGCCGCCACATCAGCGACCTGCTGTACTCTGTGCAGGTTACTGGAAAAAGACGAAATTATCACCCTTCGGTTCCTCTGCTCTCTGAAAAGCCTCTCCAAAGTACCGGATATAACGCTCTCCGACTGAGTAAACCCCTCTTTCTCCACGTTTGTGGAGTCGGACATCAAGGCCAGTACGCCTTTCTTTCCCAACTCGGCGAAGGCGCTGTAGTCGGTTATCCTTCCGTCCACGGGGGTCGGATCCAGCTTGAAGTCTCCCGTGTGGATAACGGTCCCGATAGGGGTCTCTACAGCCAAAGCAACCCCATCGGGGATGGAATGACACACCGGGATGAATGAAACGGAGAAACATCCAAGTTTTACCTTATCTCCCGCCTTTATCTCCTTGAACTTGGGCTTGTAATCCGGCCTAGCCTCTCCCAGTCGGTGAGACGCCATACCCAATGTCAACTTGGTGCCGTAAACCGGAACATCCAGACCGGGAAGCACGAAAGGTAGGGCTCCGACGTGGTCCTCGTGTCCATGGGTAAGGAGAATGCCCTTAACCCTATCTTTATTAGCCTCCAGATATGTTGTATCGGGGATCACGAAATCTATCCCAAGCATCTCCTCCTCCGGAAACATGAGACCGCAGTCTATAACTATCATGTCCTCCCCAAACTCCAGGAGGTACATATTCTTCCCGATCTCACCTATTCCGCCTAGAGGTATAAACCTCAGTGTTCCGTCCTTCGGTCTCGTTCCCTTTCCCGGCCTTTTTCTCCTTCTAGGACGTCCCTTCCCTCGGCTCACGCCGTTCTTGCCGCCGTCTTCGCGGCCCGCCTGCCCCTTTTCGGGCTGATTATCGTTCTGTGCTTTATCCTGTGTAGTCACGTCGAATCACGACCTCCATATTCAATAAAATAAACCATGGTCGGACAATCCGACCCCTTGTTCTTCTCTTCCTTTTTCCGTTATTACTGCTCTGTCGAGATTGTCTCATTCCCCAGTATCTGATAAAATTGCCTTTCAACGACAAAAGCCTATCGAGGAGGTTTCAGCCTTGAGCGACAAAACTGCCGTCAGCGACGGAATCGAAATGACGAAAGAGGGATACGACCGACTCTACGAGGAACTCAAACGCCTCAGGAGCGAAGAACGATACGTCGTCGCCCAGAGGATAGAGGAGGCCCGTTCTTTCGGGGATCTCAGCGAAAACGCCGAATACGCCGCGGCCAAGGACGAACAGGCAAAACTGGAAAGCCGTATACAGAGACTGGAATATCAGCTCAGCAAGGCTAAGGTTATAGACTCGTCTAGCCTGGACGGAAGCCATGTGGCCCTCGGAACCACCGTTAAAATCGAGGACATCGGCAACAAGAAAACCTTCGACTACTCCATAGTGGGTTCAGAGGAAGCGGACCCCAAAAAGAGCAAGATATCCTCGATGAGTCCGGTAGGACAGGCTCTTATGGGCAAACATCCCGGAGACGAAATCAGCGTGAAGGTTCCCAATGGGATGAGAAAACTCCGCATATTGGAGATCCGGGTGAACTGATCCACCGGGAACAACTCTACTACAGAGACAAAAGACCTGCCGAGAGGCAGGTCTTTTTCTCTCAGTCTTTCGGTAGATCCCGAGGCTCCTCGAAAGGATCGTCCAGCTCGTTATCGCTAAACCTGACCGTGTTGTCCGGAAAGGCCGTAAGCTGGAAACTAAGCGAAGCCCAATCGTCGTCGTCATGCCGGTCATCCCTGTATGTCAATATCCATTTATAACAGCAGTTATTCTGGTAGGTCAGCTGATAGGCTATCTCGTCCATCCGGCTCCGATCCAGATCGTAGGCCCCGGTCAATCTAAGCCTGAACGTATCCGACAGAGAGAAACCGAAACGCTGATATATAAGTTCCTCCTCGTCGTAGTCGTCCCAGCTGTCCGAGTCGTCGTCGGTCTCCACCAAGGCGAAAGGAGAACGACCGTCAGCCCATCTCCTGACGTAAGCGGTACCGGCCTCGAAGCCCGATTCCGACCTGTAGACCGCCCCCACCGAAGCGTCGGTCACTTTCTGTCTATCGTTCACGTCTACATCGTAGCTGAAATCCCTGTAGGCAAGCCTCCAGAAAGGCTCCCATCTGCCGGTATCGCGACCTATTTTCCCATAAAGCTCGCCGCCCCAGCCGAACCTTTCCATCTCGGGAAGCCCCTTGCCGGTCTCCTCGTATCTTCCCCACAGAACTCCCATCCGAAAATACTGTCTCTCGTCGGAAGAAATCTTCCACCAGGGCGAACGAAGCGACAACTCGGGCATCCTCCAGAGGGTGGTCTTGTATGTACGACCGGCACGCAGCTCCTCTTTCAACGCCTCTCTCTGGGTCCATCGACCGTCCAGAGTCCAACCGTCGTTCTCCGCCACGAATCCCCAGGAAGGACGATATTCCTTTCGATCCGAGGACGACTCGTACTCCCAGGCGGTCTCTCCGTATATCTTCAACCAGGGAGCAAGCTCCTGATCTATCCTGCCGGACCACTCCAACCCCTCGTCGGACCATCCCATAACCGAAAGCGACAGCCGACCTCGGTCCCAGTAGAAAGGACCGGAAACCCCTAGGCCGATCCCCTTATCGGAATCGTACCCTAGTTTCGGCATGAACGAGTTGCCATCGCCGTGTTCCTGAAGATCCACCCTGTAATCGAAGGGATAGGTGAACAACAGAGAATCCCCTATATAAACCTGAGGAGAATTTACGACCACCTTCTCGTCCGGAATAAGCACCAACCTCTTGGCCTTGAGACGATAATGAGGATGTGGGGCCGAACAGGTGGTCACGGAGACCCCCTCCCATCGACCGATGGCCTCGTCGTCCGACAGAGCCCTGGTTTTCTTGGGAAGCCAACCCTTTCGGCGCGCAGCCGCCACGGTGGAGACCTCCATCTTCTCTCCCTTTATATAGACGAACTGGTCCGACTCGGACAGAGGCACGGCCGAAGAGGTCTCGTAAAGCGCCCCTTCCCTGGTGGTCAGATCGAACTCGGCCCTTTGACCTCTCATAACCTTGCCTCCGGAGATCAAGGTAACCCCCTTGCCCTCCACGGAATAGGCCTTGACCACGTTTCCTACCGTATCCATCTCCATCTTATCGGCGAACATCCTGATACCCTTGTACTTCAGGGCAGCGTTACCCTCGGCCACTGCTATGCCGCTGGCCTCGTCGAAAGACAGCTCGTCGGCGTTCAGAGAGGCAGCTCCTTCGTCCTCGTCCAAAGCCCACAGAGGGCACGCCATAAACATCAGAGCCACTATCGCCCAGATCCAGCTTCGTGCCACCATACCATAACCCCCTCCTGGACGACGACCCCTTCGGAGGGAGACGCCTCTGCGCTTTTTCCCGTCAGACTATAATGGTCTCCCGATATGGTCAATCCATCCGGAAAGGACCACCTATCGGAAGACGCCCCACCCCAAAGGATAACGGGAGCGATCCAATCGAAATTCTCTTTTTTCTCCTCGAAAATCCCGGTGCTGTCGCACAAGACCAGCCGATCTCCGGAACTATCGTACTCTCCCTCGGGAGAGGCCAAGCTCCATACGGAGCCGTCCGGCCCGACTCGACGACCGGTCACGTCCTTCAACTTCCCGATACTGCCTTCCTTGCTTACAGAACGGACCAGAAAAGTCCAGAGATCTCCGGACATACTCCTCCTGAGGGTAACGTCCTTAAGCTCAACGCCTCCGACCTCTCCGGCGAAGTTCGCGACCTCTAGATAATCGAGTTTAAGATCGCTGTAGAGCATGAAAGAAAATCCGACGACCACCGCGATTACCACAGAAAACCATAAAAATCTACCAGACAATCCAGAGACGACCTTCCTCGGATACCACCGACAGCACCTCGCTCTGGAGAACCCTTATCAAGACCAGTTTCTGGGCCACCGAGACCTTGACCCTGTCTCCTTCGAGCCATCTCAGCTTGTAACCGTCTCCCAGACACCAACGCAGAGGAGAACCGTTCGCCTTTTTTGAAAACGCCTCTTTATCCCCTCGAGAGGACGGAGCCAGCATCTCGTACATAGCGGAAGTATCGCCATCGGCCCAACAGGCCAGGAAAGCCTCCACCAGAGAATCACGAGACATCTCTAGGTCCGCAGCAGTAAAGCTGCCCTCGGAAATCACCGACTCCGAAAGATCCACCGACACCGCCATCGAGTCGCCGGAGGAGACTTCGGGTCTCTCCACAGACTCGGGCTTCTTCGTCAAAACCGGCCCTGGACCTAACCAGGCAGGAGGCTCGGTCTCAACAGGCGGTACCTTGACGGTCTCCGGTTCCTTTTCCACCTTGTCCGGCTTCGGCTTTTCCACCGGAACCTCCACCTTTCCTCCCGAGGAGGTCAAAACCGTCTCCGTCTCCACCGGAGGAAGCTCCACGATCCTCTGTTTGGCCTCCCCTGCGTCGTCCGAAGAAATCCCTCCGACGGAGGAAAAACCCTTAAAAGCAAATCTCTGCTCTCTATAGACCCCCAATCCCTTGAGGGAGAGGACGAAACCATCCTCCTGTTTTGGAAAAAACACCAACCCCTGGACCACACCCGAGATGGGCTGATCCAGCTTATCCTCGTAGGAAAGGGGAGCCAGAACTTCGCCTCTCTCCGGTATCATGAGAAGATTTTCCGACAGAGGACTCAAACTCAAAGGTTTGGGGCCGAAATGATACACGGTAACCAGAAAAGGCTCGGCCTGTCCTATTCTCAGCTGCTCTTTAAAGGACCGGAGATACTCCTCTTTCTGGGAGGGAGTATATCCTCTGGAGATGGCGTCCGCCTCGACCCAGGGCCCTACGAGGGCCTCGGGATAGTGGACGACCCACACGAGACAGTCCTTACCCCAATGGAAGGACGTACTGTTCTCGAGAATCCTGGTGGCATCCTCCAGAGGAGACGCCCCCCAGGAAGCGGAGGTCAAAAGTACGGACAAAAGGCAAGCCATACCCAGTTTTCTCAAGGACAAAACGTCTACCTCCTCCCGTCAGAGTTTGTAATCGATAACGGCCGATACCCCTACCCCCTGGACCCTGACGAATCTCTGAAGGGGATTTACCGAATCCACCGGCACCAGAATCTTAATCCTGAACCTGTCCCGGAAAGACGTCTCCAAGCTGGCCACTGCCTTGACCTTTACGACTCCGTCTTTTTTAGGACCTGCAACCTGAGCGGCACCTATCCTGGTTCCACTGCCGAGGGATACTATGGGAACGACCTTGGTGTGCCCCTCGACCTTGGCACCTTTGTTGAAGGTAACGGTGTTGATAAAGTCGTTTATAGGTCCCGCTACCTTGTCTATAACGAAACCTCCGACTGCAACTCCCGCCACGTCTTTAAGTACGTCTCCCAGGTCTATAGCCAAAGCCGGAGCCGTCCACAACCCTAAGGCAATCCATCCGGCGGCCAGAACGGCGCAAACTTTTCTCGATTTAGCGATCATAGATTGTCAACCTCCCTATCGGACAGTTCTATATCCTTCGACAATCGATCGTCCGGAACCTCTATAAGACTGATAAGACCTTCCGGAACGGGATATGACAGCACCGAGGTGCTCTCGGAAACCTCCATGTGGAAGATGGAACCGGCGGGAATCTCCTTGACGTCACCTCTTACCAGGAAACCACCGGCCAATCCCAAAGGCCCTAACAGAATAGCCCCAGCCAAAGAGCCTCCGACCGCGGCGATCTGGGCCTTTTCAGCCTTGGCCGCCTCGTTGGCTGCCTCTCCTACAGACAGAGGAACGGCCTGACGAGACGGGGGGATAAGCTCCTCAAAGGCGAAACGCACCTCGGAGGGACGGCCGAAACTTCTCGGCTTAGACACGCTCGAGACCGTTCCCTCGACAACAGATCCCTTAGGGGCAACCAGAACGTTACCGACGACCACATCCCTTGTGAGCTCGCCCTTAACCGTATCACCGACTGTCACAGAGGAAGGAGATATAGTCTCCAAAAGAGAAACCCTGACGACGGTACCGGACGGAACCACCACCGAGGACCAGACGACCGGCTCGGACACCAGCAATCCCAACATCCTCTCGAGCCTCATGGCCAGAGGACCGTCCTCCATGGCCTGCCCCTCCAGCTTTCTCTCGAGAGATCCTATTCTATTCACTATCGGTTTTACCGGCATGGAGACCTGTTCGGTTATCCACTCCGCTATGGACATCTTGAACAACAGCGAAGGCTGAGTATCGGTCCCCTCCTCCACGAAGCGGGCCAATGCGGCTTGACGCTCTGCCACCGTTCCCGGCAACTCCCTTCCGAAGAGGGCCTTCTCCACGCGGTTCAGCCGATCTATCAGACCTCCGGTTCCGACCTCTCCGTATACGATCTTCTCCATATCGTCCAGCCGCTTAAACGCTGGCGCCTCGTCGGAAGCCCAGGCTGCGGAACAGATAAGAAAAACCGCCGCGACGGCGAAAAACGCCTTAATTCGATCGTTCATGTTCAAGACAACCTCCTCAAAAAATTAGTCGCCCTTTCGCTCCAAGGCGGCACCGACCAACCCCATGAAAAGAGGATGGGGGCGAACCGGTCTGGAACGGAACTCCGGGTGGAACTGAACACCCACATACCAGGGATGATCGACCAGTTCTACTATCTCCACCAGATTTTTCTCCGAATAGACCCCGGCGACCTTGAGCCCCGCGGCCTCCAGACGTTCTCTGTACTGATTGTTGAACTCGTAGCGATGGCGATGACGCTCCATCACGAAATCGGAGCCATAGGCCTCGCAAGACTTGGTCCCGGAGATCAGATCGCATCTGTACGCTCCGAGGCGCATGGTTCCGCCCATATCGGAGACGCTCTTCTGATCCTCCATCAGGTGAATCACCGGATTCAGGGTTCCCGGATCCATCTCGGTGCTGTTCGCCCCGGACAGAGAACAGACGTTTCTGGCAAACTCCATAACCGCCACCTGTAGACCCAGACAGAGCCCCAGATAGGGTATTCCGTTTTCCCTGGCATACCTGGCCGCAGCGATCTTTCCCTCTATTCCTCTGGACCCGAAACCACCGGGGACCAACACCGCATCCACCCCTTCCAGGACCACCTCGGCTCCATTGGCCTCGATCTCCTCCGCCTCTATAGGCAAAAGATCGATCCTTACATCGTTGTGTATCCCTGCGTGATACAGAGCCTCTATAACGCTGAGATAGGCATCCTTCAGCCCCACGTATTTACCAACCATGGCAACCCTGACGGAACCGGAGGGAGAGGAAAAGCCGGCCACCACCCTGCGCCAATCGGAGAGATCCGGCTCCTCGCCGAGGTTCAATCCGAGCTTTTTCATCACCAGCTTGTCGAAACCCTGCTCATAAAGGCTTATGGGGATCACGTATATGGTCGAGGCATCCGCCGCCTCCACGATGGAATCGGGAGAAACGTTACAGAACAGGGCTATCTTGTCCTTGAGCTCCGCCGGAACCTTATGGCTGGAACGACAGACTATGACGTCCGGCTGTATCCCGATCTTCCTAAGCTCCTGTACACTGTGCTGAGTCGGCTTGGTCTTGAGCTCTCCGGCTGCATCTATATAGGGGATCAAAGTGACATGGCAGTATAGAAGGTTTTCCCTTCCGACCCTGGATGCCAGCTGACGGATGGCCTCCAGAAAAGGAAGACCCTCTATATCCCCAACGGTGCCTCCTATCTCCACTATCACCACGTCGACCCCATCGGAGGCCTTGAGTATACTCTCCTGTATCTCGTTGGTGATGTGAGGAATGACCTGAACTGTAGCTCCCAGATATCTACCCTTTCTCTCCTTATCGATCACCCTCGAATATATCTTGCCGGTGGTGACGTTGTTTGCAGAGGAAAGGCTTTCGTCGATGAACCTCTCGTAATGCCCTAGGTCCAGATCGGTCTCGGCACCGTCGTCCGTGACGAAAACCTCTCCATGCTGAAAAGGATTCATGGTTCCGGCATCGACGTTTATATAGGGATCGAGCTTCAGGATAGAGACCTTGAAACCCCTTTTCTTCAACAACACTCCCAACGAAGACGCAGTTATCCCCTTGCCAAGAGAGGACACTACGCCTCCAGTCACGAGCACGAACTTAGCCATTATATCTCACCATCCCTTGAAATTTAAAAAACAAAAAGGGCAGGACCAGGGAACCTGGCCCACGCCCAGATTATACCCGAATCGGGATTACATTACCTCACCGAAGATACTTGAGAGGGTTGACCGGCTTGTTGTTGATCCGGATCTCGAAATGAAGATGGGGTCCTGTAGACCTTCCGCTGGTGCCGACCGTAGCCACGACCTTTCCGGCCGAGACCTTCTGCCCCTTTCTCACGTAAAGCTTCTGACAGTGGGCGTATAGGGTGCTGTAGGTGCTGTCGTGTTTTACGACGACCACCCTGCCGTATCCACCCATCCAGCCAGCATATACGACCCTACCGGACCTGGCGGCACGGATCCTGGTATGCCTGGAAGCCTTTATGTCCACGCCTGTATGGAAGGACCTTCTCTTCGATATGGGATGTCTCCTCCATCCGAAGGGACTGTTTATCCTCCCGACAACGGGCCAACGGAATGAACGGCTGCTCCGAGACACCGATCCGCTCCTGGATGCCTGTCGACCGTAGCTCCCGGCCACCTGGCTGGCACCGGGGAGAAAAAGTTCCTGCCCCACGGATATGAGCTTCTTCTGCTCTATTCCGTTGGTGTCCACTATTCTGTTTATATCTACCGAATAGGCAGAGGCTATCTTGCCTAAGGTATCTCCTTTTCTAACCTTATAGAAAACCCCGTCCTGGTTCGGAACCTTCAATGTCATGCCGGGCTTAAGTTTGTCTGGATCGCTGAGAGAATTGGCGCTGAACAAAGTGTCGATGGTCACGTTGAACTTGTTGGATATGCTCCAAAGACTGTCTCCGTTTTGGACCTTGTAGGTTTTCGTGGAGAACGGAACTACCTTATCCTCCTTGGCCTTTTTATTTTCCCTTCTCCGCCTGACCTCGTTCAGGGTGGCGTTTACATCGGAATGAGACCGAGGGATAAGCAACACCTGTCCCAGAGAAAGACGATCGGGATTTTTAAGCTCGTTGGCCTTGATTATATCCCTCTGGGATATATTCGATTTTTGAGCCAACACGAAAAGGGTCTCTCCGGGTTTTACCGAATGCTCTCTCCATACGATAGAGACCTCGTCAAGGGTTACCCCCTCCATAGCGTCCACCTTGCCGGGCGACTGCTCCAGCCGACTGGCAAGTTTGTCAGATTTCGAACCGCTCTTGAGTTCGTCCAGTCCGAGGCTATCGTCAAGATCACCCTCGTCCATGCCCTGTTTCGACAGAGGCACCGGATCGTCCTCGAAGGATACCTCCTCCAGAATGATTTCACCCTCCTGGTACATCGGGTCGGAGGGGATGGGCCCTATACCGGTAGGCTCCACCTCGATTCCGTGAACTCCCTTTATGGCCGCCAAAGCTCTTGACATATCGACGACCACGAACCTGGACGGTATCTCACCGGCAGAATCGGCGGAAGCGGAATACCTCCAGCTATCCCCGGATCTTTCACCGGCGAAAAAGGCCAGAAAAGAGGCCCCGCAAAGCATGATAGCCACGACCGCCATAAAACCGAAATGCCATGAATTTCCGTTAGATGGTCCTCTATTCACATTCCATCACGCTCCCTCGACGGCAGGTCGCCGCCATCTTTTACAATATACGGGAAGAGAGAAAAAGGCAACCCTCCCGAGACCCAGTAAAAATCAGGACTTTCTGATCCCCTGAAGAAACTCCTCGTTGTTGGAAGTCTTTCTCAGACGGTCGATTATCAGGTTCAAAGCCCCGGCCTCGTCCACGTTGGCCAGTTTCCGTCTGAGACCCCACAACCTCTGGAGATCGTCCTCGGAAAGCAGGAGATCCTCTCTCCTCGTTCCGGAACGTCCTATATCCACGGCGGGGAATATGCGCTGCTCCGCCAGCTTTCTCGAAAGATGTATCTCCATGTTGCCCGTGCCCTTGAACTCCTCGTAGATGACGTCGTCCATGCGGCTGCCCGTATCCACCAAAGCGGTTCCTATGATTGTCAGGCTTCCGCCCTCCTCTATGTTCCTGGCGGCTCCGAAAAACCTCTTGGGGAAATAAAGGGCGGCGGGGTCCATTCCTCCCGAAAGGGTACGTCCCGAAGGAGGCACCGTCAGGTTGGAGGCCCTGGCCAGCCTGGTTATGGAGTCCAGAAGCAACACCACATCCTTGCCGGCCTCCACCAGCCTCTTAGCCTTCTCCAACGCCAGATTCGCCACCCTCATGTGCTCCTCGGCAGGACGATCGAAAGTAGAGGCGATTATCTCGCCGTCCACGGAACGGGCGATATCGGTTACCTCTTCGGGACGCTCGTCTATGAGCAAGACCATGAGGATTATCTCGGGATGATTGGTCGTAACGGCGTTAGCCAGATCCTTCAGTATGGTGGTTTTTCCCGCCTTGGGAGGGGAAACCACCAGAGAACGCTGACCCTTTCCTATGGGAGAAAAGAGATCCACCAGCCTAGTGGCCAGTTTCCTGGAATGGGTCTCCAAATTTAGTCTTTCATCGGGGAAAATGGGGGTTAACTGTCCAAAATGAGGGCGATGCTTGGCCGCCTCAGGATCGGTAAAGTTCACGACCTCGACCCTGAGCAGGGCCTCGTAGTGTTCCTGGTCTCTGGGTTTCCTTACCATACCCCAGATTACATCTCCGTTTCTGAGCCCGAACCTTCGTATTTGTGACGCCGAAACGTATATATCGTTGTCGCTGGGCAGAAGCCCCTTCGGACGAAGAAATCCGTAACCGTCGGACATAACCTCCAGGGTGCCACCGCCGAAACGGGTGTTCATCTGTCTGGCCTGAGATTCGAGAATGGCCAGTATAAGATCGTCCTTGCGAAGTGAGGAAAAACCGGACAGATCCGCCTCCTTGGCTATTTTCCGAAGATCCGGCAGGGTCATGGAGACCAGGTTACCGTAGGTAAAACGAGGTCTCGGAGGGGTCTTCTTGTTGTTCCTGCCGTTATCGGGTCTTTCGGAACTCACATCTCCGTCCTCCACATTTACAGTTTTGTTTTCTTGGGTCATTGCACGCTGATTCCTCTCATAGTGATTTTTCGGCGGTCCCATTTCCCTCCACCACTGCGAAGGGAATCCTCCTGATCGGACGATCGTTCAGATCCACCTGAATCTCGTAGGCTCCCAGGGGCAGAGGAGCTCCGTCCTCCCTTAAAAGGTAGAACATCCTGCTCTCGTCCCTTCCGTCTCCCAGAAGCTGAATCTCCTCGTGTATCAACTGCCCACGATAATACCATCTAAGCCGAACGGAATCGTCCTCTTCTCCTCCGGTAGAGTCCATCACCATACACAGCTGGCGAATTCCGAAGCTGAAACGACCTCCCACCCCGTAGGGCACGCCGGAATCGTCCACGTCGACACATACGACGGCACGCTCTATTCGGACCTTTCCAAGAGGTCCTCTATGAAAGGTGATCCACAGAAAAAAAAGGGCAAAGAATAATATGGAGGAAAACACGAAGAGGGCAAAGGATTTTTCGCTTTTCAACGATGACACACCATTCCGGGCCGGAGTGGTCCAATCTCGGCTTCGAAAGCCGTAAAACTGGACCGAGCCACAGGGGGAACGACCCCCTATACTAAAGCTGAAAAATACCACAAAGTGATAGTACCAGATATAGAACGGTCAAGGCAAGCTAAAAGAGATATTTCCGGGAAAAGAAAGGAAGATCGAATATGACTGACACCACGACCACCAGAAAAATCGTTCTAGGAGCCTTAACGGCCGCCATGGTGACGGGAGCCACCATGCTCAGCGCCCCGGTTCCCGGATTCAGGCTGTATTTCAATCTGGGCGAGGGAATAATCTACACCGTGGCGATACTTCTGGGCCCGAGA
Source organism: Dethiosulfovibrio peptidovorans DSM 11002 (assembly GCF_000172975.1). Lineage (NCBI taxonomy): Bacteria > Thermotogati > Synergistota > Synergistia > Synergistales > Dethiosulfovibrionaceae > Dethiosulfovibrio > Dethiosulfovibrio peptidovorans. Next base: position 220,596 of record NZ_ABTR02000001.1, read on the forward strand.
TACGGAGCCGTCTGCGGAGGCCTGGGAGCCGCCCTAGCGGACCTCATACTGGGATACCCTCTATGGGCCCCTTTGACCCTGACGATAAAGGGACTGGAGGGATACGTAGTAGGCCGTCTAGCCCCTTCGGGAAAGATAAGAGCCATACTCGCCGGAGCGACGGTGATGGCGGCGGGATACTCTATATCCGCCGGATTTCTTTACGGCTGGGCCGCCGCTCCGATAGAGCTCATGACTGACATAGTCCAGACCGGCATAGGGGCCGCTATAGCCCTGCCACTATCGGCGACTCTGAAACGTAGACTTCAGGGAACCGGGCTGAGCAACTGAGACTCCACGATATCCCTGACGCCTGCCGCTACGGAACGTTGAATCTCAAGGGGGAAGCCGTCCACCGAGGGCTCCCCTTTGAGGGTAACACCGTCCACCGCACCAGCCGCAACCTCTGCCTCTACCATGGAAGCCACCTCGTCGGGGTCCACTCCACACCATTCACCACAACTCAAAGAAAGAGCCCCGGCGAGGGCATACCCCCCCCAATCGGAGACATCCACCGGCAACGGGGCGTCCGACTCCACCACAGAGAGAAATCTGCTGAACGAAGGCATAAGTTTCCCCAGCTCTCGTCTGAGATTCCCCATACCGGCCTCGTTGCCGCCATCTCCAATACCGATAACGTCCACTTCCTCCCGCTTCGTTAAAACGGCGTCGTCCAAGGAAACCACCATGGATGAGACATCCTGTCCCCTCATATTGTAATACCCTCCGTCCGCCGCCCTTCCAAGTCGCTCCAGATAGACGATAAGATCCGGTTTCCAGCTCAATATGTCAGATCCCTCCGAAGCCGCTCGAGGAACTACGCCATCGATGGCTCTCGACGCCGATGCCACCACGGAAAAACACCTCTCATCGGTCCATAAAGACGCCTCTCGCCCGGAAAGATCGACGGCCCTGGCCAAAGCGGCGGAACCTCCGGGACCGTCCGTCTCTGGAAAACCAGCAGAGGGAACGAAAAATCCGGTCACCACCGCGACCCTGCGGGCCCTGGTCAAAACCTCCAACGCCGAGGACATTACAGAGGGAGAACAGAGCCTGGCAGGTCCCCTTCCCGAACGATTCGACGCTACCAATGCAATCAAGGACTCGAATATATCCATCATATGCTGAGCCTGTCCACCAACTCGATAAGCTCCGGGTTGAGAGGCTTTCTGCCCTCCCAGGAACGACTGAGAGGGGCGGCCACCATCTCGTGACACACGGTGCCTACCATAATTCCGCTTTCCCCCTCCATCAGCCTATCGACGGCGAAGGCCCCCATCCGAGACGCCAGGATGGTGTCGAAAGAGGTGGGCGAACCGCCCCGCTGGATATAGCCTAAAACTGTAACCCTGGCGTCGTAGCCTCCTGTGTCCTTCAGCCTGTCCTTCAGCTCCACGGCGGACATGGCTCCCTCGGCAACCACTATCAGCGAATGCTGCTTGCCCGCCTTTCTGGACTGATGAAGCCTGTCGCAGAGGAACCCCACGTCGAACTTTCTCTCCGGAACCACCACGAACTCGGCCCCGCTCGCTACAGCCACGTTGAGGGCCAGAAAACCGGCCTCTCTACCCATGACCTCAACTATAAACAGTCTATCGTGGCTGGAAGCCGTGTCTCTCAGCTTTTTAACCGCCTCCAGGGCGGTATTCAGGGCGGTATCGTAGCCTATAGTCTCGTCGGTACCGGCAACATCGTTGTCTATGGTTCCGGGAACGCCCACCACCGGCACCCCCAGGTTATGGAGCTCATAGGCTCCCTTGAAAGACCCGTCACCGCCTATCACCACCAAACCGTCTATGGAATGCCTCTCGAGAGACGCCACCGCATCGGCCAGCCCTTCGTCGGTCCGAAACCTCTCACTCCTGGCGGTACGCAGAATGGTTCCCCCTCTGTGGATGATGCCCCCCACGTCTCTAGGCTCTAGACGTTGAAAGGCCCCGTCCATAAGCCCCTCGTAGCCCTGAAACACGCCGTAGACCTCGGCTTTATCGTATATGGCGGACCTGGTCACGGCCCTTATTGCCGCGTTCATGCCAGGAGCATCGCCCCCGCTGGTGAGCACTGCGATACGTTTCATCGGTCACCCTCCCGGAATAAAAACTTCGCCTCCATTTTATCATGAGAGGATAAAAAAACCCCCGATCCAAAAGGACCGGGAGTATAGAACTCGAACTGAAAAAACTTGAATCGTTTATTTGCTCTGGAGCTCGTCTATACGGGATTGAATTCTAGCCAGTTCGGCGTCGAGCTCGTCCAACTGCTTCTGGATGTCGCCCCTCTGTTCCTTGAGGTTGCCCAGGCGTATTATTAAACGATCCAGCTCCAGCCTCTCGGCGGCCTTGCCGGTGAAGAACTGGTCCGGGTTGTCCCTGTACACGTCCCAGAGGAAATCGATGGAGGGACGGCGTCCCATCGTAATTGGACTTACTCCGCCATCAATGGAGAACTTGATGGTCTTAGCCTTGGCGAGAAGAGGCTGACCTGTCTCCTCGTTATAACGTGGAAAATAGACGAACCCCTCCCTCTTGCCTGTGAGCTTGAAGTTGAAGCGTTTGTCGTAGTCCACCGGAGAATAACTCTTACCGTTTATCCACAGCTCAACCTGATCTCCAAAGGGAGCCATACGAAGCGCGGAACCATAGTTGTTAATCTCTATGAAGATCGGAATGTTACGCTCTAACTGAAGAGTCTTGAGAAGCTGATACTTGTAGTTCTCCTCCTCGTCCTTGGTCCAGAGGTTGGCCTTGGCCTCCTTCTGAACCAGCGCCTGGATATACTCGGCCGAGTAATAGGTGACTGTAAACTCAACAAAACCCATATTATCCTCGTCCATTATCTTAACCGTCTTTCTCCACCGAGATAAAACCGAATCGGTGGAGGCAGAGGCGGATAGAGCAACGGACATCAGACACAACAACGACACCGTAAAAACAAGTTTTCTCTTTATGGACATCAATTCAAAACCTCCCTTTCTGCATCTCGGAGGCCATTATACCAAATGGCAAAAGAAAAAGGGACGAGGCTTAGCCTCATCCCTTTAAATTACAGATGGTTCGATTAGAACTTGACGTGAGTACGGAAACGAACGATGTTATCATCTCCGGTACGAGTTGCTGTTCCATCGTGAGTCGTAGCAGAGGTACTATCGCCCCAGTCGACCTTGTCGTAAGCCAGATCAAAGGTGATAGCGGGAGTGTAGTAATACAGGACACCGAAGGTCCAGTTAGTGGCATCGTCAACACCGGTCGCATCGAAATCAGCGGTCAGATAACGCTCGTAGGTAGCCCACTTATCGTTCCACTGCTGTTTCAGGCTTCCGAAGAGAATCGTGGTATCGTCATATCCACGGTTGTAGAGCACAGATGCACCGTATGCATCGTATGCAAAAGCATCTCCACCGTTATTGTTGTTCCAAACGCTGAATCCTTCGTCGAACTTGGCGTACTCAATCCAGATGCTGGTGAACTTAAGAGCATCCTGTTTGACATCAAGTATAGCCTTATAGGCACTGGGACTATCATCTCCACCGGTAACCTTCGGAGCATCAAGATCCTCCATGAAATAAGCACCCTTGAAAGCGATGTTGGGGTTGAAGTTGAAGGTGAAATCAGCCCAATACACGGATTCGTCTTGATTATTGAGATCATCGTAAGCCCTCATCAAACCGTTCAGAGCGAAACGGAACTGCTCGTTGAAGTTGAAGTTGGCACGAAGACCGTAGAACATATAATCGCTATTGACATCATCAACAGTATTGAAGATACCATCAGCACCATTGCTATAACTATCGTCATGACCGATCATAGCCTGAACATCGCCGAGGCCGAAGCTCTTCTGGAACCAGAAGCCCTTCATGCCAGCATCGGTGAACCAAGCATCCTCGTCGATGTAGAGCCCCGAATCCCATTCCCAGTCGTAGAGCCAAAGACCGGCGGTCATCTTGATGTCGTAGGGAAGCTTAGTCTCCAAATAATAACGTTCCCAACGAGTAGGAGCATACTTGGTTGTGCTATCGCTGGTACCAAGACGAGCAACAAACTTAGTGTTCTCGTCGATCTGCTTGCTCATCCAGAGACGGAAACGATTGAGGTTAAACTCCTTGTCGCCTTCAAGGGTATACTCGTCATTGTAGAGATTCCGTTCGCCCTCGAACTTGGCATCGAAGCGCAACTCGCCCCAGAACTTCCATCCGCCGATGTTCTCCTCGAGAACGGCCACGCGGCTGTCGATCTTGTCGACCTTTACGCCGAGGGCATCAAGCTCGTCCTTGAACTCGACGACGAGTCTCTTCAGCATCTCGACATCCTGCTTGCTGGCCTTCTCCATGTCGATAACAGCCAGAGCACGAGCGGTCACGGAAGCCATCTCGTAACGGGTGATGGGCTGGTTGCCCTTAAAGGTACCGTCGGGATAACCGGAGATGATTCCCCTGGCGGCAAGCTGTCCCACTGCGTCGTAGGCCCAGTGGTTCATAGGAACGTCCATGAAAGGATTGGCGGCGAAGGCGGGAGCGGCGAAAGCCACAAGAGCCACGACTGCCAGAAGTGCACAAAGTTTCTTCATGTTTAGTAACCCCCTTGGTTAGGTGTTTTATATTCGCTCGGAACCTAGGGGATCTAAAGGGCTTTCGTCCGGGAAGTTTCCTCGTTTCCTTCTCCGACTACGGCACTTCGTCCCTGTTCGGAACCGATGCGTTTTCTCAAGTCGCTCCTTCCTTGTTGGCTGGGGGTCGTGCACCTCCTTTCCTGCCATCGGGATATCGTCGCGACTATCGAAACTGTTTGATCCAAAGGTCAAGTTGTCAAAGTCCTTCGGCGGGCAAGCGCCCTCAAAAAGCATTATAGCATCACTTTCCGAAGACGCAAGGGTATTAAATCGCCTTTTGATGTACAATGACAGCGAAAACTTCACAGACCTAGGAAAGAGAGGCAACTACCATGGGCTACAAGATACTCTTCTGCTCCGACTCACTGATAATAGACGGGGTTACATCGTACGTCCTTCACGTCGGAACGGCTCTCAGCAGAGAAGGACATCAGGTGGCGGTGCTGGGACGATGGGCCGGCAAGGGATTTCAGAGCCGATACAGAGAAGAAGGAATCAAGGTTATACAGTGTCCATCCCTTACGGTGGGCAACCGTTGGTTCGATAAAAAGGCCAGGGAATTCGATCCGGACGTAATAATGACCGATTCCAGACGATCCTTCCCTCTGGCCACCAGACTTAAGAGGATATTGGACAGACCGGTGGTAACCTACTTTCTCGATCACCTGGAAAAAACGGATAAACCCGGAAGGGACGTTCCCTCGCTGGTAAAATGGAGCGACGCATGGGCCGGTGCAGAGAACCCCATACTTCAAACCCTCCCTAGGCACTCGTCGGGAACCCCCATAATGAAACTTCCGAGACCTCTCGACACAGCGGTTAGGGCAACTCCCCTACCCCCCAAGAACCCATTCGTCATAACCTGTTTCGGTCGCCTCAGCGGCTACAAGACCCCCGGCATGATATACCTTATGGAACACATGGAGGAACTAAAAGAGGCGATCCCCTCCGCCTCCATAACCGTCGTAGGAGGCGGAGGCTGGCGGCTGCTGAAGTTTCGCCAGATGGCGGCATCCATAAACCGTAAAATGGGAGAGCAGTGCGTAAACGTGGTCGGAACAAAGCCGGATCCCAGACCCTGGATAGATCGCTCGAACGCGATATGCGCCGCATCGACGTCGGCGATCGAGTCGATTTTATCTCAAAAACCAACAGTCTGTTTCGCCAGCTACTGGATGGGACATGCCACGCCTGAAAACCTGGACCAAGTGGTGAGATCCTACTTCGGAGAGAGGGGCGGCATAGGTCACTTCAAAAAGGATCCGTCTCTTTTAAAACATATAATCCCCACGTTGGCGGAGATATACAGATCCTACGGCACGGATAGATCGGTCGAGGATCTGGTCACCATCAGAGAAAGACTAACCCCCAAGTTCTCCTCGAGGGAAACGGTGGACTGTTTCGAGGAGATAATGAAGCTTTTCAAGGCGTGAAATCATAGAGGCCGACCCCGAATGGAGTTGGCCTCTATCCTATTTTACATACCTGCCTACCCCATAATAAACGAAACCCAGATCCGCCATCCGCTCCGGCCGATACTGGTTTCTTCCGTCGAAAATAACGTATTCCCCCATCAGATCCTTCATCCTGTCGAACTCGGGACGACGAAATGGAAGCCATTCGGTAAGCAGAATCAGGGCATCGGCGTTCTCCAGAGCTTGATAGTTATCGTCGCAGTAGACTATGCTCTCCGTGTTCGGCAACGCCGCCTTGGCGTTTTCCTGTCCCACCGGGTCGTAGGCCCTGACAGCTGCCCCTTTTTCAAGCAACCAGGGAATTATGTCCAGCGCAGGGGCTTCCCTTATGTCGTCCGTGTTGGGCTTGAAACTGAGGCCCCAGACGGCGAAGGTCTTGCCCGATATATCCGCTCCGTAGTGACTCAGTATCTTATCGAAGAACCACTTTCTCTGGCTCTTGTTTATCTCCTCTACCGATTCCAGAAGGGTCATCGGAACTCCATGGCTTCTTCCGGAGTGGATGAGGGCTTTCACGTCTTTGGGAAAGCAGGATCCACCGTATCCCACCCCGGGATACAGAAAGGCCGATCCTATCCGACCGTCGCTGCCCATGCCATGGCGAACCTGGTCTATGTCCGCTCCGATTTTCTCGCAAAAACGGGCGAGCTGGTTCATGAAACTGATCCTGGTGGCCAGCATGGAGTTGGACGCGTATTTGGTGAGCTCCGCCGATGGTATGGACATGAATATTATCCGGTCTTCCCTGAAGCTGAAGGCGGAGAAGAGTTCTCCCAGAAGATCGGCGGTTTTCTGATTGTCCGTCCCTATGACCACCCTGTCGGGGCTCATGAAGTCGTCTATTGCCGAGCCTTCCTTGAGGAACTCGGGGCAAAACGCCACGTCGAAGTCGAGGTCGTCTCGTCCCCTTATGCCGAGCTCTTCCGAAACACACAGCCTCGCCTTTTCCGTCGTCCCCACCGGAACGGTGGATTTCACCACCACGACCTTGTAGTCTTCCATGGCCGATCCTATCTGTCTGGCCGCGTCTAAAACGTAACGGAGGTCGGCGGAACCGTCCTCTCCCGGAGGTGTACCCACGGCGATGAAAACGAAAGGACTGTCGTCCAGGGCTTCCTTCAGGTCGGTGGTGAATCTCAGTCTTCCCTGTTTCACGTTGCGGGAGACCATGTCCTCCAGACCCGGTTCGTATATGGGGATCTCTCCGTTTTTAAGTCGTTCTATTTTGGATCCGTCCACGTCGACGCACCAGACGCTGTGTCCTACCTCGGCAAGGCAGGTTCCCGTCACGAGTCCGACGTAGCCAGTTCCTATCATGCAGATATGCATTGAACTATCCCTTCCCGACCTCAGATTCATATAGCTCGTTCTTTTTTTCACATCCCATATAGCCATGTTCTCTTATTTGATGATACTCATAAAACTTCGAGAATTTTAAAAATCTCATATATCCTACATTGACAGAATGAATAAAACCCCAGAAACCATAGAGAAAATACCGTTCCAGTATAAAATATCGGAAAAAGTTTCCCACCATACAGCCTACCATTCGCCATGGGCTGTAGTTTTTATGTTCTAGAAGAGCTCTTTTTACCTGATCGTCGGTAGCGACGTTGCGTTTTTCCACAGTTCGCCTTATGGACAAGAAGGAATAATGATTAATAAAATTGTAGAGCAACCTGGTTTGGGGGGTTTTCTTTATAAAGACGACATCGTCAAAACCGAACTTACCACTCATCCTCATGGCTTTTCGGCTGTAGAGTCTGACAAGCTGATAATGCTTGACCCACCTGTTAGGCTTCGAATAACCAGGGAACATCTCGCCGCTCCTCAGCTTGTATCCGTCGCAGTCAGGCCCGTTTTTCTTTATCTTCATGATTTCCTCCAAGAGTTCCTTGGACATCACTTCGTCAGCATCCAAGCGAAGAACCCACTCGTTGGAACAGCAACTCTCCGCAAAAGCAACCTGGTGTCCTATTGAAGTCCAATCATGATGTATGAATTTTGCGCCGTATCGTTCCGCAACATCTCTGGTTCTGTCGGTACTGCCTGAATCAACCACTATGATCTCGTCCGCCAAAGGTGCTGCCGCCTCCAACATGAGGGGCAACCTGGCCTCCTCATTTTTGGTAACAGTGTAAAGTGATATCTTCATTTTATCCTCCATGATCTAATCTCGGAATAGGACTACGATATTTACAATCCAGTTCAGTCGATAAATCTCGCCATCTCCCGAGAGAAATCTCCCCTTGGTTCGTAGTCCAGCAACCTATGAGCTTTGTCAGCATCCGCCCAGGTCTGTGGCACATCTCCCGGTTGGGTTGGCTGTCTGTCTATGATCGCCTTTATCCCTAGGGTTTGCTCTATAGCCTCTATCATCTCCGCCAGGCTTACCGTTTTGTTGTTGCCCAGGTTTATGACTTCGTAGAGGGTTTTGTCGTAGTCCATGGCGGATCTTATTCCCTTTACTATGTCCTCTACGTAGGTATAGTCCCTTCTGGTGCTTCCGTCTCCATAAACCGGTATCGGCTTGCCCTCTTTTATGAGCTTTGTGAATTTATGTATAGCCAGGTCGGGCCTCTGTCTCGGTCCGTAGACGGTGAAAAACCGGAGTGCCAAAAATCTTATGTCGTAGAGGTGGCTGTAGACGTGCCCCATGAGCTCTCCGCTTACTTTGGTCGAGGCGTAGGGGCTTATGGGCATCAGAACATGATCGTCCTCGCTCCACGGTACGTTAGGGTTTATGCCGTAGACGCTGGAGGACGATGCGAACACAAATTGCTTTATATTTCTCTCTTTGGCGAACTCGAGCATGTTCTGTGTGCCTGTTACGTTTACCTCCTGATAGCCTACAGGATCCTGTATAGAGGGCCTCACCCCCGCCTTGGCGGCCAGGTGGACTATTACGTCGTAGCTGTCGTTCAGCTTCTCCCTCATGCCCGGCAGGTTACGGATATCCTCCTCCACCAGACGATATTTTGGGTTATCTCTGTGAGGGGCTATGTTGGACAGCTTGATCGATTTATCGTAAAAGGGATCGAAGTTGTCCACTACCGTAACGTTCCAGCCCTGATCCATGAGCAGGTCCACCAGATGGCTTCCGATGAATCCTGCTCCTCCTGTGACTAGACAGTGTTTCGTCACAGAACACACCTCCCTGTTCATCTGCTCCGGGTTATACTGATCCCTTCCGTCAAAGATTACGTCTCCTGTTATTAGCTCTTTCCTTTCTTATGGCACTTATAGCCAACAGAAGTCCCTTAAAGGTTTTTTCTAAACCAAATTCCCTAGACATCTTTATCGCACGTCTCCCAACAGCCCATAGGTAAAACAGGTGCCCTAGTATGGGATGGTTTTCCGAAGCAACTTTCATTGTCAAATATCTATTGTAGAAAGTCGCTGCTGCTCTATCCACACCCCACAGTCTGTCACCGACAGCGGAGCGATGAACTATGTAGCCACCCTCTGCTATATATAATGGTTTTCCATATCGACGAAAAACTCTATGGGAAAATTCAATATCCTCGAATATGGCATACGACCCAAAGGTCTCAAGCTTCTCGTTGAATTTCATGGAATCAAAGACTTTTTTACGAAAAGCCATAGAACAGCCACTCAACCACTCTGCTGGTCCCGCAGGAGCGGACATACTCCTGCCGGATCCGGACAGGGAGACCTTCCGTCTTTTTCTATAGCCCAGAGCTCTCAGAGCCCTTCCCTTGAGGCTATCGTCCCTCTTCTGAAAGGAGCCGTCTCTGGATACCTGATAGACGGTCAATCCGAACCCCATGCTCTCCGGATGTCTATCCATACATTCCTTTAGTCCTCCTATTCCGTCGGGAGAGACATCGCTATCGTCATCAATAAAAAATATAATGCTACCTTTAACAACCCTCACAGAATCATTTCTCTGAGAAGCACTCCCCACCCTTGGAGCCTTAAAGTAACGGAGATCTATGCCCCTTGATTTAAATCTTTCAGCAAAAGACTTAGCAACTAGGCACGAGAGATCATCTGTACTGGCATCCCACAGAATAACCTCAAAATCGCTATAATCTTGCAGGAGCAGGGAAGGTAAAGAGATATCTCTTAAAGCCTCTGGCCTGTTTTTAGTAGCTATAACAACCGAGATCATTTACATCACGTCCAAATCTTTATCCAGTTATCAGGAATTACAAAACTGGAGTCCATTTTTCTAAACCACCGACCTGGAGCTATCGTCACAGTAGAGGTGTCCTGCCCGAGCCAAGCTCCCCACCAGCTAAAAGAGCTGTTTGCGACTACATGATGATCGCAACAGGACATAAGGGCAAGCTCCTCGTAGTCCTTCAGGTCTTCGCCTGAAACATAAATCGTCTTATCTCCCAAACATAGATTATTTCTAGCCCACACAGGATCGTCGGTGAAAACGTAAAAGACAAGACCATCGGATATAGTATTAAGTATCTCTTTTGCCCTAAGATAGTATTCAATAGGGAGAACGCCATGGACCCTGTTCGCAGAGCTATCGGTGACATAGTCCCCCCTTCTGACGTGGACGCTGATCGATCCACCAGGTTCGCTCAACATGCGTTTTTTCCAAGCCAGGAAGGCAGAAGACTCCTCTATGACTCTAAAGTCAGACCTTATAACGTCTGAGTACCTAGAAAAATATTTTTCAGACTGCCAATATCCATCCACAAAAAGATGACTAAGCTTTTCAGATAGTACTTCATCCAGGGAAACAAGGACTGGAGGAAAGGGTTCGACAAGAACTCCAGGCATATTCTTATCCATTCCCCACACTCCCCACCGTCTGAGTTTTTTAGTCATCTTGACCTTAAGCCTCGTGCTGGTGCTAAGATAGCAACCAAAAGGGATGTTTTTAGTCAAACTATAAATACCAAGAGAAAAAGGCCTACTATCACTTCCAAAATTGGATATATCAAGCTTCAGGTCAAGCCCAAGATCCAACGCCAAGGCTCGACCAAAAGCGTACTGGAACATCTGGTTGCCAAGACCGCCACAACACTTAGCTATTACGCACATAAAATCACCATCAATGAATCCCCATACCATCAACTAGGGTTCTTATAAAAGCATCTCCACTGAACAGCGACGCTTTCTGGCTAGTCAAAAAATCGACCGCTGCATCAAGATAGCTTCTATGACTGGATTCGTCCATGGAGGAAATAAAGCCGTAGATATCATTGATGGAGTCGAATCGACGGGCATCTATGAAAGCCTCCTCTGGAATCAGGGAGGATACTCCTTTCCAGCCCCAATATATAGGGACCACACCACAGGAGAAGGAGTCAAAGATCTTCTCGGTGATATATCCTGGGACATCCTTCATGTTCTCGTAGCAAAAATTGAACTTATAATCAGGAAGAGTATCCTCCTTGCTGCTCAATCGCCCTCTATAGATCGAATAGTCCTTTATCCTTACCGGATACTCTCCCCTCGACCACCGAGCCATATTCTTGAAAAACTCCTTGGTCTTTTTTCTTAAGCTCAGATTCCATTCGTTGCCGTAGAGGTCTAAGTCATCGGGGTGATTTAACTCAAACCAGTCTAACACCTTTCTCCTCTCCGAATAAAGCTCATTAGGAGACTTGTTTTTTTTGTTCCCTGCCACCATGACACACATTTTTTTATCCTGAAAGGAAAATCTAGAGCGATCTGGGAGTTCCAGTCGATTGGGCCAATAATACCTCACGAACTTCTCACCCTTAAGGTCCGGGCTCCAGGTAAAAACTCTATCGAATAAGCTGTAGTTGGACTCTCTCCAGTTTTCGGGGACAATTTGGGAGCACTCCGACTGAACCAGATATTTACGCTGAGGCCCGTTTAGGATTTTACTCTGGTAAAGGGCTATCTTGTTGGGCATATCAAAGAAAAGTATCTTCTCAAAACCATCAAGGGAGTCCCTTACGGGATCCGGAGCGGACAATGACCAACCAAGTTTCTCCATTCTGTCTTTGAGGTCGCCAAAATAAAAGCCCCAGCTGTTACCCAGAGGAAGATCCTTCATCCAGTCAGGATCGAATATCCTGTCGTTCCCGTAATATATCTCTCCATAAGCAAAAAGTGCTATTTTTCTCATTTTGCATCCTCGCAGTTCATATCTATCCTCACAATATCGTCCTCCCCAAGATACGGCCCGTTTTGGACCTCTATTATCTCGAGTGGGATCTTTCCGGGGTTTATGAGCCTGTGGAGCTGATTTTTCTGTATGAAGGTGCTTTCCCCTTCGTGGAGGTAGAAGGTCTCTTCGTCCCTCTCGACCTGGGCTGTGCCTTTTACCACTATCCAGTGTTCCGTCCTGTGGTGGTGATACTGGAGGCTCAGGGCTTTTCCCGGGTGGACGGTTATCCTCTTTACCTTTATGCCGTCCCCTTCGTGGAGAATTCTATAGTCTCCCCATCTCCTGGCGCTTTCGGGGGCTTGGGTTACTTCCGGTCTGGACCGCTCTTTCAGTGTGGAGACTACGTCTTTGACCGATTGGGATGTCCCCCTAGGGGCTATGTACAGGGCGTCGGCGGTGTCCACCACCAGCAGGTCGCTGACCCCCGACAGGGCTATGAGCCGTCTGTCCCCTTGGACCAGGCATCCTTCCGACCGATCGGCCAGGACGTCCCCTTTTAGGACGTTGCGGTTGCCGTCTTTTTCCCCCTGCTGATAGATGGCGTCCCAGCTTCCCAGGTCGGACCAGCAGGCGTCCAGTGGGACCACCGCCACTGAGGGGGCTTTTTCCATTATGCCGTAGTCTATTGATACCGAGGGAAGGTCTTTGAATCCCTCGACCATGGCCATCTCTCCACCTTCCATGAGTTTCGCTATCTCCGGAAGGTGTTCTTTGAAGGAGTCTATCATGTCCCCGGCCCGAAAGAGAAATATCCCGCCGTTCCACAGGTATTGTCCGCTTTGGACGTATTCCTTTGCTTTTTTTAGGTCCGGCTTTTCGACGAACTGAGATACGTCGTTCCAGCCCCCCCTGTCTTCGCCTTTTTTTATGTAGCCGAATCCGGTCTCTGGAGCGTCCGGGACTATGCCGAAGGTGACCAGTTTTCCCTCTTCCAGCGCCAGTAGCCCCAGCTTCAGTGCGTCGTGGAAGGCTTTTTCGTTTTGGATTATGTGGTCGCTGGGACATACGAGGACTGGAGTTTCCCTGGTTGCCCCTTTTTCCATAAGATGGGCCAGCCCAAGGGCTATGGCCGGAGCGGTGTTTCTGCCTTCCGGCTCGAGGACATGTATGTTTCCTTTCAAGCCTACGTCGGAGGCCTGGTAGGCTATCTGGCTGTCCCATCTCTCTCCTGCCACTATTTTTATGCCCTCTTGGCCGCAGAGGGGCAGAAGCCTTTTTATGGTTGTCTGAAGGAGGCTGTAGTCTCCTGCGAGTTTCAGAAACTGTTTTGGGACCTCTTCCCTTGAGAGGGGCCACAGTCTGGTCCCTCCGCCTCCTGCCAGTATGAGGGCTTTTATCTCGGTCATTTCCCCCCCCCCAGTATGTCCTCCAGGATGGAGAGTTCCTCCTGACGATAGTCCGGGTGGTTGCCGCAGTAGAGGCCGCAGCGGTGGATAAAGTCGGCGCCTTTAAGTTCCCTGCTTTTGGGGACGTATTTGCCGTAGAAGGGCTGTCTTTGGATGTTGCCAGCTATCAAGGGCCTTATCTCCACTCCTCCTCGCTCCAGCTTTTCGCCGTATTTTCCCCTTAGCTCCGGGGTTTTGCAAAGTATTGGTATGGCGAAGTTGGAGAGGACCGTCAGGTGGTCTCTCTTTAAGGTGAGGAGGTCTGGGTTGGATTTTATGGCCCTCTCCACCCTGAGGTAGTTATCCTGTCTTTTGAGGATCGAGCCAGGGAGGTGGGCCAGCTGCTGTTGGCCCAAAAATCCGGTTATCTCCGTGGGCCTTAGGTTGTAACCCAGGTCGTAGAAGGTGTATTTAGCGTCCAGTTCGGATTGAACCCGATATTTCGCCCGGATGGTGTTTTTTTCCTCTTCCTCCAGGTTTCTGTCCCAGCCGTTGGCACGGACGAGTTTAAGCATGGCGGTGAGCTCCAGATCGTCGGTGCAGATCATGCCGCCTTCGATGGTGGACATGTGGTGGGAGACGAAGAAGGAGAAGGTGGAGGCGAGGCCGAAGTTGCCCAGTTTCGTACCCTTCAGCTCGGATCCAAGGGATTCGCAGTTGTCCTCCAGGAGGATTATTCCCCTTTCCCGGCAGATGTCCCGGATTGCGTCCAGATCTCCGGCAAAGCCCAGGGCGTTGGTTATGAAGAGGGCTTTCAGGGGGTGGTCTTTGAGGCATCTCTCAAGTTCCTCGGGCTCGACGTTCAATGTTTCCCTGGAGCAGTCCAAGGCCACAGGGACCATGCCCAGCTGTATTATGGGCATGGTGTTGGTGGACCAGGTGACGGCGGAGAAACCTATAAGGTCTTCGTCTTTCAGTTTTCCCATGTTTTTAAGGGCCTGGAGTAGGGCTAAGTTGGCGCTTCCTCCGCTGTTGAAGAGCACCGCCCTGTTTCGCCCCTGATATGCGGCGAAACTTTCCTCAAACTTGCAACATTCAGCCCCCATGCTGAGGATCCGGGCGTCCAGGACGAATTTAGACAGGGCTTTTTTTGTCTCCTCCTCCTGGAGGAAGGTGTTTTTCACCAGAGGGACTTTATACACCGCTTTGTCTCTCCTCTCTCAGCTTTTCGTATTGGTCTATCATCCGGGCGATCCCCTCGCTCAGCGGTATTCGGGGCTCGAAGCCCAGTCCTCTGAGTTTCGAGACGTCCAGCCGTTTTATCGGCATTCCGTCGGGTTTGGAGGGGTCCCATAGTATCTCTCCGTCGTAGGCGACCGCTTTTTTGATCTCCTCCGCCAGGCCCTTTATGGATATGTCCTCTCCGCTGCCCAGGTTTATTATGTCCGGGCTGTCCCATTTTTCCATGAGGAGGGTGACGGCTCTGGCCATGTCGTCGACGTGGAGAAACTCCCGTCTGGCGCTGCCGGTTCCCCACAGGGTTATGGTGGGGGCCTTTTCCCTCTTCGCCTCCACAAATCGCCTGACCAGGGCGGCGATGACGTGGGAGTGGTCTGGGTGGAAGCTGTCTCCCGGGCCGTAGAGGTTGCAGGGCATGACGGAGAGGCCCTTTATGCCGCGCTGTCTGCTCAGGTACTGGACGAGCCGGAGGCCCGCTATTTTGGCCAGGGCGTAGCCTTCGTTGGTGGGCTCCAATGGGCCTGTGAGGAGGTATTCCTCTTTCATGGGCTGAGGGCATTCCCGAGGGTATATGCAGGAGCTTCCCAGGAATACCAGCTTTTTTACGCCGTTGGCGGCGGCTCCGTTTATGACGTTGTTCTGGATCTGGAGGTTTTCGTAGAGGAATCCGTAGGGGTCCGCCATGTTGGCTCCTATTCCTCCGACTCTGGCGGCGGCCAGGATCACCACTTCGGGGCGGTTGGCCCGAAAGAAGTTTTCAGTTGCTCTTTGGTCCAGCAGGTCCAGTTCTTCGCGGGTTTTAGTTATTATGTCTTTAGCCCCTCGGTCTTTAAGGGCACGGACGATGGCGCTGCCTGCCATACCACGGTGCCCTGCTACGTATGTTCTTTGTTCCGCTATATCTTGTTTTTTCATGCGTTTCGCACGCTCCAGAATCGATCATGCGCGCAATCATCGCCCATGCTCTGTATTTTAGGATGAGGATCGATAGGCTTTAGCTTTTTTCTAAGGATACCTAGCAAGTTAGCACTATCGATGACAACCGGAAAAAGCCTGCTCTTTTTAAGAGGTTGTTCAAGATGGAATACAATCCGTATCTTCTGCGCTTTAAGACATCGCTGAGCCATTTCTCTTTCTTCTAAAACATTCCCATTCAAAGCAGCAGGGAGAAGAGCAGCAAGGGTACTCAGCGATTTATTCAGGATAACTTCATGGATCGGCTCAGTGGATATTCTAGAATGAGCCCGATAATCCTTGGCCTCGATCAAATATAGGACCTTTCCCGGGCTCAAAGCTATCAGATCAGACGCTTTGATATGATCTTTCATCCTTGAAAAATGTTCTCTATAAAAGGTCCAGTCGTCGAATTTTGCTACCTCCCAGTCATCTGGAAAATCAAAAACCAGAGAATCAACCACACAGGATTTCACGGCTATTCCTGCCTCTCCATAGAGAGATATCTCTGGGACTGATCCACGTTTTCATCGAGAGAGACTAAATCTCCTATGTCTTCGATAGCGTCACCCTGTTCTATCGACACGCCATCTTCACCTTCGTGAAGCCCTATAAATCTAATGAGTTTTCCCCCATGATCGTATCTTTTTAGCTCCAGTTCTCTGAGCAAAAAAAGGTCGTGAGTTGCCAAGAATACCTGTATACCCTGTTTGCAGAGCCTCAGGACCGTCTCTGCCACCAGCTTCACCAGTTTAGGATTCAGGTTGGCCTCAGGCTCATCCCAGAAAAGGTATCCTCTGTCCAGAAGCACGCCAGAAGCTATCAAATGAGCTATCATAGCCAACTTTCGATGTCCTTCTGCCACTAGGTGCATCTCCATCCGACCATCGCTTTTTTGGAGATACATGCGACCATCGGAGAGAACTACCTTTCCTCCCATTCCTTCCTCCAGGGGCTCAAGGAGCATTTTTATTGTTTTCTCTCTCGGTCCTTTTCTGAGAGGGGCCCCTAAAAGCAAGCAGGTATCTCGCCAAGTTTCCTCAAATTCCAGATAATGTCTATCGTAGGTAGCCACAAAATTTGGATAGAGCGACATAAGTTCTCTAGTAGGAAAGAAAATAGGTTCTATCTCGTTCCAGGAGGACGGAACCTTATCCACCGAGACCTCCGCCTTGCTGTTGGATGAAAAACTACAGGAGATATTGTAGCGAGGATCGCCAAACTCAAGGGAGATGTCGCACCTGGCCCTGCCTTGGCGACGACGGATGAGCCGCCCCAGGCTCTCGGGGCAGAAGACCCCCACCAGTTTTTCGGCAATAGCGGTCTGGAGATAGTTTTTTGTAGGAGCCGTCCCCTTGGACTTTCTTCCTCCCTCCGCTGAGACTGCCAGCAGGCTGTAGACAGCCTTTAGGAGGTGGCTTTTTCCAGTTCCATTTTCGCCGACTATCACGTTAAGGCCGGAAGAGAAACTTACATTAGCCTTGGTAAAAACGGTCAGATTTTCTATGTCCATCGATTTAAGCACAGGCTCACCACCTTTTTTTAGATCAAGACAGGTCCTCTATGGAGGGACATACCTGGTATCCTGCGTCCCGGCAAAGGATGTCTTTTTTGAACAGGTCCAGGTCGTGGGAGACCATTTCCTTGACCAGCTCGGGGAAGGTGACTCGCCTCTCCCAACCCAGCAACTCCTTTGCCTTGGTGGGGTCGCCTAGGAGAAGTTCCACCTCCGTGGGCCTGAAGTATCTGGGGTCGATCTCGACCAGGACCTTTCCGGTGGAGGGGTCGAATCCGAATTCGTCCACTCCGGTCCCACGCCACTCTATGGGTATCCCGACTTCCTTGAAGGCCAGTTCCACGAATTCACGGACAGAGTGGGTTTCACCTGTGGCTATTACGAAGTCGTCCGGTTTTTCCTGCTGGAGCATGAGCCACATGGCCTCGACGTAGTCTCTGGCGTGGCCCCAGTCTCTTTTGGCGTCCATATTGCCCAGGTAGAGTTTGTCCTGGAGTCCCAGGGAGATCCGAGCCACAGCCCTGGTTATCTTTCTGGTGACGAAGGTCTCTCCCCTAAGGGAGGATTCGTGGTTGAAGAGTATTCCGTTGCAGCCGTAGATGCCGTAGGCTTCTCGATAGTTGACTGTTATCCAGTAGCCGTAGAGCTTGGCGGCGGCGTAGGGGCTTCTTGGATAGAAGGGGGTGGTCTCCCTCTGAGGGATTTCCTGAACCTTGCCGAACAGCTCGCTGGTGGATGCCTGGTAGAAGCGGGTGGTCTTCTCCAGTCCGAGTATGCGGATGGCCTCAAGGATACGAAGGACTCCCAGTCCGTCGCCGTTGGCGGTGTACTCCGGCGTCTCGAAGGATACCTTGACGTGGCTTTGTGCCGCCAGGTTGTATATTTCGTCCGGCTTTATCTCCTGAAGCAGACGGACTATGTTGGAAGAGTCGGTCAGGTCTCCGTAGTGGAGGATAAGGCCTCTTTTTTCGTCGTGGGGATCTCTGAACAGGTGGTCTATCCTGCCAGTGTTGAACAGCGAGGACCTCCTCTTCATTCCGTGGACCTCGTAGCCTTTGTCCAGTAGAAATTTGGACAGATACGCTCCGTCCTGGCCGGTTATTCCGGTTATAAGGGCTTTTTTCATGACGGTTCAACCTCTTTTCGTTTTCTAACTTCGAGATACAGGCCCTCTATTTCCTCCGCCATATCGGAAAGAGAAAAGTTTCTTCTAACTTCCGAAAAAACGGCTTTACCGTCCAGATAAGCCTCTAGAGCGTCGCTCCAGCGTTCTTTATTCAATGGGACCATTGCATTAGGAGGCAAGCTCTCTTTGAAGGCTGGAAGGTCCGACGCTATAAGGGGAACTCCCATGGACAGAGCGGTCAAAAGGACCAGGCCCGCTCCCTCGCTTCTGGATGGGAAAAGACAGCAATCGCACCGGGCCATCAGGTCGACCACGTCGTCCCTGTATCCCAGAAAGTTTATCCTATCGCCCAATCGAGCCGAGGCGATCCTCTCTTTAAGCTGGACCTCCAGAGACCCTTCTCCGGCTACGTCCAAAACCCAGTCGTCTCGATTCGTCATGGAAAGAAGGACGTCTATCAGAAAGTCTATTCCTTTTACACTGGTCAGGCGACCGACGAATAGAAAACGAAAAGGCCCCTTATCGTCGTGAGGAACCCATCGAACACCCGGATCGGCTATGCCGTTTTTTATGACCGTCGACCGCTGGGGAAGCCAATCTCTCTGGTGATCCTTTACCGCCTGAGATACGCATATGGCACCGTCGGCGTGACGATATGGGATCAGGCCGGCGTTCAGCGAGTATATGGCGTGACAGGTCACGACGAAGGGAACTCCGGACAGAGCGGAGGTCCACCAGGCCACCCAGGCGGGGACCCGGGAATGAGCGTGAAGGATATCCCATTTTCTGGATCGGGCCATAATAGCCAGTCTCAACGCACAGAGGCCCCCGGTGAAGGGCTCTTTTACGTGTATGGGAAGCTTTATATGGGTGACCCCGGGATGGAGTTCCGACGTCATCCGTCCACCGCCGGACACCACCGTCACATGGTGCCCCGACCTTGCCTGTTCCGAGGCCAGGTCCACCACGTGACGCTCCACCCCTCCGACGTCCAGCCCCGGCAGGAGGTGGACTATCCTCATTTCCAGTTCTCCAATATCCAGTCGGCGGCCCGACGAGCCTCGTTGAACTCCGGGGCTCTGCCGACAGGTCGGTTCAGCATAGGACGCCAGGCCATGACGTCCGAGGGCATCTCGGTTAAAAGCCCTCTTTTCACGAAACTATCTATCATTTCATCGAACCTGGGGGTTCCCCATAAAAACCTCTCCGGCAGGATTTTCCATTTTATGAGACGTACCGTAAGCTTCTGGGCAAACCGTCTCCATCCTGGCTGTCTTCCCACCCTCAGGAGGTACACATTGGCCCCCGAGGTAGCTGCCTCGGATATCATCGACACGGAGTCCTCGGTACAAAAAACCCTGTCGCAGGCTCCGAGTATTCCCGGGACGGGATTTTCGTCGCTTTCCGAGGCGAGAAGTAGCATGGACACCCTGTCGTTGTCCTTACAGATTTCCCTTATGCGTTTTTCCGTCTCCAAAGGGGTGCGTCTGGATGTGGTTATATAGAGAGACAGTCCTCTTTCCTCGGCTATGCGAAGCAATACCCCTACGGTCATGTCCGCCCAGGTGGCGTCGAGCCGGTAGTTCTGGTCGTCTCCACCGACAAGTACGCCCCATTTTTCCTCGGATCCGGGATGATCCCTCAGAAGCTTCTTCGCCGATCTCTCCAGATCCTCCGGGCTAACGAAGTTCGGAGCTCCCAAGGTTTCAATGGCGGAGCCTGCGCCTGTTCCGTCGTGGCTCGGAACCACGCCGTAGTCGAAGGGCTCGACCCCTATGACCGAGGGAGTCATAACCACGCAGGATTTCCCCCCCATAACCCTTGAAAGGGCAAGGCAGAATGGAGCGGCGGAGCTGCCTGTGGAGATCACCAGGCTGTCCGAACCGGACAGCCCCCTCTCGTCCAGGGCCTTGCGATAGCCCTCCAAAAGATCCAGCCCTTTTTCTCCGGTCCAGTGAAGCCATCGTCTCGTTCCGAGTCTGTCCAGTTTGGGAAGCCTTCGGCCCAGAAGTTTGAGCAGAAAAGCCCTCCTGCCCCCTCCGTATTTCGGCACGTCCATCTTTACGATATCGGCACCGGTATCCTTCGATATCCATCTGGCTATGCCCTCGCTCTGGTGCAGGTGACCTCTTATTCCGTCCGAGAGGATCAACACAAGCGAAGGACCGTCGGATCTGTCAGTTTTCATCCGTCCATACCCCCAGTTCTGACGTAAGTCTGTCTCTCAACTCCATCAAGGGTATGTTATGTCTTTCCGATATGTCTTTCAAGTCGTCGTATTCGATGGTTCTCTTCACCATCCTATCTCCCCAGTAGGCTTTTTTCAGCCTGACCGGCCCAAGGGACGTGAGCTCCATCGTTTCATCCCTTCTCAGGGTGTATCTGTTCTCCCTGCGGCATCGAAGCCCTATAGTGGAGGTGTTTTTCAATATGATCTCGGCGCACCGTCTTTCCCGTTCAAGAGAGCACACGCAGGTTATTCTGGTTCCCGGACGCTGTTTTTTCATCATGATAGATGTCAGAAAAACGTCCCAGGCTCCAGCGTCGAAGAGCTTCTCCATGGCGGAGGCGAAGTCCTGGGGATTCATGTCGTCCACGTTGGCCTCCAGAACGACAGCTTCCCCGGGAATCCAGGGAAGTTTTTCTTTTTCGTCCTCTCCCTCTTCCAGCAGGGTTATCCTCAGGGCGTTGGGAAGCTCGGTGTCCTTGTCCCCCAGACCGTAGCCTGTGGCGACTATGCGGCCGCTTGGAAGAGAGCCGTAGGATTCCACCGAGGTCTTCAGTATGAGGGCACCGGTAGGGGTGGTCCTCTCCAGAGGGTCCCCCTGAGAGATAACCGGTATCCCCTCGATAAGTCTGGCGGTGGCGGGAGCAGGAACGGGCAGAACCCCGTGGGCACACTTCACCGTTCCGGAACCGACGTTGACCGGCGACGAGACTACCCGATCCGCCCCGGCCATGTGCAGTGCCATAAAGGATCCTACTACATCCACTATGGAGTCCACCGCTCCGACCTCGTGAAAATGTATGGATTCGAGGTCGACCCCGTGGACCGAGGCCTCCGCCTTAGCCAGCATCCGGAAGGCCCGTTCGGACCTGTTCTTGACGTTTTCAGGCAGGGAGGATCTTTCCAGTATGGACAGTATGTCCGACAGATGTCTGTGACAGTGGCCGTGGTCATGGCCATGATGATCGCCGGAATGGACCTCCACCTTGAAGTCGGTGCCGGAGATTCCCCGTCTAAGACCTTTTTCGATGGAAAGGCCGTAACCGTCCAGGTCCAGCCCTTTCATGGCAGAGATGAATTCATCTTGAGAGAAGAGCCCCAGGTCGATCATGGCTCCTATGAACATATCCCCCGCTATGCCTGCGAAGGGCTCCAGATAAAGGGTTCTCATGAAATCTCCTTTTCCAATTCTTTTCTAGCCCACAGAAGGTCCGAATCGGTGTCTATGCCGGGGGCGTGTCTTCCCCGTGCCACAGGGACCATTATGTCGTAACCGTGTTCGATCGCCCTGAGCTGTTCCAGCGATTCGCTCTCCGACAGAGGGGTGGGTTCCAGGGAAATGTATCTATCCAGAAAATCCCTCCTGTAGCCGTATATTCCCAGGTGTCCGTAGACTGTGGCACCGTGAACTCTTCTGTATGGGATGGGAGACCGGCTGAAGTAGAGGGCTCTGTCCGTCTGATCCACCACCACCTTGACCCTGTTGGGGTTGTCTATTTCCTCCTTCTCCAGGGGGTATCTGAGGGATACCATAGGGATCTCCGGGTTTTCGCAGAGACAGAGGGCCACCTGGTCCACTAGGGCGGGATCCATAAAGGGCTCGTCTCCCTGGACGTTGACGACTCCGTCGCAGGAGACGCCCTTTATCGCTTCGGCCACACGACATGTGCCGTTGGGATGGTTATGAGAGGTCATGACCGCCTCTCCGCCGAAGGAGCGGACCGCCTGGGCGATCCGCTCGTCGTCGGTGGCGACCATGACCCGGCTTATCCGACCGGCGGACATGGTTCTCTCGTAGACGTGCTGTATCACCGGCTTGCCTCCCAGGTCGCAAAGAGGCTTGCCGGGCAGACGGGAGGAGCCGTAACGGGCCGGTATTACCGCCACTATCTCCATGTTACGACCGAGAGAGGCGGTACTCCCCCGCCTTGGCTCTCATCCTGGCGGGATCTATGGGACGGACGTTCTCGACGATCCACTCTCTCATGGCCTTTCCTTCCTCTGTCTCCTGCTTATAGCTCATGAAGTCCAGTTTAATATCCAGCTCGTCGGCGACCCTTAGGGCCATGACCGGCCAGATCTCGCCTATGTCGCCTATTACGGGAATGCTTCCCTCATGACGGGCGAAGGCGGACATCTCCATCCTGAAGGGTATGCCGGAGATCTTTGTCTTGGGAAGCCCCTTGTCTATGGCCTCCTGGATTCTGGCGTTATCCCTCTGCTGGTCCTGGGCCTTTCTGAGGTTTTCGTCCAGGTCTATACGGATGAGGGTCTTTTCCCTTAGGTGATAGGTGTGGAGTCCTTTCCACCAGGCCCATATGCCGTGACCGGTGTAGTTCTCGAAGGGGCCGTCGTGGAGCTCCTGGGAGAGGGCTATGGCCGACTCTATTATTATGTCGGCGTCCTCCAGCATTCCGGCCAGTCTCATGCTACGGTTGGATATGGGGATGCTGTCTCCTATGGCGAGGCCGATGTTGCCTCCTCCCACCATCTGGGGGATGCTGACTATCACTGGAAGTCCCTTTTCCGCTCCTATTCCTATCATGGTCTTGCGGTCCGCCCCCCATCCGGCGACGGTCTCGAAGGGAAGACCGTAGGTCCTGGCTATCTCCAGTATCTCCGAGGCCAGGGTCTCGTTCCAGAGCCCCATGGGGTAGGCCATGTTGCCCGCCGCCTTGACCACGTCGTGACCTTCCACCTCGTCTTCCTTGGCCAGAAGATCCTCGTCCAAAACCATTTCCCTGCGAAGGGCTTCTCTCTCCTCGTCGGTCATCCTGGTGAACTCGAAGACGTTGCCTCTGGGCATCTTCTCCTCCGGCAGGCCGAGCTGGGAGGCGTCGCACATCTTTACCCTGTCCAGGGAACCGGCCATCTCGTGCCCTATCACGGCGGAACTTGTGGTGACACCGTCTATTATGCCCTTGTCCATGAGCTCGGCTATAAGGGTGGTGACTCCTTCGTGGATGTTGGGGCCGCTTCCGGAGGCCACGACTATCTTGCCGCCCTTTTTCTTGACCGCCACCATCTTGGCCACAGCGTCGTCGACCGCCTTTTTGGATCGGTCATCCAGGTTAGCGTAAAATCCGTCTATAAGCTCTCTGTTTATCGTCATGATTGATTCCCTCCCGATATAGGTTATTTTAGTTTAGATAAGGAGCCACTATCTCCCAGGAACGGTCGGCCGCCGATTCGAGACCTTGAAAATAGTCTCGACAGTCGGCCTCGACCTTTTCTCTACGTCTGCCGTCCAGATCTCTCAGAAACGCCGTTGCCATGGTATCCTCGTCGGATATCATGGTGCATATTCCCATCTTTACCATGCTATCCGTTGCCTCCACGAAGTCCTCGTAGTGGGGTCCCTGGCAGAAGGGCACCCCGAAAAGGGCGGCCTCCATTATGTTCTGTCCGCCTCTGGGAGCTATGCTGCCTCCGACGAAGGCACAGTCCGCAACGGAGTAGAGGCCGAATAGCACCCCTATGGCGTCCACCACCAGGGTGCGCCATCCCGGTTCGATGCGGCTGTATAAGCTGACCGGCCCCAGATCCGACGCCGATCGGGCTATACGGCGAGATCTCTCGGGATGTCTCGGCACGATTACGAGTCTGGCGTCGGGGTAGCGGTTCAGCACCTTCCGGAAGGCCTTCATAACTATTTCGTCCTCGCCGGTGTGGGTGCTTCCGGCCAGAACGATCGGGCCTCCGCCTCCTAAGGTCGCGAGAATTTCGTCTTTGTCCAGCCCGGCCTTTCTCTCCATCAGGGCGTCGGCCTTGCAGTCTCCGGTTATCTCTATTTTTTCCTCTTCCACTCCCAGATCGATCAGTTTTTCCATGTCCGACCGGGATCTCACCATCATTCCGGTATAGCAGGAGAGGACCTCCCTCCAGAAGGACCTGAAACGCCTCATGGACAGATAGGTTTTGTCGGAGAATCTGCCGTTGACCATAAAGGCAGGGACGCTTCTACGGCTCATCTCCCAAAGCATCCCCGGCCAGATCTCAGTCTCCACCGTTACGTAGACTTTTGGACGAAGTGCATTCAGGGCCCTGTTCAGCACGACTGGGCTGTCCCAGGGATAGGATATTACCCTGTCGGGAACATCTTGGAGCAACCGTACCGCCATCTCTCTTCCGGTCGGGGTTATGGTGGACAGTATCACCGGACGCTTCTCCAGGGCTACCTTGGCCCTTCTAAGAAACGGGGCCGCCGACTGAACCTCCCCCACCGACACCGAATGGACCCATAGGGGCCTGCCTCTTTTCCTGAGTTGGGACAGAAGTGAGGGGTCGTATATTCCCCTTCTCTCCTCCAGCCCTAATCCGGCGTATTTACGTTCCAGCCAGGGAGATGCCAGGGCGAAGCCGAGAGCGGCGGCTCCCCTATACAGTTGCAGCGACAGAGACATGTCAGGAGAGCCCGGCCTGAAGAAGCTCGTGAAGGTGAACCATGCCTACAGGACGGTCTTCCTCGGTTATTATGAGAACCGAGACCTCTACGTCCTGCATTATACGGACCGCCTCCACCGCCAGATGGTCCGGCCCTATGGTTCTGGGCCCCACTGTCATGACGTCCGAGATGTTCTCCTCCAGGGCTGAGACGCCCTGTCTCTCTATGAGCCTTCTAAGATCTCCGTCGGTGAAGACTCCCACCAGAATCCCCTGATCATCCACGACGGTGGTGGCTCCGTAGTTCTTGCTGGTTATCTCGAAGAGGGCCTCCTTGACCGCCACGTCGGCCTTGACCACCGGCAGTTTGGGGCCGGCCCCCATGACGTCTGACACCTTGAGCAGAAGCTGGCGGCCCAAGGCTCCGGCCGGATGGAAAAGAGCGAAGTCCTCCTTGCGGAGGCATCTCATCTCCGTCACGACACCGGCCAGGGCGTCTCCTATGGCCAGCTGGACCGTGGTGCTGCTGGTTGGGGCCAGGTTAAGAGGATCGGCCTCCCTTTCCACAGAGGCATTCAATATCACGTCGGCACCCTTGGCCAGAGGCGATTCGAGGCTACCGGTTAGGGCTATGACCGGAGCTCCCAGTCGTCTGAAAAAGGGGATGAGCTTGACCACCTCGGAGGTGGTTCCGCTGTGGCTTATGAGAAAGGCCACGTCCTCCCGACGAACCATTCCCAGGTCTCCGTGGGCCGCCTCGGCGGCGTGAAGGAAAAAGGAGGGTGTGCCGAGGGACGCCAGGGTCGCGGCGATCTTTCTGCCTATGTGCCCCGATTTTCCAAGACCGGAGATGACCAGCCTTCCCCGACATCCCTGCACGATTCGGGCAGCCTTGGCAAGCTCGGGGCCCATCCTGGAGGCAGCTTTTTTTATCTCCTCCGCCTCCTCCAGAAGGACCTGTCGCCCTATCTCGACCAGTTTTTCGTCGTCGAAGACGGGACAATCCCTCTCGCTGGGAAGGCTCATCATTTCCCAGCGTCCTCCCAGTCCAGGGAGAATACACCCAGGTCGGACTTGACCAGGTCGTCCAGGACCTTTATGCCGGTAAGGATGTCCTTCAGCCTGTCCAGGGGAACCATGTTGGGACCGTCGCTGAGGGCCTCGTCGGGGTTAGGATGGACCTCCAGGAAGAGGGCGTCGATTCCCAGCCCCACAGCGGCTCTGGAAAGAGCGGGAACGAAACGGCGATCTCCGCCGGAGGTGTCACCTCTGCCACCGGGCATCTGGACGCTGTGGGTGGCGTCGAAGACGACGGGGCACCCCATGGATCTCATTATGGGAAGCGACCTCATGTCGACCACGAGCTGGCCGTATCCCATTGTGGTTCCCCTCTCGCAGAGCATTACCTTATCGTTTCCCGCCTCGTTGCACTTGCTGACAACCGCCTTCATATCGTAGGGGGACATGAACTGTCCCTTCTTGACGTTGAGGGGCTTTCCCGTTTTCGATGCCGCTACCAGTAGATCGGTCTGACGACAGAGAAAGGCCGGAATCTGAAGAACGTCGGCCACCTCCGCCACAGGGGCGGCCTGCCAGGGCTCGTGTATATCCGTTATGACCGGTACTCCCAGGGTTTCCTTTATCTCCGAGAGCCAACGAAGGCCCTTTTCGAGTCCCGGACCTCTGTAGCTGTGTATGGAGGTCCTGTTGGCCTTGTCGTAGGAGGCCTTGAATATATAGTTCAAGCCCAACTCTTCGCTGATCTCCTTTATCCTCTTTCCGGTCTCCATGGACAGTTCAAGACTCTCCAGTGAGCACGGACCGGCTATGACGGCCAAAGGACCGCCTCCTATTCTAACTTTGCCGATCTCTATCTCGGTAACCATGGGATCTCTCCTCTCCTCGATTCTCCAGGGATTCCTTTAGTCTGGAGTAAACCTCGCAACGGACGGACCAGCCCAACACACGGGAACAGTAGCGAACGACGCTGTCCAGGGCACCGGGGGCTCCAAGCCTCTTCCTACCCGCCTCCGCCATGGTGCGGGCCAAAGTTTCATCCGATAGGACCAGGAGTGCGGCCTCCGCCAGTCTTTCCGGGTCCGCCGACACGAGCCATTCGGCCTCTCCAAGCAGTTTCTGCTGGACCAACTTTCCCTTTTCCAATATGGAGACGACCGGAACTCCCAATCCAGCACAGACCTGATTCGCCGTTCCTCCCAGTCCAAGCAGGACATGAGCTCCTGCAGCGACCTCTGCCACAGCCCCTCGGTGAACGTGGACCTCCACCGAGTTCGGCCCCTTCAAAATCCGTCCGTCCAGGGTCCAGCCCGGACATCCCCGAGCCATTTTACGAAGATCCAGGGTCGGAGCCAGTACCGCTACGAAACGACAGCTCCTCCGGGCCGCCATTATGGGCACCGAGTCCAGAAGCAATCGAACGTCCTCGTAGGCCCTGTTGCGGCTTCCCGGAAGTATGAGAACCCTGTCTCCCTCGGAAGGCCAGGAGAAGTCGTCCTCTTCATTATCCCCTATAAGGTCCATTATTGGATTGCCCTGGAAGCGAGCGGACACGCCGGCTTTAGAAAGATCCTCGGCAGTCTCCTCGTCTCTGGTCCAGACGGTCCTGGCCCGTCCTCTAAGGAGGGCTCTCTCCGCCATCCAGTGGCCGTGAAGGTAGTTGGTCTTGGCCGTGGCAATCAAAAGGGGAGACAGCCCCTGCCCCCACAGAGTATGAAGCAACAGATAAACGTCACCGACGCACAGGGGGGTGCGAATGCAGCCGCTCCTTTTCCTCCATGCCTTCAGTTGTCTTCGGATATGGCCGAACAGCCCGGAGCGGACGTCGATAAGCAGATCCGCGATACGGTATTTTATGACTCCTCCCGTCGGGGTCACCGAAGGTGACGAACCGACCTTTATTCCCCTCTGCAGGTATTGCTCTCCCTTTCCTACCAGGGGAAAGCCTGTGACCTCCGCCACAGGAAAAGCTTCCTCTATCTTTCGAGCCAGAAGGGAGGCCATGGCGTCCTCGCCGTATCCGTTGGAGGCCACCACTACCTTCGGCCTGAGTCCGTCGGTCACGGCCCTCCAGAAACGGTCTTCGTCCTCCACCTCGGTCTCCAAAAAGGGGACCATGAGTGGAAAGGGCGGCTTCCAGCCCCTGGGTAGGTTGTAGACGTCCTTTTCCGTACAGGCCACCCCGAAGGCTCCAGACAACCTATAGATCCTTTCGATCCTTTTCAAGTCCTCCGAGGTATATCTGTGATGGTCTTTGAAACGGACTTCCTCTATAACCTCCACTCCCTGCCCTGACAGGGTGGAGAGAAAGCTTCGGGGATTGCCTATGGCGGAAAAGGCGACCACGGTCCTCCCAGACGGTTTTTGCACCCCTTCGAACTCAGAGCCGTTCCAGAGGCACCAGCGTTCTATCCTCAGAGAGGATCTGAAAATCTTTCGTCTAGGGACCACTCGACACAGCCGGTCGTAGAGCCTTTGAACCGCCTCGGGAGAGACTTGGTCCACCTTTGTCATCACCACTATGTGGGCCCGTCTCAGGCTTTCCACCGGCTCCCTGAGAATACCCCCCGGGACCAGCCTGCCGTTGCCGAACGGACAGGCTGCGTCGACCAGGACGACGTCCAGATCCCGCCCCAGTTTTCTGTGCTGGAAGCCATCGTCGGCCACCACGATCTGAACCCCTCTTTTGCTCAGGGCCCTGATGTCTCCGAATCGATCCCTGGACACTGCCACGAAGATCCCCGGAAGTCTGTTGGACAACAGAAGAGGCTCATCTCCTACCCGATTTCTATCGGCTTTGCCGCCTCTGAAAACGTGGGGGCCCTCGGTGCTTCCTCCGTATCCTCGACTGACTATCCCCGGTCTGAGACCTCTTTTCGATAGTCCCCTGGTGATCATCTCGACGAAGGGAGTTTTATTCGTTCCTCCGAGGGTTACGTTTCCCACGCTTATAACAGGAAGAGGCGGTTCCTTGGAGTGAGATATTCCCCTATCGAAGGCCCAGTTTCTAGACCTGACGAAGAGAGAGGCCAGCCAGCCCAACGGAGCCAGGCACATCCAGGGAGAAAGTTTTTTCTCTCCCTTGGCGTGGGCCAGATAGCTTTTGAAAAGCACCATCACCGCCGATCTCCGTGCTGTATGGCGTAGAGCCTGCTGTAGGGTCCGTCGGAGATGGAGAGTTCCGAATGGGTTCCCTCCTCTACGATAACCCCGTCCTTCAGAAACAATATCCTGTCGGCCCCTCTTATGGTGGAGAGTCTGTGGGCTATTACGAAGGAGGTCCGCCCCTCCATGGCCCTGTCCATAGCCTTCTGAATGGCCTGTTCCACCTGGGCGTCGAGGGAGGATGTGGCCTCGTCCATTATGAGTATCCTCGGATCCCTCACTATGGCCCTGGCTATGGCGACCCTCTGTCTCTGCCCTCCGCTAAGGGTAACTCCCCTCTCGCCGATCTCCGAGTCGTATCCCGATGGGAGGGATTCTATGAACTCCGATATGCCAGCTATCTCGGCGGCCTTCACTATCTCCTCATCCGTCGCGTCGTCGTAGCCGTAGGAGATGTTGTAACGGAAGGTCCCCTTCATGAGGATCGGATCCTGGGGGACCACGCCGATCTGACGGCGCAGGGAGGTAAGGTCCAGCGATCTGACGTCGTGTCCGTCTATCTCCACCGAACCCTTCTCGGGATCGTAGAAACGCTGTATGAGGTCAACCATGGTGGACTTTCCGGAGCCGGTGGATCCCACCACAGCGACGGTCTCTCCGGGTTTCACCGAAAAGGAAATGCCCCTAAGGACCCACTCATCGTCGTAGCGGAACCAGAGGTCCCTGAAATTCACAGCCCCCTTGACGGGGCTGAGAACGACGGGGTTTTCGGGCTCTTCCACCCTTTCCCTGTTGTCCAGAAGCTCGAAAATCCTCTCAGCCGATGCCAGACCGTGCTGAAGCTGGCTTATAACCCTCGTTAGAACCGTCACAGGATGGGCCATAAAGCCAAGATATCCCAGGAAGGCGATGAGGTCGCCGGGTGTCATCTCGCCGTCCACGACGGACCGGCCTCCCAGCCAGAAGATGGCGGCCAAAGCGGCTATTAGGAGGACCTCGACAGCGCCGGACAGAATCGCGTTGACCTGGGTTCCTCTCATGAGGGCCTTGAAGTTGGCCATGTTCTGACGCTCGAAGCGCAGTCGTTCCTGTTCCTCGGTGGCAAAGGCCCTAACTATCCGGATCGCCGACAGGGCTTCCTCCGCCAGAGCGGAAAGACCGGCCAGGTTCTCCTGGATGTCGTGCCCCACCTTTCTGAGCTTTTTAGAGGCCCTATCTATCACCCACACCGTGAGGGGAAGCACGGCAAAGGTCACTAAGGTAAGCCGCCAGTTTATGTATACCAAAAATCCGAGCATCCCCAAGGTCGTAACTCCCTGAACGATCAGATCCACCACGGCGTTGGTAACGGTGGACTGTAACACGGTAGCGTCGTTGGTAACCCGGGATATCAGCTCTCCCACCCTATGACCGTTTATGTACTTGAGTGACATATACTGAGAGGCCATGTAGGCCTGAAGTCGAAGATCCAGCACCACCCTCTGGCCAACCCAGGTCATGAGGTATTTCTGACCGTAGGACGCCACGCCCTTCACCACGTAGACGGCGACCAAAGTCACCGCGATAACGTTGAGCATGAACAGATCCTTCCTTATGAGGACGTCGTCCACCACGTTTTTCATTAGCCAAGGGGGAACGACTGCACATCCGGACACCACGAACATGCAGAAAAGAGCCGACGCTATGCGTTTGGTGTAGGGCTTTGCGTAGGAGAGCACTCTAAGGTAGATCTCCATGGAACGGGACGGCTTCATATCGGCTATACCAACCTTTCGATCAAATCGCAGAAGACGGAAGAAGGCGATTTTGCCTTACCTCTCAGTTTTTCCAGACGGACCCTCTGTTTCCTCAGCTTGACCTCGTCGGTCAAGATATTCGCCACGGCGTCGGCCAATTGGGCCGGAGATATATCCCCTACCAGCTCGGGCATTATCTCCTCTTCCGCCAGACGATTGGGCCAGGCGACAAAGCCTCTCTTTCGGGCAGCGTGACGAAGGACTTTTTCCTTGAGAGAGGCTCCTCCTGGCAGAGAGAAAAACCACCCTCTGAACCCGCTAATGGGAATTGACCTCAGAAAATCGAAGGGAATGGCCACTATAGATGGGACCGTCCGATCGAGAAGCTCCAGGGTGTTGGTGCCGGGCTGGGTAACGGCCAGGTCCACATCGTCCAAGGCCGCTCCTGTAGCTCCCGTGAAGGGGTTCAGACCGGCTTTCCTCCAACTCTCGACTTCCTCCGGACGAGAGAAGGGGGACAACATGGATGCCACCTGTATGTCCAGTTTATCGACCAAAGAAGGAACCATCTCGGACAGATAGCTCATGGCAACGTTCCTTATCCAGGGTCGGCTTCCGGGGAAAAGGAGAACTCTTTTCCTCCTCCCATCCCGCCACGGAGTGGGGGTCTCAGGGTCCATCCTGAGTCCGTCTGAGACCAGGTCTCCCACAACCTGAACCGACTTTCCCATAGATCGGGCCATAGATTCGAAAGCGGTAGCCTTAAGATCACACCTGTCCAGCCCCTTCTTGTAGCCGTAGGAATAACAGGCCAAGGGGACCCTATGAAAGGCCGCCATGGCACGACCGAACATCAGATCCCCTCCAAGCTGTATCACCACGTCGCATCGGTCATGGAAAAGTTTCCCGAAGGAACCTATAGGGTCGGACGGCCCTGTAACGACGTCGATCCCCTCTATAGATAAGGCCACTTCCCTCTCTCGGCCTGTCGCGAAGGGACACCTCAGAAGATGAAGATGGATCTTCCATCCTCTCTGGGACATCTCTCGGGCTAGTGGTCTGCACCATCCCCACAGTTCGCCGGGACCGTTGGCGAGCAAAGCAGCGGTCGGGGAGCTCACAGCCTCGATATCCTCTCGGCCCAGAAATCGGCCGCCCCGGTCGAGCCCATCATCGAACGACACCTTTCCAGATCCCCATGGACCCGACGGCGAATACTCCGGTTGGAACGGTATGATACGAGGGATGAGAGTATCTCCGAACTTTTGCACCTATCCTGTAACAGCTCGGGATAGACCTTCCTACGGACCATGACGTTCGGTATCGACACGAAGGGAAGGCGTATGAAATTATCGTATATGAACCATTCCAGACTTCCGGCCCGGTACAGGACGGTCATGAACCTATCGGACATCATAGCCTCGACCGCCACTGTGCCACTGGCTCCAGCGGCCATGCCGCATCTTCTGAGAAGATCTCTCGCCTCTCCCCGGTAAAGCCCGAATTTTCCTACTTCCTCCAAGACCGAATCGCGAGAGGATCGAGAGAGCCCCGGCGCCAGGGAGAAGACGGGCTTCAGTCCTAGGTCTTCGAGTCGCCTGGCCAGAGACACCAAAATCGGCATAAGCCGACGGATCTCCGAATCTCTGCTTCCGGGAAGCAACGCCACCGAGTCCGGCTCCGAAGGGGGAACCGGAGGGGGGAAGGTATCCACCATAGGATGGCCTATCCAAGCGGAGGAGACGCCGTTGCGAACCAGATGGCTGTGTTCGAATTCGAAAAGAGGCAGATTGAGGTCGAAAAGCTCTCTAAGATGAATTACCCGTCTTTTCCGCCAGGCCCATACTGTGGGGGGAGACAGGTAAACCACCGGTCCGGAATAACCGCTTTTACGAA
Source organism: Dethiosulfovibrio peptidovorans DSM 11002 (assembly GCF_000172975.1). Taxonomy (NCBI): domain Bacteria; kingdom Thermotogati; phylum Synergistota; class Synergistia; order Synergistales; family Dethiosulfovibrionaceae; genus Dethiosulfovibrio; species Dethiosulfovibrio peptidovorans. The sequence continues at coordinate 253,366 of NZ_ABTR02000001.1, forward strand.
GCCGCCTCACCATGGGAATATGGAAGTCCGGGCTGTCCACCACGACGACCGCCTCGGGTTTCCTGAGACATATCTCCCTGACGATGCGGTCGGCCAGTCTATACAGTCTGGGCAAAGCCGCCAATGCCTCGGATAAGCCCATTATGTGAAGCTCCGAGCTTTTCCATAGGGGTTCAACCCCGGACGCTGCCCCCTGTTCCCCTACCATGCCCCAAAGCGGACGGGTATATCCCGATTTTCTCAGGGCTCCGGCCAGAGAGGAGAGCAGGATGTCTCCCGAGACCTCTCCGCAGCTCAGGAAGATGGACACGATGCTACCCCTATCACCGATATCCCGAGCCTAGAGGCCGCCTCGGACAGTTTCTCACGGTCCATTATCAAGACGTTTCCCGCCTCGACGGCCAGACAAGACAGACCGGACTCCGACATGGAGTCTAGGGTTTTCGTCCCCACCACCGGAATATCGTATCTACGGTCCTGATCGGCCCTCATCCCCTTGACAAGGACGCCGGCACCGGATATATCTCCGGCTCTTTTGACCGTTTCGTCCGTTCCCTCCATGGCCTCCACCGCGACGACCGACCTACGACAGACCACCAGCGACTGGCCGAAGGACAGAGGCAACAGACGTCCGAGGACGGCTCTGCCGTAGTCTACGTCGACAAGATCGGAGGAAGAAGGCTCCGGGCCGGCGATACGCCCCTCTGGGGCTATCATGTCGGGAAGGATGGAGTCGTAGCCGAGCACCGATATGCCCAGCTTCTCTACACGATCTATTACAGCCCCCAGAAGAGCATGGTCGTTTCTGTCGTCCAGACCAGCAACTATCCCTTTTATCTCACTGTCGGCGGAGTCGTCATAGATTACGGTTTTGGAGACGTAACCGGCCAGTAGGAGCCTCTTTATCCGACGAAAAACGAGGCTCCCGAAGATCTTTACCAGGTTGATCTCCTTCACCGGTATGACCGACACGCCATACGCCTCTATATCCTGCCAGTCGGGCCGGATGGCATAGACCACCGGAGTCTCTCCGGAGGCGACCAGGTTTTTCAATATGACCAAAGGCAGGTCGCCCTCTCCGGCCACAAGGGCCAGTTTGCCTTTTTTCGAAGAGGTCCTCATCGGTTGGCCCTCAAGGTCAACAGTCCTCCGAAACCGAGAAACACCACGTTGGCCAGCCAGGCAGCGACAAGAGGAGGAATGTGTCCGCTCTCTCCAAGAGCCCGGCCCATGGACATGACCACGTAGTAGGCAAAGACTATCAGAACGCTGAGTCCAAAACCGACCCCCATGCCGCCCCGTCTTTGAGGCCGGACACCCAAAGCCGCTCCTATGAGGGCGAGCACCAGGCTGGCCCAAGGTATGGCTATATGGAGGTGGTAGGACACCCACAGAGGGATCAAGTTGGCTCCCTGGGCTTTCATTATCTCTATGTGTTCCCTCAGTTGAGACAGACTCATCTCATCTGGCTTAAGAGATGAACGGGCCACCTGGGCAGGTGTTAGATTGAGAGGGAGTCTCTGCTCCTTGAAGCCGAACAGAAAGCCCACCTTTCCCTCTTTATCCACGGAAAAGGCTTTCCCGTCCGAGAGGGTCCATACCCCGTCGCTCCAGTTTCCTTCGTCGGCGGTGGTTATCCTGCTCAGCCGTCCGTCGTCGAACTCCTGTACAAGGACGTTTTCCATGGAACCCTTTCTCGTCCTGAGTCTTCCCACATATATAACCCTGTTGAGCTTGCCGCCGCTCTCGTCCTTCAGAAACATCCTCTCCCTCAGGAGGGTGGGCTTCTGCTTTACCACGTCGTACATCAGGATGTTCTCGGCGGCCCGATTGGCGATAGGAACCACCGTCTCGTTCATAAAGAAGGCAGAGATTGCGACCAGCGAGGCTCCCAGCAGGACCGGTCGAGCGATCCTTTGAAAGGATATGCCCGACGCCTTCAGGGCCACTATCTCGCTGTTGGAGGACAGACGTCCGAAGGAGAGCAATGTAGACAGGAGACAGGACATAGGAAGGGTCAGCACCACCACCGACGGCAGTTTATATACGAAAAGTTTGAGCACCGTGGACAGGGAGACGCCCTTTTCGATGAGCATATCGGCTATCTTGAAGAGCAGGTCCCCTGCCACCAATATCACGGTGAAGGTCAACACCCCGAACAGAAAGGAGCTTCCCAGCTCCTTCAGTATGAACCTGTCCAGTATCCTTGGTTTCAACGCAGTCCCTCCGCTATCAGGCGATCCACGACCTCCCGTATGGCCCCTCTGCCTCCCGGGGCCGAGGTTATCCAGTCGGCTACGGCCTTGGTCTTAGAGGTGCCGTCGGCTACGACGATTCCCATACCGGACCATGCTAGACAGTCGATATCGTTGAGGTCGTCGCCTACGTAAACCACCTGGTCTTCTGTGATGCCCATGGATTCGGCCAGGACCTTAAGGTCGCCGATTTTATCGGACGAACCGTTGTATACGTAGGTCACGCCGAGCTCCGAGGCTCTCAGTTCAGTGGCCTTGGAATACCGACCGCTAATGAGAGCCACCGCTCCGCCTCTTCTCATAAAGTTCACGATGGCCATGCCGTCCTTGACGTCGTATCTCTTGGTCTCCTTACCGTCGGCGGATATGTAGATGCCTCCGTCGGTCAGAGTACCGTCTACGTCCATGGCTAGAAGTTCGATCATCCTCATCGCCGAGCCCAGGGACATAGTCCTCTTTTACCGGCATCGATAAAGTCTAGCATATCGCCTATGAGAGGGTCGTCTCCCATCTGTTCCCTCAAGAGTGCGGTGGCCTCCCTGGTGGTCAGACCAGACCTGTAGAGGGTTCTGTAGGCTCTTTTTATGCCTAACCTCTGTCCCGAGGTGAAACCGGCCCTTCTAAGGCCGACTACGTTCAGGCCGTAGACCTTGGCCGGATGCCCATCCACCATGGCGTAGTGAGGTACGTCCTTGACCACCTTGGACGCCCCACCCACCATACAGTATTTGCCTACCGAGACGAACTGATGCAGCCCGGAGAGCCCGCTCATGACGGTCCCGTCTCCAAGGGAGGAGTAGCCGGAAAGTCCGGATTTGTTGGCTACCGTGACGTCCTTGCCGACTCGAACGTTGTGTGCCACGTGGACCCCCTCCATCAGCATGGACCTGTCGCCTACTACGGTCTCGTTACCCTCTCCGGAAGCTCTATTGACGGTCACTGCTTCCCGAAGGACGACTTCGTCGCCTATCCTTACCCAGGACTCCTCTCCCTTAAAGTCGTGGTCCTGAGGTTCTCCACCCAAGACGGAATTCTCCCATATGCGGCAGTCGACTCCTATGGACACGAAGTTCATGACTCGGACGAAAGCGCCCAGTACCGTTCCGGAACCGATGGAGACTTTCCCGTCTATCACGGAATAGGGTCCGATTACCACGTTCTCCCCTATCTCGGCCTCCGGCGATACTATGGCTGTAGCGTGTATTTTGACCGACACGATGGGGTTACTCCAACCTGTCGTCCACTACGAATCCGAGCTCGGCCTCTGCGACCACATCGCCTCCGACCTTTGCCACGGTGGACACCTTGCCTACCTTACCCCTAAGGCGTGTCAGGGTAGCGGTGGTTATCAGCTGATCTCCGGGCCTTACGGGGCGACGGAAACGGGCCTTGACCACCGACGTAAGGTATACCACCTTGCCCTCGAACTCGGGCTTTGAAAGCAGAACCACTGCTCCAGTCTGTCCCATGGCCTCGATTATGAGAACTCCGGGCATGACCGGCTCCCCGGGGAAATGGCCCATGAAGAAGGGCTCGTTTATCGTCACGTTCTTGAGGCCGACCACCCGCTCGAGGTCTGACTCCAATATGCGGTCAACCAAAAGGAAGGGGTAACGATGGGGAAGGAACTCCATTATCTTGTTGATGTCGAACATAACGATCAATCCTCCGATATTCTTCTTTTAGCTATCTCTTTTACCAGTCTCTGATGCATGGAATGGCCGGCTTTAATGGCTATGACGTGGGCGGCAAGGGGCCGACCGAGCAAAACCAGGTCTCCCAATAGGTCCAGTATCTTATGGCGAACGAACTCGTCCTCGAATCGAAGTCCGCCCTTGGCCAGGACTTTCCGTCCGTCCACCACCATGGCGTTTTCCAGCGAGCCTCCCAGTGAGAGTCCATTTTTTCTAAGGGTCTCGACGTCCTCCATCATGGCGAAGGTTCGACATGATGCTATCCGGTCGATAAAATTATCACGGCTAAGGTCCGTAGAGAGGCATTGAGTTCCTATGGCAGTGCCGGGATAGTCTACGACGTAGGTCACCCTCAATCCATCGTAGGGCAGTGCCACCATCGATCTTCCCGAGGATCGATCGTCTACCGCTACGGGACTGTCCAGCCTGACTGGGTCGAGAAATCCATCTTCAGTCAACCCGGCCCCCGAAAGGGAATCAGCAAAGGACGATGCGCAACCGTCCATGGCCGGGACTTCTCCTCCGACGACATCCACGGCGACCTCGTCCAGCCCCAATCCGGCAATGGCTCCGAACAGGTGCTCCACCGTCCGGATCTTGTAGCCGTCGGGCAAAGTAAGCACGGTCCCTCTTCCGTCGCCGTCCCACTCAAGACGATCTAGTGGAATGAGAGATCCGTCTCGATAGAGGTTTATCCCCTTTTTGCCGGATGGGAATACCCGAGCAGAACAGTCCACGCCGGAATGGAGACCTACCCCTCGGAAAAGGACCTCTCGATCGAGAAGATACCTGGGAAACACGTCAACTATCCTCCGATAGAAGCCGCTCCAGACGCTTCACCCTGTCGAAGAGATCCCCTATTCTAGCGACGTAAGCATCCTGTCGGAGCTTCGAACGGTGATTCCTGGCGGGGAAACCGGAGACGAGAGAACCGGAGGGGAGGTCTTTGGTGACCCCTCCCAGGGCGGCGACAATAGAGTCCGACCCTACCCTGGTATGGTCCTGCACCCCGGACCGGGCCGCCATAACGACCCTGTCCTCCAGGACGGCGCTTCCTGCTATTCCCACCTGAGCGGCCAATAGACAGTCTTTACCGATAAAAGCGTTGTGCCCTATCTGTATGTGGTTGTCTATTTTTGTTCCCTCGCCTATGACCGTATCTCCGATGGTGCCTCTGTCGATGGAGGTGTTGGCCCCTATCTCGACATCGTCGCAGATCCGAACTCCACCTATCTGTGGAACCTTGACGACCCGGCGCCCCTCGGAGGCAGGTATATGTCCGAAGCCGTCCGCTCCTATGACGACGTTGCCGTGAATAAGGGCCCTTTTGCCGATGGAACATCCCTGATATATAACGACACCTGGCTCTATCACCGAGTCCTCGCCGATGGAGACTCCCCTCCCCACGAAAACGTTCGCTCTGAGAACCGCCCCGGCCGACACCGAGGTCCCTTCGGACAGAACGCAGAGAGGTCCTATGGAGGCGTTTTCGTCCACGTGGGCGGATCGATGGATCACAGCCGAGGGGTCTATTCCCGCCTGAACGGTCGCTTTTTCCTGAAAAAGCCCTAGCAGGACGGCCATGGCCAGTCGTGGTTCCCGAACGGAGATGCCTCTTCTGCCGTCGGAAAACACCTCTTCTTTACCGACTATCGACACCCCGCCGGGGATATCCTTCAATACCTTTCCGTCCAGGACCACCACTATGCTGTCCCCGGAGGCACCCTCCGGGGTGGAGACTCTGCCGATCAGGACATCCCCGTTTCCTATACATCGGCCCTCCAGTATCTCGGAAAGCTGACTCAGACTGTAAGACATATAAAGCTCTCTCCTCTCGACGACCGATCCTAGAGATCTCCTACGGCACGAAGACTCCACCGGTCGTCGTAACTATCGTCGTAATTGATTTCCACCGAGACGACCTGGTTTATCCTGTATCCCAGGGCCAGCTGGCTTTCGTCGTTCTCGCTGTAACGGCACCAGAAATAAGGTCCCTTTCTGTTTCCCCTAACCCACAATCTATACCAAAGTTCGTCGTCGGGATCGACGTATTCGACGCCTATCCAGACCGGATCGACCAGACCCCATCTAAGGCCCATGCGGCTCTCGAGACTCCAGTTTTCCAGGTCGACCAGGAATTCTCCGTAAAGCTCTGACTCCCAGCGGGGGACCAGCTTGACGAAACGGCCCAGATGAAGCCCCAGTTCGGGAGATCTGCCGTTTGCACCGGCCTGAGCGGCCAGCCAGGCCCTGAGGACGTAGCGACGGCTCTCCACCAATGCGTCCACCTTGGTTATCTGACTGGGAACCACCGATAGGCTGACGTCGGACCTGGAGTTGGAGACGGTGTTTCTCTTCTCTATCATGGCTTTGGCCCATAGGTCCAAGGCTTCGCCGTGAGATTCGATCCACGATACGGGAAGCCCCATCACAGGAGAAAGATCCTTCAGCAAAGACTCTTTCAGCCTATCCATGAGTATGTTGGGCAACGTCCCGGAATATATGGCCGGATCCGTGGCCAAAACATAGGGAGGCTCGGGAGTGACGGTCAACTCGAGGAGAACTCCGCCATCCTTAAGTCGGACGACGGCGCCACCTCTCCAGCCGGGCATTCTATCTTCCATAACGGATCGAAGCTCCGCCCTGAAGGCATCGTCTCCCCAAGTCAGTGCCTGATAGGGCACGCCGGACAGTTTACCCAACATCTCCAATTTGACCGATTGGAGATCGTCTGCCATCCACAGAGAGAAGGGTTCCTTCAGCTCCGGCGATAGGAACTCGACCTGCCAGGAAAGGACCTTTTTGGCCGACAGGATTATGGACGGATTGCTCCGCCCGTTTTTTACGACTTCGACGTCGTAACCGTTGAAAAGCCGGCCGGAGACGAGTCCAAGGGTATCCACCGCCCGTGAGCGGGACAGTCCGCTTCTAGAAAGCTCGGACCATACGGCATCCACCGCCCTCTCCGCCGCGGCGGAGATCCATAGCGGTGCGCCGGAGACCTTTATCTCGGATCCCAACGCAGGCAAGACCGAGGACGAAAAAAGGAGGGCCAGGGCGACAGTGACGGCCGCCACAGCCCCCCTAAGGCCCTTCTCTCGACCTCGATCAGAAAATTTCGCCAAACCCGAAGTGGAACTGCGAATCGTCATCGCCGTTCGCGTAATCCAGACGCAGGTTGCCCAGAGGGGTGTTGACCCTCACCCCGAAACCGTAGTCGTCTATCATGTCGGAGAAGCTCATCTCGGTGTTTCCTATATCGTAGAACAGTACGAAGGAGAAGGCCTCCTCTATGGGAACGTGGAGCTCGAAGTTACCGAGAAGCATTTCCTCTCCCTTGAACTGGCCCGATTCGTACCCCCTCAGGGTGGTAGAACCGCCCATTTCGTAGCGCTCCATCCAGGGGATGGAACCGCTGGAGGAACCGGCCTTGATCCTGGCAGCTATGTACACCGGGTTGTCTTTCTTGACGTTTATGTCGACCAGATCCTCTACGTCCTTGATGGGAAGAAAGGCCTTGCCCTCGAACCAATATTTGGTGAAGGACCAGTCTCCGCCAAGAAGCTCCATGGCGTGCTCGACCGCGATGATCTCGATATCGCCCTTTCTGTAGCTGAGGTAGGGATCCAGGTTGTTTCTGGATACCTTTCCCTCCGCGGAGAAGGTGGTGCCGCTAGTGCCGCCGTTAGCGGTGGCATCGTCAAAATCAGACCTGGAGCCGCTCTTGAAGTCTACTTCACTGTCGTGCCAGTCGAGCGTGACGAACCAGCTGAGCTTATCGTCGCCCTTGAACTTCTTTCCAGCTCCGATATAGCCGCCCTTGCGCTTTTCGTCGTATTCGAAGAGCTCTACGTCGGTGGCGATGCTGTTGTCCCAGTAGGATCTGTCCTCGTACTCCCTGCTATAAACGCCTATCTTCCAGGCGTAGGTTTTATCGTCCATGTAGTTGTCGGAGAGACTGGCCCAGTACCCCTCGTAATCTCCGGCTTCGAAGCCCACGTCCAGGTTCACGCCCCGGCCCGCCAGGTTGGAGTCGCCGTAGGAAACACCGCCTCCCCAGCCGCTGCTGGAACCGTGGCTGATAGAAAAGGTTACCCTGCCGGTCTTCTGTTCCTTAACGGTAAGGATGAGGTCCATGTCTCCCGATCCGTCCTCGGAGGGTTCAAAACCTACGCTGACATCCTCGAAATAGCCGAGCGCCCTTATCTTGTTGAGGGAGTGTCGAAGCCTGATGGAGTTAAACAGGTCGCCCTCCTCTACATCGATGACCCGACGGACGACGTAGGTCTTGGTCTTTCTGTTGCCCTGAATGACGATCTCTCCGATTCGGGGCTCCAGTATGTAGACCTTGACTATGCCGCCCTCGACCTGAACGTCCTCGATACGCATCATGACGTAACCGTCTTCCTGAAACTTGTCCCTTATCCTCTGAAGGTCGTGGCGGAAAAAGACCCGGTTGAAGACCGTTCCAGGAGTGGTGAATACCTGCTTCATCAGGTCTTCTTCGCTGTAGACGGTATTACCTACGAACTCGACCTTTTCGACCACGGGGTTCTCGGTTACCACATAGGTGACAGCCGCCCCTCCGTTATATGGGTCTATCTTGGCATCCACATAGGAAAAAAATCCCAGGCCGTAGATGGCCTCTATGTCCTTCTTGAGGACATCCTGATCCAGGGGCTCTCCTATCTCTGTCTGTACGACCCCGAGAATATGCTGGGAGACGACCTCCTCGTTTCCCTGAACGTCTATCATGGTGACCACTGGCGCAGCGGTGGCTACCGAAAAAAACGCAGTTACCAGTCCTATGGCTAAAAGCAAAGATACCGACGGTCGCCTCACAAGACCCTCTCCTTCCGGATATTAGTTCATCTCTATTCCAACAGGACGGGACCGTCGTCGGTCCTCAGTGCCCTCTGTCCAATTTTCATAAGCTCTATAAATTGATCCAACGGAACCTCGCCTTCGAAAACCCCGTCTTTTACCGATCTCCCTGTTTTTTCGACCTTTACGGCCCTCATGGAGACCCGATCCGGCTGGTTCTTCCGAATCGCAGGGACCTCCGGAGCCCGTTCCGGGACGTTCGCACTGCTGAGGTTTTTTCTCAACATAAGCAGCATTTCCCTCTCGTCTCTAGTGACCAGCTCCAGGAGGGCTTTCTGGTCCTCCCATGCGAGGGAGGATCTCACGGCCCTGCGGACTGGCTCCGGCATCGAGACGGGAAAGGCCGCCACCAAGACGAAAACGGCCGCGGCGACCGAGGCACCTATGGACCGGGAGATTCGGCGAGTTCGCACCTTGGATCTGCTGCCGTCCACGATGGACCAAAGCTCTCTCCTAGCCGTCTCCAGCTCCGCCGAGGCACATTCCATATCGGCCAACGCGTTTTCCCAAGAACGAGACTTACATGCCACCAGACAACGTTCCAACCATCGTTGAACTTTTTTTATCTTTCCGTCCATAAGAGGACCCTCCCGCAAAATAAGGTATCATCCTACGTAAAAGTATCCCCGATCAGCCCCTAGAAGTGGCATCCTTCGGAGTAAGCCACGATTTCAGCCAGCCTAAGGCCTTTCTCCTGAGTCTGTAGACGTGGCTGACGTCTATATTCTCCTCCATTGCCACATCCTTGGCATTGCGGCCCTCCATTATCAGATCGGACAGTATCCTGGCCTCTCTCTCCGGCAGGTGTCTCAGTCCGTCCTTTAGATCCAATACGGCGTCTATAGTCTCCGACGACATTGGGTCCCGAAGTTCCTCGTCGAAGCTATCCATGGGGAGGGGGGCCTTGGCCTCCTTCCTCTGGAGATAGTTCAACATCTGACCTCTTATTCTGTAGTAACCGTAGGTTGTGAAACGGAAACCTCTGGACGGGTCGAAGCTGTCTATTCCCTTTATGAGGGCCATCATTCCCTCTTGGATCAGGTCGGGGTATATGTCTCCACCGACGTTGAACTTCTTGGCGATCCAGAAGACCAAGGGACGATAGGCCAATATTAGATCTTCCCTTGCGGAGGGATCTCCGTCCTCTAGGGACGACCAAAGCCGTCGTTCTTCCTCTTCGGCTAGACGGTTTCCCTCCATAGCGACGCCCCCTTTTCTAAATAGTCCCGAAGGTTATTTTACCAGCTAAGAGGGAAAAAGGGGACTATCTAAAAGGACAAAGGAAGCTTTGTCCCTACCTCCACAACTTGATGAAGGCTGTCGTTGAAGAACATCAGAGAGGGGCTTCCTCTCCAGAAAGAGACTCCCACCATGGCGCAGTTATCCAGACGGAAACGCCAGACGGAGGAGTCGGGCAGCGAAAAGAGGGAGGCCACGATCGCTCGAATCAGCCCTCCGTGGGTTACGGCCATCACCCTCTCTGCGTCGCAGGACAGAACCCTGGAGACCACCCGTTTTGCCCTTTCTCGAACCTTCTCGAAAGGCTCGCCTCCCGGGGGAGTCCATGAACCGGGATCATTCCGCCAGCCCTCGTAGTCGTCGGAATAGGCATCCATGACCTCGCCTACAGACATGCCTTCCCAGGCTCCGAAGGAGATCTCCCTCAGGTCGTCCATAACGGAGAGTTCCGGCCCACCTTGCCACCTTTCGGAGACTATCTCGGCGGTTCTGAAGGCCCTTAGGAGCGGACTTACGAGACACACGTCGGGAACCCATTCGTTCAATCTGTCGGCGGTCTTTTCCGCCTGGAGCTCTCCCGTTTCGTTGAGAGGTATATCCATGGAGCCCTGGTATTTAAAGGCGACGTTCCAGTCCGTCTGGCCGTGGCGCAGGAGAAGAAGTTTTTTTTCGTCCACCAAGAAATCTCCTTTCGAGAGATAAAAAAAAGGCCCCCGGTCGAGGCCGAGAACCCTGAGATCACTGGAGCCGGTGTGCAGATTTGAACTGCAGACCTGCGCATTACGAGTGCGCTGCTCTACCAACTGAGCTACACCGGCCAGAAAATGGCGGTCCCAGCGGGATTTGAACCCGCGTCGCCGCCGTGAAAGGGCGGTGTCCTAGACCCCTGGACGATGGGACCGCTTGGTGAGCCGTGTGGGATTCGAACCCACGACACCCGGATTAAAAGTCCGGTGCTCTGCCAACTGAGCTAACGGCTCTTCTGCATTCCGGGAACGCTTGGGTATCTTACTGTCTCAGTCCAAGGTTGTCAAGTGTCTGCCCTGTTTAAAAGACATCTTCCGTCGGGACAACAGATATCGGGGATATTATCCCTCAGCCACTCCGCTCCGGGGTGACGTCCTAAAGCCAGCCAAGACGCGACCTGAAGGTGAAGGCACTTCACGGTCGGACGACTGGCCGGTACGTAGCGGATGCCTCCGACTCCTCCAGATCTGATAACCTCCCAGATATGCCTTCGGTGCAACCTCAGGAAGCGTCTTTCCTCAAAAGAAAGGAGACTAAGACGGAGAATCCTGTGCTCAAGCTGAAAATCCCGCCAACCTTCCCTCCGTGGCAGGAGAAAATCCTCCAGGGAGGAAACTCCTCCCTGTGACTCCAGGGTCCCTAGGGATCGAGCCAACCATGGACAGGACAACCAGAAGGTGGTAGGAAACGGAAATCCCTTCCTAAGAGGGAAACATCTCAGGACCTGAGAGGCACCCCAACGGCAACGACGAGCTACGCCGACGATAAAAGCCGGATCGAAATGCCTCCCTCCCATCTGACGAGAAATTATGTCGATATCCCGCTTACTGGGCGAAGGGCCTCTTCCGGTCATGAAATCTAACGTCCGCCCTTCTTTCGTCCACCTCTTCCGCTCGACTTGGCACTGTTCAAGGTGGCTATCTTCTCCTCGCTTTTCTTGAGGAAACTAGAGAGCTTTCTCTCGAAATCCTCTTCCGGAGTCTTCGGGGCCGAGTTCTCCCTGGAGAAACCTCCGGACGGTCCTCCGCCCGATCCGCCTGGTTTGCGGAAAGGAGGTCTGCTGGGGCGTGCGGGAGGCTCGGACATGGCCTTGATCGACAGATCGATACGCCCTTTGTCGTCGATCTTGATGACCTTTGCTGTGATTTCCTGCTCCGCCGAAACCACGTCGGACACGTTTTTGATAAAATTGTGAGACAGCTGAGATATATGAACCATGGCCCTCTGTCCTGTGGACAGACGGACGAAAGCTCCATAAGGCATAACCTGCTCAACCACTCCGGTGACCACGTCTCCCGGGCTTACCGAACTGTTCTCTTTGAGATTTTTCTTTTCTTCCATTGCGTTCCCCTTGGGGTCTCCTTTCGTATTTCTCATAATAATATAGGTAATCTATATCAAATCCATCTCCACGCCAGAGGAGGTCTCTTTCCGGGATCGGAGACGAGACACAACATCTGAGAGGAACTTCCTTGACAGGATGAATTATACCAGATATAGAGATCACCGCTCTCTTTCTCCAGCACACTTTTTACGAGGCAGTCCTTGATTATAGGATAATAGACGGCTATGAGATCTTTCCGCCGGTCGCCGCGAAGCCAATGGACCCTGTTTCTTCGGGACGAAGGCATTCTGGCTATTACGGCTAGACCGCTTCTTGCCTCGGTTCTTTCGATCCTAAGGTCAATGGTACCGACCGAGACGTCGAAGGAGAGGGAGGTTTTCCCTCCCCTGGCCTTGGGAGGCGAAATGAACAGATCCAGTTTTTTACCCTTAGCCCTCAAGCCCCTCCATTGAGCACACCGCGAGACGGTGAGCTTGACCGGAGATCTGAGAGGATGAACCTCCACGGATCTGGCAGCGGACGAGACGGCCACCTTGCGGGGCCCCTCGGGCAAGACAGCCCTGTGGATCGACACCCTGGACAGAAACAGCCTTTTCAGACCGCTTTTTACGGAATCGAGATCCATTACCCTCAGTCCAGAGCTTCCACTGCTTTGGATATCCGATTGAATGGCTCCAGAAGCTCCATCGTCGAGGATAGGTTAACCAAGAGAGAGACCACCTTATCCAGCACCTCCGCTTTTTCGACGGTGACGCGATAGGGTGGTCCCATCAGATCGGTCTGAACCAAGAAGGTGTTCTCCTCCGGCATGGGGACTGTAGCCCCGGGGCTGTCCAATGGGGCTCTGGAGGTGGAGTCGATCGACGCGGACAAAGACTTGGACATACGAACCAACGGGAGGAGAACTCGACGATCCTCGCACACCCATATATCGGGTTTTTCCTCCACCGCCTCCAGAAGACTTCCCAGGATAACGTCCTCCTGAATATACACGTCTAACGCTTCGCCGTAGAGGACCCTCTCCAATTTGGTAGGCGACACCGGATCGGTATACCTGAAGTCCAAGGGTATACCTCTGTCGTCCACCACCAGCAGAGCCCCACTAAAAACGTCTCCGTCGGCCTCTACCCTGACGTAGCCTATGCTGGATCTATCAGGCATAGAATTCGAATCCCCCGCTTTTTTCCGATTCGTCCCCATCGTCGTCTCGGAATCTTCTTTTACCTCCGCCGCCCCGTCTTCCGTTTTTTCCGGCGTCTCTGTCGCCGACACCGGGCCGCTGGGACTCGGCCGACTCTTCCCCGGTCTGGACGGAGGTGTTTTTATGTTCGGCTTCTTCCACCGCCGCCTCGGACTGAAGGGCCTGCTGGGCCGAGGATGACGGGTCCTTATGGTTCTGAGCGTTTTGTTCCATCTTCCAGAAAGACAGTTGATGGTCTATAGGATGTATCATCTCGGCATACGACCTCCTTCGGTCTCTCTACGGATCATAGGGCAGGGGTTTAAGCTCCCCGCCGTCATATCGGAAGGTGATGAACCGCATCTCTTCCCTCACAAGATAGGTTATCCCCCTCATGGTTATGGACACACCAGGATAGCATGTCTCCTTGACGTTCACTTTCGGATCGGATCTGCTTCTCTCTATCTTTAACTCAACTTCCTCCAGCTCCTTGGTCCAACCGTCTATCAGGGAACGAAGCTGAAAACTTCCTTTTGTGAGCTTGAGCATTATGGTCCTTTTTTCCATGTCCAGTTTTCCTGCCTTCTCAATTTTTTTCAAGAAGGCTATGTTGGTATCTATCTGGCTTAGTTTTTTCTTGTTTTCCTCTATAAGAGAGCCTAATTCGTTCTTTCTATTGGCCAAATCGGGTGAAACACCTACGTGAACCTCGGTCTTCGTTCCCATATGGCTGCCCAGGGTGACACAGCTGACCGATATTCCGGCCTGGACCTTGCCGCCTACGATCTGTCCCTTGCCTCCCCTGCTCCCGGCGATAACGGATCTTCCCGCCGATACGTTGCTGTGCATGATGGCGTCTTTGACCTGAAGATTTTCGTCCACGTGGATGGTCGCTTTGTCTATATAACCGGCGGTGAGGGACCCCCCACTTCGGATGTGCCCTTTGTTTCCTCCGGAAACCCCTATTTTTATTTCCAGATCCCCGTCGTTCTCTATGATCGCTCCCTCGACGACGCCTCCGATTGAGACATTTCCGGAGGTCTTTATCTCGAATCCGTCCCTGACAGCACCTTTTACGTCTACTGATCCAATGAAGTGGACGTTTCCGACGCTGTAATCCACGTCGCCGGGAACCACGTATATCGGCAGAACGTCCAGCACGCTGCCCCTGAAGACTAGGTGTCCGTCTTGATCCGCGTAGAGGGTGGTGCCGTCCTCCGATAGCCTAGTTCCATGACCGGCCGGAAGTTTGCGGTCTTTGCCGTTTTTAGCCTTCACCGTTTTTCCGAACACGTTGATGCCGTTTTGTCCGTCGGTCTGAGGTATGCGGGTAGCAAGAACCTGATCCTTATGGACTATGGTGACTGAGGAAAGCTCCTTAAGGTCCACCTTTCCTCCCTCGTTTGTCTCTAAAGGGCGGCTGCTTCCGAACTCGACTACGTACTCGACCTCGGCGTTACGGCCGTCGATTGCCGGATCGCCTCGGGCGACGTCGACCCACTGGTCCGATATATGCCCGTCGATTATGGACTGTAGAGCAGATTCGTCTATTCCGTAGATGACGTTCTTGGTCTCCAGAGCATTTTTGAGATCCGACACCTCAGGCCACGGGGCGTCTCCTTCAGGAGGTTCCACGGAGATCTTGGCGATCATCGAGTCTCTGGATATCTCGACCTTTATCTTGGCATCTTTTCTCGCCTCTCCTTGAGCGATTCTGGTCTTCTTGCCCGGGGTCTCCAGAGCCTTTTCCACCGCGTCGGCTTCGAAGTTGGAGATCCTCTCTCTGGTCAAGAAATCCAACACCTCGGCTAGGGAGACCCCTTCTTCGACCGAGAGATAAACTCCCTCTTCGTTTTTCTCTATTGTGAGTCGCTCAGACATGGTACACCTCCATATCGAATCGTGGACGGACCTTCAAATCAGCTGTGAACCGAAAGTCTAGCCTTTAAGGAGACGATGGCCTTTCCGTGTATCTGAGAGACCCTCGACTCGGTGACACCGAGGACAAGCCCTATCTCCTTAAGGGTCATTTCCTCCAGATAGTACATGGAAAGCACCAGACGCTCCCTCTCGGAGAGACGATTCAATGCTCCCACCACCAGATCTCTCTCCTCCCGGTTCTCCAGAAACTCCTGAGCGGAGGCTCCTGTATAGGACAGCAGATCCCCTTTTTGAACGTCCCCTTCGTCCAGGGACATGACCTCGTCCAGTGAAACAACGTATCCTCTCGACGCCAGGCTAAGCATCTCCCGGTAGGTTTTGTCGTCCACGTCCATCTCCCTCTTGAGGGATTCGTCGTCGGGGGTTATTCCCTGAATCATAAGCCGTTCTGTGGCCCTCTCCAGACGTTGCAGTTTTTCCCTACCGGTCCTGGAAAACCAATCGCATTTTCTCAGTTCGTCCAGTACCGCTCCCCTTATTCTGGGAACGGCGAAGGTCTGGAAGGAAAAGCCTCTCTCTATCTCGAATCTGTCTATAGCGTCCAAAAGGCCCATCAATCCAAAACTTATGAGGTCCTCATAGTCCAACCCCGGAGGAGGGGTAACTGTCATTCGTGCCACGACGTACTTGACGAGAGGAATATAGCGGCTTACTATCTCGTCTTTCTCGGAGGGATTCGACCGGTACCTCTGCCACAGGGCCTCGTCCTCTTTGGATGGTGGCATGGAATTATCCCCCTCTCGAAATCCACCGAAAGATAAGCTCGGTACGAAACTATATTATATCCCCTGTTTGCCTGTGCCCAGGGTCTTGACGACCAATATCCAGTCATCCGTAGAAAATTCTACGCTCCGACCTTTGTTTCCTCCAGTGTCCGAGCCCACAAGTTTTATTCCCGCCGACTTCAGGTTCTTCTCGGTCTCCTCGGCGTTTCTAGTCCCCACCGCAAGAAACCCCGACTTTGACCCAGGGACATTGAACATCTGGGATCCACCGGCCATCTTAGCCTTCAAACGGTCTTTTTTGGCCCCGGCCTTCAACACCATGTCGATGAGGGTGGGAACGGCTGTGTCGGCGAACTTTCCCGGCTTCGGAGTGTCCTTGTCCTTTCTGCTCTCAGGCAGCATTATGTGAGCCATGGCGGCCACCTTGGCTGTCTCGTCGTAGAGAACCAGGCCGATGCAGGACCCAAGGCCGAGGGAGATGAGCTTGCCGGGATGTTTAACAAGGACTGTGTCGGCCATTCCGACATGTTGCCCTTTTTCCATCAAAGCACCCCCAGTTTGGAGAGAAGGATCTCGAGAGCTCCGGGATCGGGGACCATCATTATGTTCCCCTTGATGTCCGTCCCCTCTTGGTCCAGCTTCAATGTCGTGTTGACCAGAAGAGCCAGTTCACCGGACTGGGCAAAGATGGAGGCGACGAACTCCAGTATGGCCCCCAGCATATCATGGGCTACTCCTGGCACCGAAATCGAGATCGACTCAGATCCTATCATCCGGCTAACCGCATTCAGGAAGGAACTCAGAATTATGTTTCCGAGCTCGCTGAGGGCACTGTCTCTCATCTCCGGGGGAAAGTCCCTCCCATCCGTGTTCATCCTGGAGATGAACATGGCATCCACCATCCCCTGGGCGGCCTCCTCATCCTGTATAAAGATGAGATTACATGGGAAGGTTCCCTCTCCATGAGTGTAGACAGCGGCAACAAAATCCTCGGGGGGGCCGAAACGTTCGGACACCTCGTAAATCGACACTAGCTCTACGTCGGGGACCCCCATGACGACCGGTTTACCCAACATCTCGGATAACGCAGTCGCGGCGTTTCCCGCCCCTATATTTACCACTTCTCTTATGGCATCAAGATGCAACGGACTGAAATCGTTATACTCCATTGTCCCTATCTACTCCTAAGCCCTTACTTTAAGGGAAGCCACGTCCAGTATAAGAGCGACGTTGCCATCTCCCAAGATGGTGGCTCCGGCTATTCCCTTTATTTTGGACAAAAGCCTTCCAAGCGATTTAATCACTATTTCCTGCTGACCCACCAAGGCGTCCACTACAAAGCCGATCTTGTTTCTACCGGCCCTGACCACCACCACGGGATACTCGTTTCTCTCCTCGTCATCTCTTACCGCGTCGAGGGTGGACGCCAGATCTCCCAGGGTGAGGACCTCTCCTCTGAGCAGAGTAACAGGGCGACCGTGCATTCTCTTCATGTCCTCTTCACGTACCAGGATGGTTTCGTCCACGTTCTCCAGAGGTATGGCGTAGGTCTCGTTTCCGACCCGAACCAACAAGGCAAGAACTATAGCCAAGGTGAGGGGGAGCCTTATGTAGACGTTGGTGCCCTCTCCGACTTTCGAACGGACCTCGAACTGGCCTCCCAAGGCCTCGACTTTGCGTTTGACCGCGTCCATACCGACCCCTCTGCCGGAAAGGTCTGTAACCTCTTTGGCCATGCTGAATCCCGGAAGGAAGACAAATTGGATTATCTCGTCGTCAGACATCTCCGCCAACGCCTCTTCAGTGACCATTCCGCGTTCTACCGCTTTTTTGCCGACCGCCACAGGGTCTATGCCCTTTCCGTCGTCGGCCACCTCTATTATGACGCTGTTGCCTTCCTGATAGGCAGCGATGCGTATGGTTCCCTGAGCGGGCTTACCGGCGGTCTTTCTGATCTCCGGGATCTCCACCCCGTGATCGACGGAGTTTCTTATGAGGTGGACCATGGGGTCGCCTATCTCGTCGATGACGGTTCGATCCAGCTCCGTTTCCTGTCCCTCTATCACGAGCTCGACGTCCTTGCCGAGATTCTTGGAGATATCCCTTATGAGCCTGGGGAAACGATCGAAGATGAAGGAAACCGGGACCATGCGAAGCTTGGTGACAAGCTCCTGGATGTCGCCGGAGATTCTACCCAGTTGAGAGAGGGGCTCGTCGAACTCCCTCAGCTTGGACTCGAGAACCAGACGTTCTATTCGGGCTTTCCCTATTACCAGCTCGCCTACCAGATTCATCAGGCTGTCCAGACGACCTATGTCAACCCTCACGGTCTGAGACGTTTTCTTGGCCTTCGGGGCCTTCTTAGTTTTGGGAGCTTCATCCGCCTGCTTAGCTTGGGCGGGCGCTGCGGCGGCCTTAGCGGGTTTTTCATCGGAGACCGCGACCTCCTCAGATGTTTCCCCTTTCTCCACCTCCCAGGGCAGGACCTCGGTCTCGACCACTTCGCTGACGGACATTACCGCATTTTTAACGACGTCCGCCTCGTCCTTGGTTCCTATATACACGATGAAAGAGTGATCGAACTGTTCCTTTTCCAGATCGTCGACGGAGGGATCGCATTTCACGATCTCTCCCATCTCCTCAAGGCGACTTACCACCATATATGCCCTGGCGGCTTTCAGAAGACACTCTTGATCCAGGAGCACTTTAACCTTGTAGACAGCCAGCCCCATCTTGGTAGCGTCTACAAGCCATTCCTTTTCCTGATCAGAAAGCTCCGATTCCTCCGTGCCTTTTTCCACCGAAGAGGGCTCTACGTTTTCCTCCCTCAGCTGGGCTACCAGGGAGGATATATCGGTGTCCTGATCGGTTCCTCCGTCCCTGATCGCATCAACCATGGACTGCATGAGGTCGAGGCTCTGAAAAAGATGGTCTATATCGTCGTCGGTTAGATCTTCGTCGCCGCTTCGGACCTTGGAGAAACGGTCCTCCAACGCATGGGTGAGCTCGGCCATATGCTTAAAACCCATCGTGGCGGACATACCCTTCAGAGTGTGAGCCGTCCTGAATATCTCGTCTATCGTGTCGCGACTGCGACGGTCCTGCTCGACCGCCAATATAAGCTCGTTAAGTTGCTGGAGGTTATCGGTCGCCTCGTCGAGGTAGGCTCCCAGGTACTGGCTCATATCGGTAGACATGTCCTATCATCTCCTCTATCGATTTTCTCTCACGAAGCGGTCCAAGGCCGGCGCTATTTTATGCAACGGCAACTGCTCGTTGACCACGCCTGCTTCCATAGCCGCCCTGGGCATACCGTAGACCACGCAGGTTTCCGGGGATTCTCCAAAAACGTATGCTCCCATGGACGATAGGACCTGAGCTCCATCCGTACCGTCTCTGCCCATTCCGGTAAGGATGACGGCTACTACGTTTCCTCCAAGTATATCGGCCACGCTGAGGAACATCACGTTGGCCGACGGCTTTACCGACAAAACAGGAGGTGCGTCGGACAGACCGATCGAAAGATTGCCGGCTCCTCCCTTCAGAATCATATGATAACCGCCTGGAGCTATGACCGCCAGACCAGGTCTGAGGATCGTGTTCTCCTGTCCCTCGACCACGTTTATACTGGATAGATCGTTAAGTCTGGTCGCAAAGGAAGCGGTAAAACCTCTGGGCATATGCTGAGCCACTATTATGGGAAGCGGAAAATCAGAGGGCAGGGCGGTCAACAAACGTTGAAGCGCCTGAGGACCTCCGGTAGAAGATGCTATACAGACGAGTTTCGGATGCATCCCGGGAACCGGAGGTTTGACGGTGGCCTGACGCTTCAAAGACGACAATGGAGGTGTCGTCTTTTTCAAAAAGGGCTTACCTGGTACGGCAGATCTGGCGAAAGCAGCCCCCAAAACCTTTTGTTTGAGTTCGTCTCCAACGTCCCTCATGTCCAAAGATATGGTGCCGGACGGCTTCGCCACGAAATCTACGGCACCAAGAGCGAGGGCCTGCATGGTGACAGAGGCTCCCTCTCTGGTCAGACTGCTCACCATTATTACCGGCATGGGGAAACGATCCATGATCTCCTTTAGGGTCTCCAGGCCGTTCTTTCTCGGCATCTCCACGTCAAGAGTAACCACGTCGGGGCTGTATCGCTCTATTTTCTCCAGAGCGTCTACACCGTCTCGTGCCTTGGCTATAACGGTTATACCCGGCGTCTCCTCCAAAATATCCCCGAGAATCTTCCTCATGAAAGAGGAATCGTCCACGACCAGGACTTTTATGTTTTTCACCGGATCACCCTCCCCTCGTCAGCGCCCATCCCTCCTGGACGCCAGTTCTTTTTCTCGAATAAAGCGGCCCAAGGATTTCTCCAGAGTAGCAGGAAGAAAATCGAAGGCCAGGGCCAACTCGGTAACGTCATGTTCTTCTATGTATCGTACCACGACTAGCCGACAGGAGAGATAGGATGCCACATCATCTAAAGGCAATTTCAGCATAAATCTGGACATATCTCTGAAGGAAGAGGAACAGTTCCCCTTCAACGAAAGCCTAACGCCACCCAGACTGACATCCTTGGCGACCCCGTCGATCCATCCATGGTGGCTGTCCAGAAAAAAACCGAGAGGAGCTACCTCGACGTTCAGCATACAGGGGACCCTTACGAAGCGACGTCTCTGAAGGTTCTGCACCTCGCCGGAGACCTTCACCACCAACAGGACGATGGCTCCCTCCCTGACTGTGCCCAGGACGGAACCGTTCACTTTATAGACGCTTTTATCGGAGCTCAGAGAAAGCTTAAGCTCCACCCCGCGATACATAGGCAGCAGACCACCTCCGAGGAAAGGATGGGAGAGTTTCCATACGTCCTCATAACCGTCCTCCAAGCGAGATGGATACTGCCCTTTATAGAGCCCGGCAACTATGGATATGTCCACTTTGGAGCCTATCAGTTGAGGATCTTTATCTAAAAGGGTCTTCGCTTCCATGCTCTACCCCCTATCTATCCCGACCGACTCCGAGGCTTCTGGCAAGCTTGAAGAACAGTGACTTAACGCCCCGCCCCGGATCGAAAGATCTATCTTCTCCACCTTCGGACATAAGGGTCCTGGCGATTCTACGGAAACATTCGGACGCATCCGAACGAGGAGCGAATCTTATCAGAGGTTTCCTGGCCCGCACCGAGTCAGACAGTCTGCTATCGGTCAAGACATATCCGGAGTAGCCCAGGTCCACCCTGAGAAACTGACTGGCAGCGAAACGCATACGCCCGGCCACGGATCGGGCTTCCTCCTCGGAGGAGACCATATTGACCAGCACTCGAACGTCCAGTTTTCCAACCGTTCCGAACACCAAGGATTTCAGGAGTCCGTACGCATCCCTTATGGACGTGGGCTCCGGCGTAGTAACAAGTATAACCGTATCGGCAGAAAGAGCGAAGGATATCATGTTTCTGTGGATACCCGCCCCTGTATCGACCACCATGATATCCGCGAAGGACTCCAGCTCAGCCAAGGCGTTTATCAAGGCCGACTGGGCAGATTCATCCAGGTTGGCCAGTTCCTCTATGCCGGTTCCTCCAGGTATCAAGGAGACGCCGTCTCCAACATCGCACAGGATCTCGTCAAGAGACCTCTCCCCCCTTACCAGGTGGATCAGGTTATAAGGAGCCTGGACACCCATAAGGATATCTACGTTGGCCAATCCGAGATCCCCGTCCAGAAGAGCCACATTGTGCCCCATCTCTCCCAGAGCCAGGGCCAGATTGACGGAGATATTGCTCTTTCCGACGCCGCCCTTTCCTCCTACGACAGCTATGGAACGTAGAAAACCGGGCCGTCTGATGTTTTTTTTCTCCTCCGATATGGAAGCGACCATACGCCTCAGGTCGGAGGCTTGGTCGGTCACGGAAGCTTTGCGATCAATCACCGTATCCACCGCCTAATGCCATATTAACGATACGATCCGTAGAGGCCACCTCTATATCGTTGGGGACGTTCTGACCTACGGTCAGAAAAGATATGGGAATATCGAAGTTGAGGGCTATCTCCAGCACCGGTCCCAGAGTAAGGGTCTCGTCCAGCTTCGTAAATATGAGGTGAGATATAGGCATATTCCCCATCCTCTCTATGACGTCGAGCATGTCCCTGTATTTGGAACTGGCTGAGATGACGAGGTGGACGCTCTCGGGAGCGAAAGCCTCGTAAAGCTCCTTGGCCTCGTCCAGCCTGCGAGAGTCCCTCTGGCTTCTCCCGGCAGTGTCAAGCAGAATAAGCTCCACATCCCTCTTCTCCCTGATTCCCTTGAGATCCTGAGGGTCGAAGATCACCTCGACGGGCACGCCAAGAATCTTGGCGTAGGTCCTGAGTTGCTCGACCGCCGCTATACGATAGGTATCGGCGGTAGCAAGGAGGACCTTTCGGTCTTCCCACAGGGAATTGGCCGCCGCCAGCTTGGCTATGGTGGTGGTTTTGCCAACCCCGGTGGGACCTATAAACATCACCCTGGATCCGCCCAGCGCGCTTATGACGTCCCGAAAGGGTGCCCTTATGGATTCCTTCAACCAATCCTTAAAGGATAAATCGTCCAGAGAACCTCTGTAGCGTTCTAGGAGAGCGTCCACGAAGGATTCGGTCATATCTATCTCCAGCAACATATGACGCCAACGCTCCCGACAATCGTCCATGGATGAAGGCGCCAATCTCGGCTCAGGAGGCTTCTCTGTCCCACCGTCGGACACGGAAGCCCTATCCAGCCGTTCAAGTACGGAGGATAATGTACGCTGAATTCTCTCCACGTCATCGGAGAGATTTTTGTTATCCCTTTCCTCTACGGAATTAGGACCCTTTCCATAGGCCTGGGCGACCTTCTCTCTAGAGACGGAAGGACGGGAGGCTGTGGCCACAGGCGAAGACAGTTCAACCCTGTCCTCCCTTTCTCCGACGGGAGTGTCGTCTGTCTCCTTTTTGCCAGACGATCTTCCTTCCGAAGGAACGACAGGAAAACTGTCCCTTTTCCCCTCCAGCAGCTGCTGAAAGGCCCGAACCCTATCTCCTATAGGCTCTTCCTTCTTTTTGGGCTCGTCTTCCTCCAGGATACCTGCCGTCACGACCAGGGCGGGCTTTCCGAACAACCCCAGGAAGCCCCCCTTGTTGACCGGGCGGGTAGAAAGCACCACAGCATCTCTGCCCAGTCGATCGGCAGCGATCCTGATGGCCTCGGCATCGTCTTTAGCCTCAAAGGTGATCTGTTGGACAACCCTCATTCTCTACTCCACCATCCCCAACGACTTGATATCTATACCATGGCTTATTTCATTATAAGACACCACGAACAGACCGGGCAACGAGGATTCCAGAACTCGACGGACAACAAGCCTGACGTCGGGACTCACAAGCAGGATGGGAGAGAATCCCTGAAGCATGGCCTCCTCGGACTTGGCCGACACGGAGGTAATCAGCTTGGAAATCTCCCTGGAATCCATGTTGAGACGCCATCCCTTGGCAAGATCGCCCTCCAAGGCGTCCCTTATCTTCTGTTCCCAGGTAGGGGAAAGGGTGGACACGGTTATGACGTCGTTCTCCTTGAGCCTCAAAGAGATTATACGGGCCAGGCTCTCCCTCACCCTCTCGGTAAGATAGTCCACCGAGGTAGAGAGCCTTCCGTAATCGGTCAAGGTCTCGAAAATGGTCACCAGATCCCTGATAGGGATATGCTCCGCAACCAGGTTCTGAAGGACTTTCTGGATGTCCCCAAGGCCGAGAACGCTGAGCATTTCCTCGATAACGGCGGAATTGCTCTCCTTGACCATGTCGGTAAGTTTCTGGACCTCCTGTCTGGTTATGAGATCGGCACCGTGAGACTTTATGACCTCCGACAGATGGGTGGCCAGCACGGAAGGAGCGTCCACGACGGTGTAGCCGCTGGCCTCCGCTTTGTCCCGAAGCTCCGGAGATATCCAGAGGGCCGGAAGACCAAAGGCGGGCTCTGTGGTGGGAACACCTACGACCTCCTCAGTGACGTTTCCAGTGTCCATGGCGAGATAGTGTTCCGGCATGAGATCTCCCTGACCCTCCAGAGCTCCCTTGACCCTTATGAGATACTCTGAGGGTTTCAGCTGAATGTTGTCCCTTATCCTGATGGACGGGACCACCAGCCCCATGTCCATGGCCATCTGCTTCCTTATGGTACTGATACGGTCCAGCATGTCCCCTCCCTGAGCGGGATCGACAAGAGGGATCACCGCATAGCCTATCTCCATTTCCATGGGGTCCACTGCCAGAAGTTTCATGACATCTTCCGGGGAGGTGGGAGTCTGAGAGGTCGGGTGGTCTCCCTCTCCTCCTGCAGGAGAGGCTCCCTTGCCCTTCCCCCCCACCCCGGGCTCGCCGGACAGACCTTCCTGGGTCTTAGCTTCTCGGTAGACCCCATAGGCCATGAATCCAAGGAACACCCCGAGGAACATGAAGGGGAAAGTAGGAAGACCTGGCACCATGGCGAAGGCAAATAGCAGGGCGGTACCTATCATCAGAGGTCTGGGATATCTTATAAAGGACGAGAACACGTCCCGACCAAGGTTCGAGTCACCGGCGGCTCTGGTGACGATTATGCCGGTAGCGGTGGAAAATAGCAGAGCCGGTATCTGAGACACCAACCCGTCTCCAACCGTTAGGAGACTGTAGACACCTGCCGCCTGACCGAGGGACAATCCGCGCTGAAACACACCGATGGCCAGCCCCCCGAGAATGTTTATTATGGTTATGATCAGACCGGCGATGGCATCTCCTTTGACGAACTTGGAGGCACCGTCCATCGATCCGTAGAAATCCGCCTCCCTCTGGATATCCCTTCGTCTTTCCTTTGCGCCAAGTTCGTCTATCAAACCGGCGTTTAGGTCGGCGTCTATGGCCATCTGTTTTCCCGGCATGGCGTCCAGTGTAAACCTGGCTGCGACCTCGGCGACTCGTTCAGCCCCCTTAGTTATGACGAGAAACTGAATTATGACCAATATTAGGAAGACCACCGCTCCGACGACGTAGTTTCCTCCGACAACGAAATTGCCGAAAGAGGAGATAATGTTCCCCGCGTTACCTCTAAGCAATATCAACCGGGTGGTGGATACGTTCAGTGCCAACCGGAAAAGGGTTACTATTAGCAAGATGGAAGGAAACGACGATATCTCGAGAGCTCTGTTGACGTAGAAGGTCACCAGAAGGACCACCACGCCGAAGGTTATGTTCAGGGTCAGGAGGATATCCAACAGCCAGGTGGGCAGAGGTATGATCATCATGACCACGACCAAAACCATCAGGGCCGCCACGCCTACATCTGCAAAGCGAAGCATCCTCTCTACCATAGTCATCCGTTCCTCTGCCATACTCACGCATCCTCTCGTTTTGCATCAGATGATGAATTCGATATTCCAGAACTTTACCAGAAACCAAGGGACCCTTCCAGAGAACTAAGACCTCTTTTTACCGATCCCATAGACGAAGGCCAGTACCTCCGCCACAGATTTGTACAGCGTCTCGGGGATGGATTCGCCGACCTCCACGGAATCGTGGAGAGCCCAGGCCAGAGGCTTGTTTTCCACCACCGGCACGTCGTTTTCCTCGGCGATCTCTCTGATTCTCCGCGCCAGTAACCCTTTTCCCTTGGCCAGAACCACCGGAGCGTCCATCTTTTCTCTATCGTATTGAAGGGCTATGGCCAATGTCGTCGGGTTGGTTATGACCACGTCCGCCTGAGGAACGTCGGCCATCATCCTCTGCTTAGCCATCTCCCTCTGTTTCTGGCGGATCTTCTGTTTGATCTGAGGATCCCCTTCCATCTGTTTGTATTCTTCTTTTATCTCCTGTTTGCTCATCTTTATGTTCTTCTCGAACTCCCATTTTTGGTAGGACCAGTCGAAGATCGCTATGACCAAAAGCAAAAAGGTCATCTTTACGCACAACAGCCATATTCGCCACAGCAAGAGGGACACGGCAGGACCGATGGGGTATCTTACGGCCATCACCATATCGGCGAGATCCCCTCTCAGAGCGGAATAGAGAACTATAGCCAGTATAAGGGCCTTGAGGATCCCCTTTACCATCTCTACCAAGGACCTTAGGGATATGACCTTCTTGAGCCCCGATATAGGGTTGAACCTGTTCATCTTAGGGATCAGCGGCTTAGATGTCATAACGAAGCCGACCTGAGCCACAGAGACGAAAAAGGCGGCGAGAAAACAGCCCACCACCATAGGGACTATGGCCAGACCGTAGGCCGATATGGACCTCATCGTCAGAGAGTGGAACCACCCGGTCCGCCCCAAGGTTCCATCTCCGATAAAGAACAAGCACTCCCGGATAAAGGACAGTATAACGTCGAAGATCCACCCTCCGAACAGAATTACGGCTATTAAACCGGCTATTATGACAGCAGAGGCCCCCAGGTCCTGGCTCTTGGCGACTCGCCCCTCCTCCCGTTCCTTACGCCTCTTTCTGGGAGTGGCAGGTTCGGTCTTCTCTTCGGCGAAAAACTGGAGCCGAAACGATTTAAATATTAACGCCATACCGCCAGACTTCCCAAAGCCGCTCGAAGGTAGGGCTCTATCTGATCGTGCATTATGTCCACCGTCATGGGCAGGACGACCATGAGCAGAAAAAGTCCCAGACCTATTTTCAGGGGCAAGCCCAATATGAAGACGTTCATCTGGGGAACGGTACGAGCCAGGAAACCAAGACCGATATCCGCCAGAAGCAGAGCCCCGTAAAACGGGATGGCAAACTTGAATGCCATGACGAAGAGCTTTCCGAGCCATTCCGCCAACCCCAGATCGGACGACACGGCCAGCCCCATCTCTCCGAGGGGTAAAAGCCTGAAACTCTCCATCAACGCTCGGACGAGAAGTATATGGCCGTTCCAGTAGAGAAAAAACCAGAGGCCGATAAGGATCTGAAGCTGTCCTATTATGGAGTCCTGACTCTGGGATATGGGGTCCAACACGCTGACCATGGCCAACCCCATACGGGTACCTATCATCCGTCCCGCTATCTGAAGGGCATAGAACGGAGCGGAGGCCAAGAAGGCTATGGAGGCCCCTACGAGAAGCTCCCGGAGCGCGGCGAGCAAAAAGGGAAGGACCCCGGAAAACAGGACCTCGGGGAGACCCCCACCCAGCTGAGGAACGGTTATAAGGGCGAAGAAGAAGGACAGAAAGTAAAGACAGGGGATGGGAAACGAAGAGGCCAGAAAGACAGGAGCGGTAAAAATGATCCCGAGAAACCGGATCGATACGAGCATATATAGAGGAACAACGCGGAAAAGGGCGTTTAAATCCATCATCTTACAAAACGATCCAGCTGTCCTAGAAGGTCCACGGCCAGCTTTCTGACCACCCCGAAGATCCATGGTCCCATGACCACGAGAGCCCCCATTATGGCGATTATCTTGGGGACGAAGGAAAGAGTCTGCTCCTGAATGGATGTGGCGGTCTGGAGGATACCGACGATAAGTCCCACCACCATGGCGACGATAAGTATGGGCAAAGAGGCCATCAAAGAAACCTTGATCGCCTCCATCAACATATCGCTGACGCTGAAGGCTTCCATCTCTAAGACCTCCCTCTAGACATCACTGGAAACTCCTGATAAGGCTGACAACCACCAGATTCCATCCGTCGGCCATAACGAAAAGCAGCACCTTGAAAGGTAAGGAAATCATCATGGGAGGGAGCATTATCATACCCATGCTCATCAGGACGCTGGATATTATCATGTCCACCACTATGAAAGGAACGTATATCACTATCCCCATCTGAAAGGCGGATTTCAGCTCGCTGAGCATGTAGGCGGGAAGAAGGACCTTGTTGGGGATATCGTCGGCACTGGAAGGCCTCTCCAACCCAGACATAGAGACCATAAGGGACAGTTCTTCCTCCCTCGTCTGGCTCAACATGAACCGGCGTAGAGGAGTCGTGACATTTTCCAGCGCCTCCATCGAACCGATACGACCCTCCATGTAGGGAGAGAGCCCCTGGCTGTACATCACGTCCCAGGTAGGGGCCATTATGAAGAGAGACAGAAAGAGTGCCAGGGTTACTATGACCTGGTTGGGCGGAGTCTGCTGGAGTCCCAGGGCGTTTCGGACGAATCCCAGGACTACCAAAACCCTGGTGAAAGAGGTTACCATGAGGAGTATCGCAGGGGCCACGCTCAGGACGGTCAACAGAGCCACTATCTGGAGCGAGGTGGAGACATCCTGAGGAGATGTCGCCCCCTCTACCGCGATCCTCAAGGCCGGCACGGGAAGTTCCGGTTGATTCGGCTGGGCCGAAGCACCCCCGCACGACAGAAAGAAGACCGACAGACTAATGAGGATCGCTATTTTCAGGTTCAGCTTCATCGAACTTCTCCCATACATCAGCAGGATATCGCCGAAGCAACGATATACCCTCCTTGCTTTCCGCCAAGAGGAGTACGTCGGTTCCGCAGCGCACCACATAAAGAACGCCTCTGCCCAAGGACAGAGACGTCAGGACCTCCAGCCCGTTCCTAGAGGACCTCACGCGCTTCGGCCCCCAACGGACGAGGAGAAAGCCGACGCCTCCTAGAAGGGCGACGGCTAGGATCATCTTTGTCAGATAAGACTCGATCGAAGACGACGCATCGGCCCAGGCCGGCCCGCAGAGAAAGCATACGAACAGAGACAAAGAAAAAACCGACGCAACGAGAATAGATCTTCCGCGCAAGGGACTTCGATCAGCCCAATACCTTGGACAAAGCGTCTACCACGCGGTCAGGCTGGAAAGGCTTGACGATAAAGTCCTTGGCTCCGGCTTGGATCGCCTCTATTACCATGGACTGCTGTCCCATGGCACTGACCATGACGACCTTACAGCCGGGATTGACGGCCTTTATGGCCTTGACCGCCTCTATTCCGTTCATCTCAGGCATAGTGATATCCATCGTGACGATATCGGGATTGAGGTCTTTGTACATGGAAATCGCTACCTGACCGTTTTCCGCCTCTCCTACTACCTCGAAACCGTTTTTCGTGAGAATATCCTTCAACATCATCCTCATGAAAGCGGCGTCATCGACAATAAGGACTGTAGCCATAATGCCCCTCCTGTTCGTCTATTCAAGTCATTTTCAGATCAAGATCCGATCGACTGGATTTTCTCTCCCACGTTCAATATCTCCGTGACCCTTACACCGAAGTTTTCGTCGATCACGACGACCTCTCCCTTAGCGATCAACTTTCCGTTAACTAAAACATCTACAGGCTCTCCTGCCATCTTGTCCAATTCTATCACGGAACCGGGAGCAAATGACAGAACCTCGCCTACGCTCTTTCTAGTTCTTCCCAACTCCACCGTTACCCGGACGGGAATATCGGCTATGAGACCGATATTCGAGGGCAGCGAAGAATCGACGGCGGCAGGCTGAAGCGGGGAAAACTGAGCGGGACGGACGTCGACCGGAGGCGACGCCTCTCCCGAGGGAGGCTGAGACATCCCTGCCCCACCGCCTCCGGAAGGCCGAGGAGCTTGCTGCTGAGCTGGTCTCTGAGGCGGTGCTTCCGTCGGGCTTCCCTGAGAGGGCTGAGAGGCAGAAGGAGCAGGAACCTCCTGCTCTCCAATCAAAGCATCGGCAAAGGCAGAAGCGTGAACCGATGGAACGGAGATAAAGCTTTTGAAACTGTCCAGCCCCTCTATGGTAACCTCCATGGAAATGTACCAAACGGGGACATCGCTCTCCATGTTAGGGAAAAGCAGCCAATCGTCCTCGGTAACCTCCGAGGCGGGATCGGTGGGGATGGCCTTTCGTCCCTTGAGCTTTCCACTGAGGGATGTCATGGCGGAACCTACCACTTGGCTGAGCCCCTCCTGAGCGGCGTTGACGAACAGCTCGTTCGCCTCATCGGGAAGGTCCTTGCCCTCGCCTCCCATCATGAGATCGGCCAGGAGAACAACTCCTCCCTCGTTCATCACGACCGATACGGGAGCATCGTCAAAACCATCGCAACGGACGGAAAATAGCAGGTTTCGATTTCCTCCGATGGACCCCACCACATCGGACTGACCCTTTTCGCCTATCTCGGAGATCTGAACGGAGACTTCCCGTCCGGCCAACATACCTATGACCCCGGTCGTGGCGTCGGAGAACATTCCGGCTAAATCCTCCAGAGCCTCGAGCTGGGCCTGGGTCAGACCGGGGGAGTCACCTCCCCCGCCGTCGTCGGAGCCTCCGGCCAAAGAGCCCTCCAACAGGGCGTTTATCTCGTCTTGACTGAGCAGTTCGTCAGACATGATTACTCCTCCTCTTCCTCGCTCGAGCCGTCGTCCGCCACCTCGAGAACCTCCACGGAATAACGTCCGTCAACGGTTCCCGGACGTCCGGTAAACTTGATCCTGCTCCCGACTCGAACCCTGACGGGATCGTCCAACATCGAATCCAACCGAATAACGTCGCCGACTCGAAGCCTCATGACGTCGAACAGGGATAAAACCGTGTCGCCTAACTCCAGATGGACCGGAACCTTCACCGTTCCCAGACTTGCGGTAAGAAATCCTCTATGATCCTGGTCCTTGTTCTTGCCGGTGGACGCGAACCAGATCTGAGAGCTGAGCTTGTCCATAACCGGTTCCATGACGAAATAGGGTATACATAAGCTGACCATACCCTCCACGTCGCCGATGCTGACCCTCAAAGTCACCAGCAAAACCATATCAGTGCCGGGGCAGATCTGTACGAAGAAGGGGTTGCTCTCCATGCTATCGAAACGGAAGCGAACGTCTATGACGGTGCTCCAGCTGTCCTCGAGGAGCTCCAGCATCCTCATGAAAACCCGTTCTATAACGGTGGACTCTATATCGGTCAAATCCCTTGGCTTTCCGAAAACCTCTCCCTTTCCGCCCAGCAACCGATCGATTATGGCGAAAACCAGGTTGGGATTCATCTCCACCACGGCATTGCCCTCAAGAGGATACATCTCCAGAACTCCCATTACGGTGGGCTGAACCATGGAGCGCACGAACTCCTCGTAGGCGACCTGATCCACCGATGCGACCTCGCAGGTCACTATGGACCGGACCATGGTCGACAGGCTGGTGGTGAGCTGTCTGCTGAAGGACTCGTGGATCATCTGGATAGCCCTGAGCTGGTCCTTGCTGAACTTATCGGGACGACGGAAATCGTAACCCTTGACGTTCTTTTCCGCCGAAGCCTGAGATATCTCCTCGAAATCGACCTCTCCGCTGGTAAGGACGTCCAATAGGGAGTCTATCTCCGATTGAGACAGTACGTCGGGAGTCACCGGATCTCACCACCTTTCAAGCATAACGGCCCACGGACTACTGAGTGACGAACTTTCTGAAAAGAACCCTTCTTACCGCGACCTTGCCATCCACCGACGGCAATATGGCGTTGATGCGGCGCCTCATGTCGTCGCTGAGCTCCATGATTCCCTCTGCACTCCTGAAATCGTCGACGATGTGGTCCTTCACCGTAAGGAGAACTTCGTTTCTGATGTGGCTTCTCCAGCCCCCATCGGTCAAGATAGCCTCCGCCTTGGTGCCGGACGCCTCAAGGGCCAGCTCGAAGTTTACCAGATGGGGCTCTTTGTCCGCCAGGTTTACGACGAAATCGCCAAAATCGACTATGGGGCCGGGACGTTCAAGATCCTTTGAGACCCCGGTAACGCTCCGCTCCTCGGCACCGAAACGAAGACCCATGAAATAACCTCCCCCGGCACCCAGGGCGAGGGCGATCAAGGCTATGACCGCTATCAATAAAATCCTCTTGAGCATATAGACCTCCTTCTCCCCCGCCGTCACTGCTTAGGGTACTTAGAGAGAATAACCAGGTCCACCCGTCTATTTCTGGACCTGTTTTCATCGCTGTCGTTTGGTACCACTGGGCGGAAAGGACCGTAGCCTACCGCCTGCACTATCGAAGGGGAGATTCCGGCGGCATCCACCAGATAGGAGGCCACTATAGCGGCCCTTATGGCGGAAAGCCCCCAGTTGTCCCTGTAGGGACCGCCTCTAAGAGGCCGGTCGTCGGTGTGTCCCTCCACCGCCAGAGCGGGAATCCTTCCTTTAAGGAACTCACCCAACTTGGCAAGCAGGCGCTTGCCCTCGGGACGTATATCGACCCCTCCCAGAGGGAACAGAAGCTGATCCGACAGAGACACGGTTACGCCTCTTTGGTCAACTATCACCGATACATCCTGCTCCATCTCCTGATCCTTTAAAAAGGAACGAAGCTCCCTGTCCACCTGGAACGTGGATTGGGTCTGGCGACGTTCCTCTCCGGCGTCGTAACCGGAGGAACCTCCGTAGGGCAAGGGGTCCTCCTGAAGGGATTTACCTCCGTCCAAAACCCCCAAAGCACCCTGGAAGGAGACCATCATCTTCTTGAACTTCTCCACATCTATGGACGAAAAAGCGAAAAGCAGGACGAAGAAGGTAAGGAGCAAAGTCATCATATCGCCGTAGGTCGCAAGCCATCCGGCACCGCCTTTTTCCTCTTTCCGCCTCTTTTTCCTCACCATGGGCTATTCCTCTCCGCCCTTTTCGTTATCGTGCCGTTCCTCAAGCTCTTTCCGCTGCTCCGGAGGGAGGAATACCTTGAGCTTTTCCTCCACTATTCTAGGGTTCTCTCCGGCCTGAATAGCCAGGACTCCCTCGACCATGAGTTCTCTGACCACCGTTTCCTCCGAGGATCTGGCCGCCAGCTTGGCCGATGTAGGCAAAGCGAAGATATTGGCCATAAAGGAACCGTAAAAGGTCGTTATGAGAGCGACAGCCATTCCTGGCCCGAGAGAGCCCGGGTCGTCCAGGTTTCTGAGCATGGCTATGAGACCTATGAGGGTTCCCAACATACCGAAAGCGGGGAACAGCTCTCCCATGGTGTCGAACATGCCTTTGTTGGATGCGTGTCGCTCCTCCAAAACGCTGATCTCCGTGTCGAGGATAGCCTTGACCAACTCGGGATCGGTTCCGTCCACGACGAGCTGAATGGACTTGGCCAGGAACTCGTCGTCCAGCTCGGAGGCGTCGGCTTCAAGAGCCAGCAGCCCTTCTCGTCTGGCCTTCTCGGCAAAGCTGACTATGGTCTGTACCAAAGAGACCAGATCGGGAGTCTGGGAGAAAAAGGCGATTCTGGTGATCTTTCCCAGTTTTTTGATGCGATCCATCGGGTTCGCCATTATCACGGCACCCATGGTTCCGCCTATGGTTATCAACATGGACGGCAGGTTCACGAAGGCGGCGGCCTCACCTCCGGCCACTATGCCTCCCACGACCAATATCAAAGAAAGAGAAAGTCCGATAATTGTCGCCAGATCCACGGTCAGGCCTCCATTTTTTTCAGATAGTCGAGTGTCGCTTCAATGATAAACCGACGACACCGCTACGTCAAAGAGGGCGGCAGCCCTCGTTTGGCCCGATAGGCCGCCGCCCTTTCCATTATCTCGCCGGGAGTTTCCTTCACTACGTAACGGTGGCCGTTCAGCAAGGTGACCACCGTGTCGGGATTGGCCTCCACGGTTTCTATGAGGTCGGCGTTCAGGACGAACACCGAGCCGTTCAGTCTGGTTACCTCTATCACCTTAAACGCCTCCGACCTTCACCTTACCTCGAAAAAACTATCTCTTGAGGTTCAGAAGCTCCTCCAGAACGGAATCGCTGGTGGTGATGACCCTGGCGCTGGCCTGGAAACCTCTCTGGGTGGTTATAAGATCGGTGAACTCCTCGGTTATGTCGACGTTGCTGTACTCGAGAGAGCTTCCTGCTATGGTTCCCGCTCCTTCGACCATGGCGTTGACGATGGACGGATCGCCGGAGTTTATCGATTTGGAGAAACAGGTGTTACCGGTTTTCACCAGCCCCTGGGGGTTGGCGAACATGGCAAGGGCCATCTTGTAGAGACCTCGATTCTGACCGTTGTCGTAGATCCCCACTATCGTTCCATCGTTGGAGACGGAGAAATCCTCCAATATCCCCATACTGTAACCGTTCTGAGTATAGGGTTTTGTGGTGAAGGCCGATCCGTACTGGGTAACTCCCTCTATCTCCTCTTTATCGAAAGACTTGCCGGAGAAGTCCAACACCACGTCGGCATCGTCGGCCCCTATGGCGGAGAAGCCTATGGAGATGGTGTTCTCGCCGCCAGAGAGCAGCTTACCCTCGGAGGAAAACCTTATGACTCCCTTGTTGTCCGAGAGTTTGAGCTCCGGTTCGTCCGGCAGGAAGGCCTCCCAGCTCCAGGCGTTGCTACCTACCTTTTTCCAGACAACCTCGAGGGTATGCTCGTTGCCGAGACTGTCATATATGGTGCCTTTGCCCTCGTGGACGCTGTCGGATCCCTCCCTTATCGAAGAGACGGGATCTCCACCGTCGGTTCCGTCGTAGGTGAAGATCAGCTTGGACGAATCGGTGGGAGAGGGCTTGATAGTGACATTCGCCCCGCCAGCGAAGCTGGAGGCAAACGTAGCCCCGGCACCACTAGCACTTGAATACTCGGAAGTAGCGGGAGCAAAGGTAACATCGCCAGCAGTGAGATCCATGTTAAAAGCCGTCATAACCCCCATATCGTTAGGTCCCCAGAGGGTAACAGTATCTCCATAATTACCGACGGTACCATCGCTGCTACTGTAATCGACCAGATATTGAGCTCCGTTTATCTCGGTGGTCTGGAAGTTGAAATCGCTGTAGGTCCATGTAGTCTTGCCTGTGTCCTCGTTCACGAGGGACAAAATCCCCTTCTCCGGGTTATAGACAACTTCGTGATCCTGAGCAATCACCGCAGTATCATCATCGGGATCCGAAGCAGATAAAGAAACGGTATCAGGACTCGGTTGAAGGATGACGTTACCGTCCTCGGAGACCCCTTTAAATGCCAGGTTTATCGTAGTACTTCCACCAATAACGCTATCGGCTAAGTCAAGTGTAATAAAATCGGAAATAGTAGTTCCCTCTTGAAATCTATAGGTTATATCAGCGGTAGCAGAGGTTCCATCTGTCGAAGTTACCGTGTAAGCAGGGGTAACGGTCGTATCTCCCTCTTTATTGACCCCGCTGTTGCTGGTGGCTGGTCCTATTATGGGGCTGACGTTACCCCGGAAGTTGAGGGCCTTGCCGGAGCTGTCTATCTCCAGGAAGAGGCTTACGGGATCGGGAAACTGGCTGTCCTCGCCGGTGGTCATCTTGAGGGTCGAGTCCGGGTCGAAGAGGCCGTCCTCGGTCTTGAGCACGTTCCACTGGAAGTAGTCTACCTGAGAATCACCGGAAGACTCCTCCTTTCCCTCTCCCCAGAGCCGCACCTGGGCCTTGTTGCCTATCTCGGTTATCTCCGCCAGATAGGTGTGGGTGGTTCCGGTGCTGTCGTCTATGCTTACGGCCTGATAGTTCATGTATGCGCTCATGGGGATGGAGGTTCCGTCTATGGAAAGCTCTCCCTTGGCGGCGTCGTAGTTTACGGTGTGGCCGGATGACCCCACAAGCTCCAGCTTGGGATAGTAGGTGGATTCGTCGTGGCTGCTCTGCTGCACTCCCTCAAAGCTGAAACGGAGGGTCTCGACGCTACCGTCGGCTTCGTTCTCCAGCCTTATGTTTATGAAGTCCGATACGTCCTCGCCTTCCGCCACGCTGATGGTGTACTCAGAGCCGAGTATCTCCGAGGAGAACTTGACCCCGTCGGGTATGCCGAGAGGAAGATAGGGATCCACCCGACTGTCCAGGTTGC
The DNA here is from genome assembly GCF_000172975.1 of Dethiosulfovibrio peptidovorans DSM 11002. Classification (NCBI taxonomy): domain Bacteria; kingdom Thermotogati; phylum Synergistota; class Synergistia; order Synergistales; family Dethiosulfovibrionaceae; genus Dethiosulfovibrio; species Dethiosulfovibrio peptidovorans. The sequence continues at coordinate 289,109 of NZ_ABTR02000001.1, forward strand.
ACCTGTAGCCAACGGTCGAGGTGGCCTTGGCCTCCATTTTTCTACCTATGGGTATGTTTATGTCGCTGAGCTCCGAGCCGGTGGAGATCACTCCGTCCTCGTCAACGGTCATCTCGTTGCCCTGAACCCTGTAGCCGGTTCCGGACATGGCAAGGTCGGAGTTCGAGTCCAGCACGAACTGACCGGCCCTGGTGTAGAGGTTTTCTGCTCCGTTTCTTACGACGTAATACCCCTCGCCCTGGATGGCCATGTCTGTCCTGTTGCCGGTCTGGGACACGGTTCCCTGAGTGTGTATCGTCTCTATTCCGGCCACCTGAACACCTAAGCCTACCTGCTTTGCGTTGACCCCTCCCACGTTTCCGTCGGGAGCCATCGCTCCTCTCTCGGTCTGAGAGAGAAGGTCCTGAAATACCACGGTGGACTTCTTGAATCCAACGGTATTTACGTTGGCGATGTTGTTACCCACCACGTCCAGTCTTTTCTGGTGCGCCTTGGCACCGCTTACTCCGGTCAAGAGAGACCTCAACATAGAAAACGACCTCCTTTAAACTTTTGAGAGATCGGCAGTCCGTTGCCTGGCTCTCCATCCCGCCTTCCATGGTGGGGCTTCAATTCCGTCATCTTACAGAAACTCATTGCCGTATGTTTCAAGCGCTTTCCGTTCCCGGAAGGGCCACGGAGATTATTCTGCTTATGTCTGCCTCGGAACCGTCGGTCATCTTCAGTACGACCGATCCGTTTTCATGGGATATGGACTGGACTATACCCGTCTTTTCCTCCGTCAGCTGGTTGCCCTGGTCGTCCTGATAGGCATGAGAGTAGGTTACCTCGAACCCTATGTAGCTCACGGCGTTTCCGAGCTGTAGAGAGAGCATCTCCTCCATGCTGCTATTCATGTTCATGAGCTGTTCAACCGTGGTGAACTGGGAGAACTGGGCCGCCATTTCGTTGGTGTCCATGGGCTCCAGAGGATCCTGGTTTTTCAGCTGTTCTATGTAGAGCTTGAGAAAGTCGTCCTTGTCCATGGCGCTTTTTATCTCCCTCGACTGACCGGCGGTGTAGCTGGAGGACGCCGAGGAATAGGGGTTTACCGTAGTCATAGCGTATCCGACCTCCCTGCCTAAGTTTTTAGGCGTACCACTGGAGCATCCCTCGCTCCAGGTCTATCCGGGCTACAGTCACTATAGACTCCTCCGGAACATCGTCGTCCTCATCTGTCCTTCCTCTTCTGCCCTTGACGGACTGTATCGAGTCTCTCCAGGGAGAACGTCTGTCGTCTCCCTGACGAACGTCGACGTTTACCGACGAGGCGCTGATTCCCTGCTGGGCCAGCATGTCCTGGAGAAGGGGTATCTGAGGCTTTATCATGTCCCTGACCTGGACGCTGTCGACCTTGAAAGAGGCCTCCATCCCCGACGGGGTTACGTGAACCTCCACCTCTACTCTGCCCAAGGCAGGAGGGTCGACCACTATGGAGGCTCTCTGGGTGCCGTCCGAAGCGACCTGCCTCACCACCTGTGCCAATCCCTGGGGCAAAATTTCAGGACCTCTGCCCGGGAGGGGAACGTTGCGTGTAGCCGTTTGAACGTTGGTTCCGGCAGTTCGAGAGCTGCCAGGGCCGTTCAGTTCCCCGGCTGAGCGCAGCGATGGATCGACTCCCTGATCCTTACCTGTGTCCTCTTTGCCGTAGGATCTCATGTCGTTTTGGGCGATAGGTTCCTTTTCGTTTTTATCGGTCGACTTCGAGATACCCTCTGAATTTTTTTCGGCGATTTCAGCCTCGTCCTGTACCATCGGCAGAGAGTTTTCTTCGTCTTTTTTGACGTACGATAGCTGATCCTTCCGGTCGGAGTCCTCAGGAGACCAGCTGGAGGCAAACAGTGCGTTCGGACCGGCGTTTTTTTCCGTCTCCGGCTTTTGCGACTCCGTGTCGATCGTGACGACATCTTTCGACGTATCCGAAGGGGCATCGGTCGACTTCGGCTTCGAAGCTGCCTCCGGAGACCGCTGAACCGGCTCGGCGGTCTTTGCGGCAACATCTCCATCGACCCAAGTCCGGACTGTTCCGGAGGTGTTTTTTTCCGGCTTCGCAATCTCGGAAGCCACGGCCTGGGGCCCCTGCGTTTCTGGCCCTGCCGGAGGTGCTACGTCGGCCCTTTTAGATGTTGCCGTCTCGAATCCGGTATCGCTGGAAGTCCAAGTTCCCGGTTGTTCCATGGATACGACCTCAGCTTTACCCGAACCGAGAGGCGATCCAGCTGAAACTGTAGCTCCCTCCGCCTTCCTTGAGACGGTTCCGTCGACTTTTGGATTTTCCCTCTGGCTCTGGACCGAAATCTCTGGTTTCTCGGCTACGACGGAGGAAGCGTAACCACCGTCTGCCGCTTTTTCTGTACGTGCAGCCTTAACGGTCTCATAAGCCACCGTCTCGGAAGCCACGGTCTGGGTAGACTGCGTTTCTGGCCCTGCCGGAGGTGCTACGTCGGCCCTTTTAAGTGTTGCCATCTCGAATCCGGCATCGCTGGAGGTCCCAGTTCCTGATTGTTGCCTAGATACGACCTCCGTTTTACCCGAACCGAGAGGCGATCCAGCTGAAACGGTAGCGCCCTCCGTCTTCCTTGAGACGGTTCCATCGACTTTTGGATTTCCCCTCTGGCTCTGGACCGAAATCTCTGGTTTCTCGGCTACGACGGAGGAAGCGTAACCACCGTCTGCCGCTTTAAAGAAAGAGAAAACTTGAGTTCGGGGCTCCGCTGTTTCCGGAGCTACGGTCTGAGACGTTACGGTTTCAGAACTTACCTTGCCATCGACCAGAGTCCGGACTGCGCCGGAGGTGGCTTCTTCCAGCTTGGCAGTTTCGGAGACCACTTCCTTGGTGCCCTGCGTTTCTGCTCCTGCCGGAGGTGCTACGTCGGGCTGACTTTGAACCGCACCGAAAGAGGGTCCTTCCACTTTTGAAGTTTCCATCAAGGCTTGGACTGGAGCCATTGGCTTCGCCGTTTCCGTAGTCTCTACCTGGTGGGGTTGCTTTTCGGACGGAACGTCGGCCTTCGACACGGACAGGTCTAGGTCTATTTTCGGAATGCTCTTTAAGGGACCGAGAGGGCCTATGAGGTCGTTTAAAAGGGCGTCCACGTTTTCCAAGACGAAGGCGTCGTCCTTCTCGCCATCCAGAACCTCTTCTGTGGCACCATCCGAAGCTACCTGGGAAACAGAAGGTTCCGCCTGGGTTATGACCAGGGAACCGACGTTTTTTCCGGTGGGGTCGACGAAGGACGGTATGTTTAGGCGGTTTTCCCCTCTGGAGTAGGAGTCCAGTTGACCTACTACCTCCGACACGGAGGCGGCGGTCGATCCGACGTCTTCGCCGCCGGGTTTCATCGACGGTATCGAGTCCTCTCGATATAGAAGCTCCTCGAACTTGCCGGTGTCTTCCGACGAGGAGTTTTTCGTCACACCGAAAGAAAGGACCTCCGACTTGACGGAGCTTTTCGGAGGATCGCCTCTTTTGGATGACTGAAACAGGTTTTCGGCACCGATAAGCATAGCCTGATTCACCTACCGTTTCTTCGAGGCCAGCTGTTCCGTCAGCCACGCCGCTTTCGCCGCGTCCATGCGGCCAAGTATCTTAGCACTGTCGTCTTCGGGTAGAGCCCTCAGTATTTTAACCGCCAGAGACGGGTCCAAGCTCTCTACTATCTTTGCCGCTCTACGGGCCGATATCTCCTGATAGGTGCGAACTACTCTCTCGAAATCGGCTTTTTCGATCTCCGAAAGCTCTTTCTCCGATTCGGGTTTCTGGTCCATGGAGGCTATCCGAGCCTCGGCTAACTCCAGGCTGTCTTTCCTGGCGGAGAGGTCCGAGGAGAGGGCTTTCAGCCTTCGTTCCATTTCGTCCAGCGAGAGTTCTTTTTCAGTCAGACGGTCCTCCCAAAGGCGAAGTTCGTACCGCCGTCTTTCCTCCACCGTCATGGTGTAGACCTCCGGAACGTCCATAAGGTCCGAGAGCTGATCTCCCACGTAGGGAAGTTTGGGCACTATGGAATACAAAAGAGGCCTGGCGTCCCAGACCCCGCTGAACTGAAGCCCTATAGCCGCTCCGGCCACCCCTACGAGGAGGAATAACAGGAGCATGAGTCTGCGAAGTCCTTTCGACTCGGGTTTCTTCTTTTCTTTACGCTTTCCTTTTCCCTCGTCTATGGGATCCTGTACGTTTCTATCTTCAGCCATATCGGACCTCCGTTATCCTCTGTAGAGTCCCAACACCTTGCGGACGTAGTTTTCCGTCTCCCTGAAGGGCGGTATTCCTCCGTAGGAATCGACCCTTCCGGGACCTGCGTTGTAGGCTGCGAGGGTTTTCTCGAGGTCTCCATTATATTTCTCGGACAACCGAGACAGATACTTGACGCCGCCCTCGATGTTCTGAACGGGGTCGTCCGGGTCGACACCAAGCATTTTAGCGGTGCCCGGCATGAGCTGCATGAGCCCTACGGCCCCTTTCGGGGAGATCGCATCGGGACGCCAGGCCGATTCCACCGAGATAACCGAGTGGACGAGTCTTTCGTCGACGCCGTAGCGTCGGGCTATGGCGGAAGCGGTGTCTTTGAAGGAGTCTCCCGAGGAGGCGACCATGCTTCTGACTATGCTTCCGGCCCCGGAGAGCCCGTCGTCTCGAAGGTTCGAGCTTTCCTTGTCCTTCGACTCGACCGCCTTATTGCCCTCCGCTTCCTTTAGGGCGGAATCGAAGTCGACCGATGAAGGAGGCGTCTCGATTCCCATCTTACGGCGGAGGTGACCTATACGCTCCATCACCTCCCGGATTCCCTGAAAGTCCGGTCCCGATATGTGTCTCATCTTCAGCCCCCCTGGACGAGCTCAGTTTTTTCCTCTGCGATTGTGGAGCATCCCGGCGATCTCGTCTACGGCCATCTGCTCTTTTCTCAGACATTCCTTTTCCCACTGAAGCTCCATCTGCAAAAGGTAGGTCTCCACTTTACGGACGTCCCTGTGTTTCTCCAGCAAAACGGCCTCTACTGCCTCCATCTTTTTTCTCAACCTCAGGACCTTTACTATTCCCTCTTTTATTCGGTCCTCCGTTCGTGAGATGTCCTCGCTTCCGATACGAAGACCCTCTATGGTCACGTTTCCGCTGGCTATGTTCTCGAACCGGCGCATATATTCAAGCTTTTCGTCTCTTAGTTCTCTGAGATGGCCCAGAAAGGCCTCTTCCTGTCTCTTAAGATCAGCCAGTTCTTTTCTGACCAGGTCTCTCGCCGTTTCCTTGGCCTTAAGGATTTTCCGGAATCGATCTATTCTGTCCTTCAACGACCGGTCATCCCCTTAGAGGCTATGGATGAGATTATTCCCACCGTTTCCTCGAAGGAGGAGGCTTCGCCGATTCCCTGACGAAGAAAGGCTTCTACATCTCCCAAGTTGTCCAGGGCCCAGTCCGCTCGGGGATTGGATCCCTTATGGTAGGCTCCTATGGCGATAAGGTCCTCCGCCTCAGCGTATCTGGCCAGTACTTCCCTGATCCTTCCGGCTCCGTCAAGGTGTACTTTGTCGACTATGGAGGGCATGACTCGGCTGACGCTGTTGAGAATGTCTATGCAGGGATAGAAGTTTCTGGCCGCTATCTTTCGGGAGAGGACAACGTGTCCGTCTAAAATGCCCCTGACCGAGTCGGCCACTGGCTCGTTCATGTCGTCTCCCTCCACCAAAACGGTGTATATGCCGGTTATGCTTCCCCTGGTTCCCGCACCGGCTCTCTCCAGTAGTCTGGGAAGGAGGGCGAACACCGAGGGGGTGTAGCCTCTGGTAGCGGGAGGTTCCCCCACAGCCAGTCCGACCTCCCTCTGGGCGTAGGCCACCCTGGTGACCGAGTCCATCATCAAGAGCACGTCTTTGCCCTGATCCCTGAAATACTCGGCAACAGCCGTGGCGGTAAAGGCCGCTTTGAGTCTGACGAGTGGAGGCTGGTCCGAGGTCGCCACGACTAGGACCGATCTCTTTAGTCCTTCCGGCCCCAGATCTCTCTCTATGAATTCCCGAACCTCTCGACCACGCTCTCCGACCAGGCCTATCACGTTTATCTCCGCCTCGGTGTTTCGGGCCATCATACCTAGAAGGGTGCTTTTTCCGACTCCAGAACCGGAGAAGATACCTATTCGCTGCCCCCTGCCGAGGGTCAGAACTCCGTCGACCGCCCTGACCCCTACCGGCAGCGGTTCCGATATGTTCTGTCTTCTCAGGGGATGGGGAGGGGTTGCGTAGAGAGGGTAGAATTCACTGGAACCGACCGGACCTTTTTCGTCCATAGGGCGTCCCAGTCCGTCGAGTATCCTTCCCAACAGTCCGGAACCTACGTTGACCCCCAGAGGACGACCCATGGATACGACCTCGCATCCCGGACCTATGTCTCGCAGCTCTCCGAGGGGCATAAGAAGGACCCGATCGTCTCGAAACCCCACGACTTCGGCTTCCAGATTTTTTCGTCCCTTTCTGAACCTTATGTCGCAGAGATCGCCGACCCGGACATCCGGCCCCTTGGACTCGACCACAAGTCCGACGACTTTCGTGACCCGTCCGTTGACCCTGACCAGGTCCCTCTGAGATAGCCTGGAATCCAGTGAGTCCAGAAGGTGTCTGAAATCAACGGTCTTCGTCATTGGACATTCCCTCCATCAGGACTCCCTCTACCTCCACTCCGATCTGCTCCAACTGAGTGCGCCATCTGGCATCGTATATGCCGAGGCCGGTCTCGACTATGCAGCTTCCCTTGTCGACCTCGTCGTCGGCCATGAACTCTATGTTGCGGATCCCTCGGACAAGGTCTCCGAAGTTGCCCCGTTGGGACTCTATCAGATCCAGATCGTCCGGGTTCAGGTAGACCCTGAGGTCCTCTTTTTCGCTGGCTCTGGACAAAAGTCCTTTGAGAAGACGAAGAGCCGCCTCCTGATCGAAGGCAACCTCTCGGATCAGAAGACGAGACAACACCTTTTGCCAAAGTCGTACCAGGCGATAGGGGTTTGCCGCGAGAAGCTCCTCCAGGTTGGTCTGTATCTGCTTGTGGACTCCGTTGAGGAGGTCGATGGTTCCGGATAGTTTTTGCTCCATCTCGGACCTTATCTTCGCTTCGAGCTCCTCTCTGCCCTCAGTGAGACCTTTTTCTCGCCCCTCGGAAAAACCCTTGGTCCTGCCTTCTTCGCAGGCCTTTTTACCGTCTTCCTCGACCTTGGCTCGAAGTTCGGCAATCTCCCTCTGCCTTGCAGCCTCTTTTTCATCGCATTGGGCTTTGAGAGATCGCAGACTCTCCTCGGAGGCACGAAGACGATCCTCTAGGTTCTCGCAGGAGGATCGCCAACGTTCCACCTCCTCTTTTAGGAGCCCCACCTCTCCGATGTTCTCCGATTCAACCTCGGAGTTTTCAGGTTCTACAGGAGCCATCCCTATCCGGACCGCCTCCGGCACGAGCCGAGCGGCACGGATAAGACGGCGACGAGAAGAATCAGACAATCAGTTCTTCCTCCCCGCCTCTGGCTATGACTATCTCTCCGGCGTCCTCCAGAGCACGGACGACGTTGACGATCTTCTGCTGGGCCTCCTCCACATCCCTCACACGGACGGGGCCCATGTACTGCATGTCCTCTGTGAGCATATCGGCCGCTCTCTGAGACATGTTCTTGGTGAACTTGGTCTTTAGATCCTCCGTAGCACCCTTGAGTGCAAGGCCAAGGTCCTTCATCTCCACCTCGCGGAGTACCCTCTGGATTGAGCGGTCGTCCAGTCCGGAGATGTCCTCGAAGACGAACAGACGGCGTTTGATCTCCTCCGCCAGTTCCGGATCGTTTTCCTCCAGGTTCTCCATGATGTTTCTCTCCGTTCCGCGGTCGACACGGTTGATGATCTCCACCACCGAGTCGATGCCCCCTGCCATGGTGAAGTCCTGGCCGATGATGGTGCTGAACTTCCTCTCCAACACTCTCTCCACCTCCCGGAGGACCTCCGGAGTTATACGGTCCATCTTGGCGACCCTTTTGGTGACCTCGGCCTGCATGCTGGCAGAGAGTCGGCCTATTACGGCAGCCGCCTGTTCCGGAGTTAGGTAGGACAAAATGAGAGCTATCGTCTGAGGATGCTCGCCCTGTATGAAGCTTATCAACTGCTGAGGATCGCTGTGGCGCATAAAGTCGAAGGGTCGGACCTGAAGACTGGCTGTGATCCTGGTGAGAAGGCTTTGAGCCCTTTCGGGTCCGAGGGCTTTTTCGAGGACCTCCCTGGCATAGTCGACGCCGCCCTGGGCCATGTATTCACGGGCCAGTATGATTTCCTGGGCATCCTTCAGGACGGCCAGCCTCTGTTCGGAGGAGATCTTCCTGAGGTTGGCTATTTCCAGCGTAAGTACCTCTATGCTGGTCTCGTCCAGGTTTTTATAGGTTTTGGCGGCAACTTCGTTGCCAAGGGTAACCATGAGAATGGCTCCTTTTTGCTTCCCCTTAAGCTGCCTGGAGGACATTTCCTTCGCCATGTTCAGACACCCTTTCGATCGATCAGTCCTCGACTATCCATTCGCGAATAAAAGCCGCAAATTCTTCCGGATTGTTCAGCGCATAGTTCCGGATCTGCTCCTCCAGGACGGCAAGCTCTCCCTGGGCTTCCATGGCCCCCGGAGAGGATAGGAGGTCCTGAAGGCTGGGGACCTGTCCGGCATCCTCGGCCCTCCTGGCGGCATCGAGAGACTTTCTTCGACGGCGCCTGCGATACCACATGAACAGGGCGAGGGCCAGAAGTATAAGCAGAATTCCAAGCAAAGTGACGGCGGCGACTATCTTCTGCCGTCTCTCCGCTGCCAGCTGTTCGGCCATTCGGTCCGCCAATGTCGTGGAGAATTTCATCGACTGGATAGCGATCTGATCTCCTCTGCCGGAGTCGAGGCCGATGGCGGGGGCCACCAAGGCCCGAATGTCCTCAAGCTGTTCCTCCGAGAGGTCGCCGTCCACCAGGACCGAGGCGGTTAGACGCCTTATGGAACCGGGGGTCTCGACGTTTTCCGATTCGTGAGTCGTTATCTCGTAGTTGGTTACCGTGTCCGTCTTGTTGTATTCGCCTACGCCACCTGCACCTGTGTCTATGGCATAACCGGGGATATTGGTGGTGGTTCCAGGAGCTCCTCCGGTCGGGCCACCGGGGCCGACGTAGCTCTCCTCTGTGTTCTGTTCGCTTCGGACCACTCCCTTGCCGGTGGGACCGGGAATATACTGGGTGGAGGCGTTTCTCTTCTTGTCCAGGTCGAGGTCGACCTTTATGCGGACAACCACGCTGCCTGGGCCGAAGACCCGTTCCAGCATGGCCCGGACTTTACGCTCCATCTCCTTTTCCTGCTGTCTCTCCAGTTCCCTCTGGACCGATGATACGGTTCGCCCTGCTCCGTCGGAATAGATGAACATGTCGTCCTCTATGAGGTCCGACAATACGTTGCCATCGGTATCCACAACCGTCACATCGTCCGGCTGGAGCCCCTCCACGCTGTGGCTGACGAGATGGACGATCGCCTTTATCTGCTCCGGGTTTATCGAGGCTCCCTGATGTATCCGGACAAGGACAGAGGCTGTGGCTGGCTGCTGCTGCTCCAGGAAAAGGTGGGGCTGAGGAATCACGATGTTTATCTTTGCGTATTCAACGCTGTCTATCTGGGCCACCGTTCTGGCCAATTCGCCTTCCAGCGCCCTGACGTAGGTTATCTTCTGCTGGAATTCGCTCATGCCCATCTGGACATCGTCGAAGATTTCGTATCCCTTGACACCGCCTTTGGGCAACCCCGCTCTGGCCAGTTCAAGACGAACCTCGTATACGTGCTCTTCCGGAAGAAGTATGGCATTCGCTCCGGGATCGAGTCTGTAGGGGATCTTGTTTTCCTTGAGATAGGCCACTATGGAGGCCTCGTCCTGGATCTCCAGTCCAGAGAACAGAGGCTCCCAGGATTCCCGACCGGATAGGACGACAAGGGCTATCAGGCCAAAGAACACAAGCGACACTATTCCCACCAGAGTGGCCTTCTGCCACCTCTGGAGGGACGACCAGAGAAGCCCTATTTTATTTTTTATCTCTGAAAGACGTTCCATATCAATCTATCATACTGCCATTCTGCTCAGTTGCTGATAGGCATCGACCAGTTTATCCCTGACCCGGACCAACAGCTGAAAGGCCAGAGATGCCTTTTCTACCGAGAGAGTGACCTCCGAGACGTCGTCGACGTCGCCCAGCGATAGCCTCTGAACCATGGCATTCGAGTCCATCTGAAGCTCGTTCACTCCGACAACCGCTTCCTTAAGCGAATCCTCGAAGGAACGTGCCGGAGCGGCGACTTCTGGGCTTTTGAAGACGTTACCTACGTCACTGCCATGCATTTTGGAAAAATCTATGCGAATGCCGTCCACGATTCACACTCCTCCTCAAATCTGAAAAAATCCAACTGGTCCATTCTACCATGAGAGTAACTAGACTCTAGGTAATCCAGTCCCTTACTGCCTTAATTATAGTAGGTCTTTAGCCTCATAGGTAGAGATGAAAAAAGCCGCCAAGAAGGCGGCTACAAAGCACAAAAGGGATATCAAAGCTGATTGAGAACCTGGACTTTTTTAACCAGTACGTAGATTCGACCGCTTCCCAAAGAAGACCTGAGCTCTCCAGCAACCCATATGGGGGTGTTCTCCTCCTGAGCTTCCAGCCATCGGATTATCTCGGGATCGAAGGCCCTCATCCTGAGATAGTCGACCCTGTCGCTTCCGTCCATGTCGCGGTATTCCCTCTTCAGGGAGAATTCGAAATAAGAACCCAGCCGGTTCTCTCCTCTTGTGTCCCCCTTTACAAAGTGGAGAACCCCCGAAAGGTAT